>JBFMBG010000082.1:0-13499 GCA_040755215.1 Bacillota bacterium | reverse complement strand
CCGGGAACCAGGAGAGTAGTCAACTCAATATGGCCGTGCAGGTAGGCGATTTCCACCGTGCGCCGGACGGGTTCCAGCCTCCCGACGCAGGTTTTCCGGTAATACTCGTCGGTAAAACCTTTTACGTCAATGTTCAGCGCATCTACGTACGGAAGGAGCTCTTTTAAAGGTTCCGGGTTTACATAACCATTGGTTACCAGCACGTTTTTAAGCCCTTTTTCCCGGGCCAGCCTGGCGGCATCGTAAACAAATTCGTACCACATGAAAGGTTCGGAATAGGTATAGGCAATACCGACGCAAACATACCCGCTGTTCCGGTAATTCAAGGCCGTATTAACCGCTTCTTGCGGCGTTATTTTAAAGGTGCGGGGGTCGCCGTGGGCAATCTCCCAGTTTTGGCAGAAACCACAGCGCAGGTTGCAGCCCACCGTGCCCAGGGAATAGATCGACGAACCCGGGTAAAAATGGTAAAGGGGCTTTTTTTCGATGGGATCCATCGCCGCCGCGGTACATCTTCCGTAATTCAACGTGTAAAGGACGCCGTCTTTATTCTGCCGGACACGGCAAAAACCGGAGTGTCCGGGACGGATATTGCACATTTTGGGGCAAAGGCGGCACAACGCCCGCCTGTCCTCTTTTTTTTCGTAATAAAGCGCTTCGTGCATACAAATTAAGTCCCTTCGAGAATGTCAAATTAACTTAAAAAGCCTGGGCAAAAAACAAAGCAGAGTGTGCGCCTTTGTGGGTGCCTGGGGCGCCTCTTTAGCTTTAGAAGTGTCTTTCTACCGTAAACCTGTACAGTTCCACGGGTTCACCGGGGTTGATGCCCGCCTTCTGCATGGCGATGGCCACCTGCTCCGCGGCAGTGTTAATCCCTTCCAAATCAGGCAATAAAACACCCGAACGACCGCCGGAACGGACAATCACCCCGTATTTCCGGGGATCCAGTTCACTTAGTCCTTTTGCCTGTTCGGGCTCGCTCAACACATCAACCGAAATGGTCAGCTCGGCCAGTTCCTCTTTGCGTACAGGCGTAAAACGCGGGTCCCGGGTTGCCGCGCTGATGGCGTTATGCACAACCTCCTCAATAACGTTTTTATACTGGGGCAAAATGGTCCCGATGCATCCCCGCAGTTGCCCGTGCTTTTTTAGGGAAACAAAGGCTCCCGCCTGTTTTAAATATTGCGCAGGAATTTCTTCCGTTGGCGCTTCGATCTTGCCCGTTGCGTAATACCTTTCCAAAGTCCGGCGGGCCAGCCGGACCAAATAACTTTCTTTGGATTTTCTCTCGTCTAAATTTACTTTTTGTTGCGCCTGTAACTTTTCCAGTAAAATCCTGCCCGGAGACGGTTCCCGGGGAGTTAACGCGGCCACCAGGTAACCCACGCCGAAAGGCCCCTCGTAAGAAAGAACATCCACCTGGAGGTTAAACCCGTCCAGCGCCCCAAACATCATAATGATCGGCCTTAACCCGCATTCCCCGGCGCGCTCGACAAGCTCTTCGTCGAGACGCAAGATCCCTTCAATGTCCCCCCTTTTCACCAAAGCGACCATTTCCCGGTCAAATTCTGCCCCGCGCGGGTCATACCCGGCCGGTGCATCCTTAGTTAGACGGTGCGAAAGATCCCCGCTGGCCAGGACGGCAACGTTTTTGTTTAACTGGTCGGCAGCTTTTTGAACGGCAACGCCAAAGGCGTATAAACGTTCGTACGGCATAAAGCCCATTGAAACAGCCACCAGGGGCAGTTTTACAACGGCGCGCAGAATAAAAGAAAGGGGTACCATAAAACCGTGATCTAGCTCCAGGCCAGCCTGATAACGACGGGTAAGCTTCTCGTTCAGCTGGACCGTCGTTATTCCCATTGCTCCCGCCTGCCCGGCAATTTCCCCCGCCAGCTCCAAAAAATTCTCCAGATCAAAGCTTACCGAAGCTGCTCCAAATTCCCTTAAGCTCCCCTTCAGGCGCGGTTGAACGTTGATGGCGACAGCGTCCCGAAAAACGGGAGCGTGGGGAGAAATCATGACCAGGGCATCCGCGCCGCTATTTTTTACCCGCCTGCCCAGTTCCAGCATGGCCTGCTGCGAAGACAAAACTTCGCCGGCCCGTTCCCGGCCAACCTCGGGCACCATAATCGGGGGGTGCGGGCAGATTCCGCCAAAGACCACCGGCATAAGCAACCCTCCCTGTAAAAAATAGAGTTAACCGCAAAGACGCAAAGAACGCCAAGCTTTAAAAAATATTCTACTTTTTGCTGATTCTGCATTGAGCAACTTATTGACAAATCCTGCTGTCTATGAGGAGGACCGGTTTCGCTTTTTCCATCTTATCCCCTCGCTCAAAATTTTATTCCTTAACCGGTCTCCTTCCATATTTACAACTATTCCGCCTGTAATCCTTTAAACTTTGTGCCTTTGTGCCCGGTTCACTTTACGAAGTTACCCCCCAGAAAATAAAGTACCCTCCCAGACCAAGCAAAAACAAGCCGCAAACGGCCAGAATTCCCTGATAGAGAACCGGTTTCAGGAAGCGCCGGCCGCCGGCAATCATCCCGGACACCAAAGAATACCAGACCAGGTCGGAAAGAATGTGACCGGTAAAAAAGCTGGCCAAACCGAGGGAGCCTTGTTTTAAAGAAAAGGTTATATAGCCCAAACCAACAGTGGCCCACCACAAACTCCAGTAAGGGTTGGAAAGGCTGATGAAGATACCGGCCAGCACCGGGTGCATTCCCCTGGATTGCTTTGCCGGGTTATTTTTTTGGTCAGTACAGGCGCAGGCGCCGCCTGAGCTGCTGCCGGCGGAAAAGGCCAGTTCCACCTTTCCCGTCCGGGCGTCTTTAAACATCCCCCAGCCCAGGTAAAGCAAAAACAGTCCACCGACTACGGCAATTCCTTTCGCCACCGCCGAAGCGGCCAGAAACGCCGCCAGCCCCAGGGCAAGGGCGAGCACCAGCACTCCTTCCAGAATACCGTGGCCTAAAACGATGAGCGGCCCGGCTACAAACCCCCGCCTGGTACTCTCGCCGATAGTAACCGTTAACAGCGGACCGGGCATCATCGCCCCGGAAAGGCCCACCAGAAAAGCGGTCGTAAAAATAACTCCTAATCCCATTGAGCGCTAACCCTTTCTAACTTTGCTTTTCTTAAGCGCAAAACGTTACCCATATTCTACTATATCCTGCTGATGTTTTACAATAGCCAAAAATTTAACCAAAAATTGTTCTTGACCGAAGAGTTAAAATGCTTTAAACTAGCAAATAAATGAATGAGTAATCACTCATATTTTAAAGGAGGTTTTGCCCGGATGAAATTTGCCATTAACAAAGCTGCCGTGCTGGGTGCAGGGGTAATGGGTGCGGCGATTGCCGCCCACCTGGCCAACGCGGGGATTCCTACCCTGCTCTTAGACATTGTGCCCCAAGAGCTTACCCCCGACGAAAAGGCCAAAAACCTGACGCTGGAGCACCCCCAGGTGCGCAACCGCCTGGCCGTTAACGCCTGCGCGCAACTGCTCAAAGCAAAGCCCGCCGCTTTGTACGTGCCGGAAAACAGCGCCCTGATCACCCCCGGCAACTTAGAAGACGATCTGCCCAAACTTTCGGAAGCGGACTGGATCATTGAAGCAGTAATCGAACGCCTGGACGTCAAGCAGGCGCTTCTGGCCAAAGTGGAAAAATACCGCCGGCCGGACGCCATCGTCAGCACCAATACCTCGGGCATCCCGATCAACAAGATTTGCGAAAAGTGTGCACCGGTGTTTAAGCAACATTTTTTGGGAACGCACTTCTTTAATCCTCCCCGCTACATGAAACTGCTGGAAATCATTCCCGCCAGGGAGACTTTGCCGGACGTCGTGGAATTCATGCGGGATTTCGCCGAACGCGTCCTCGGCAAGGGAGTGGTGATCTGCAAGGATACCCCTAACTTTATCGCCAACCGCATCGGTACTTACGGCATGTTCGCCACGATCAGAGCCATGCTCGATCTGGGTTTGACCGTGGAAGAGGTAGATGCCCTCACCGGCCCGGTTATGGGCAGGCCCAAAAGCGCTTCTTTCCGGACGCTGGACATGGTGGGCCTGGATGTGCTCTGGCACGTGGCGCAAAACCTGCGGGAAACCCTCACCGACCCGGCAGAAAAAGAGGTTCTCGCCGTACCTGCTTTTCTGGAACAGATGCTGGCCAACAAGTGGCTGGGGGACAAAACCCGCCAGGGTTTTTACAAAAAAGAAAAGGGTCAGGAAGCGCTCGTCCTGGACTACCGGACCATGGCCTACCGGCCTAAAGAAAAACCCAAATTCGCCTCCCTGGAACTGGCCAAAAACGTCGCCGGCCTCCCCGACAAATTAAAGGCGCTGGCCTTCGGCCGGGACAAAGGCGCCGAGTTCGTCTGGCGGATTTTAAAAGAAACGCTGGTCTACGCCGCCAATAAGCTGGGGGAAATTGCCGACGATATTGAAGCGATCGACCAGGCGATGAAATGGGGCTTCAACTGGGAGCTTGGCCCCTTCGAAGTGTGGGACGCCCTGGGGGTCGCCCAGGTGGCGGAGCGGCTCCGCGCCGAAGGAGAAGCGCTTCCCCCGGTGGTGGAACAACTGCTGGCCGAAGGTTACCCTGGCTTTTACCAGAAAAAAGACGGCGACCGTTACGTTTACGATCCTGCCCGCAAGACATTTAAACCCGAGCCGATTCCCGAAGGAGTCATTTTCTTAAACCCGCTTAAAGAAAAGGGCCGGGTAATTAAGACAAATCCGGGCGCCAGCCTGATTGACCTGGGCGACGGCGTGCTGTGCCTGGAGTTTCACAGCAAAGCCAACTCCATCGGCGCGGACATCGTTCAAATGCTCCGGTTTGCCGTAAAGGAAGTGGAGGAAAAATACGCAGGGCTGGTGATCGGTAATTACGGTCAGCATTTCTCGGTAGGCGCAAACTTAATGCTCCTGCTCATGGGGGCTGAAGAGGAGGAATGGGACGAACTGGAACTTGCCGTCAAGGAATTCCAGGACGCCAACATGTCCTTAAAATACTGCCGCAAACCCGTCGTGGCGGCGCCGCACGGGATGACCGTGGCCGGGGGCTGCGAAGTTTGCCTGCACTGCCATAAAATGAACGCGTACGCCGAAACCTACATGGGCCTGGTGGAGGTCGGCGTGGGTCTGCTTCCGGCCGGCGGCGGCTGCAAGGAGATGGTGTTCCGGGCGATGGAGATGATGACCCCCGAAGACGAACTGAAAGTGGGCGGCGTAAATACGGCGCAACCCCTGATCAACAGGGTTTTTCAGACCATCGCCACGGCGAAGGTGTCCACAAGCGGACCGGAGGCAAAAAAGCTGGGTTACCTGCGCGCCAATGACCAAATAACCATGTACCGCGAACGGGTGATCGGCGACGCCAAGAAGCTTGTCCTGCAAATGGCCGAAAATGGCTTTAGGCCACCCCGGCCGTACAAAATCAAGGCCGTCGGCGCCAGCGGCTACGCCGCCATGGAACTGGCCGTTTACAGCATGCGCTGGGGCAACCACATCAGCGCTCACGACGCGTTGATCGCAAAAAAGATCGCCTACGTTCTGACCGGCGGAGATGTAACTCCCGGGACGGAAGTCAGCGAACAAAATCTTTTGGACCTGGAAAGGGAAGGCTTTTTAAGCCTCCTCGGCGAGCCCAAAACCAAAGAACGGATCCGCCACATGCTGGCAACCGGCAGACCGCTGCGAAATTAACGGAAAAATGGGAAGGAGGTCCTAAAAATATGCAAGAAGCTGTTATAGTTAGCGCGGTGCGGACGGCAGTAGGGAAAGCCCCCCGGGGAAAACTAAAAAACACCCGCCCGGAATATCTGGCCAGCACTGTTTTAAAAGAAGCATTGGCCCGGGTGAAGGCACTTGCTCCCGCCGAAATAGACGACGTCATTTTTGGTTGTTCTTTCCCGGAAGCTGAGCAGGGAATGAATGTGGGGAGGTTAATTGTGCTGAAGGCCGGCTTGCCCGACAGCGTGCCCGGCGCGACAATCAACCGCTTTTGCGCCAGCGGCCTGGAAGCCGTCGCCATCGCCGCGACCAGGATCATGACGGGGTTTGCGCAAGTTTGCCTGGCCGGCGGAGTGGAAAGCATGAGCCTGGTTCCGATGGGCGGCAACAAAATAAGCCCTGATCCCGGGTTGCTGGCTACCCTTCCGGAAGCTTACATGGGCATGGGCTACACGGCCGAAAACGTTGCCGAACGCTACCAGATTTCCCGGGAAGAGCAGGACGCTTTCGCCCTGGCCAGCCACCAAAAAGCAACGGCGGCCATTCAAGAAGGAAGATTTAAAGAAGAAATCGTCCCCCTCACGGTGACTGAAAAGTTCTGGCAGGACGGGAAAATCGTTACGAACAGTTTCGTTTTCGATACGGATGAGGGGGTGCGGCCGGACACCAGCCTGGAAGCCCTGGCCAGCCTGAAACCCGCTTTTAAAACAGGCGGTACGGTAACTGCGGGCAATTCTTCCCAAACCAGCGACGGGGCGGCCTGCCTGGTGCTGATGAGCCGGCGCAAGGCGGAGTCCCTGGGTCTAAAGCCGCTGGCCGTCTTCCGGGCTTACGCCGTTGGCGGCTGCCCGCCTGAAATAATGGGCATGGGCCCCACCGTGGCGATCCCCAAAGCGCTTAAACTTGCCGGGCTCACGCAAGACCAGATTGATTTGTTTGAACTGAACGAAGCCTTCGCCGCCCAGGCGTTGGCCTGCGTGAAGGTTTTAGACCTGGACGCCGCGAAAGTCAACCCCAACGGCGGGGCGATCGCTCTGGGCCACCCCCTGGGCTGCACCGGCGCCAAGCTTACCACCACCCTGCTTTACGAAATGCAACGCCGGCAGGCCCGCTACGGCGTGGTCAGCATGTGCATCGGCGGCGGCATGGGCGCCGCGGCGGTTTTCGAGCGCGCCTAAACCTTTATGGCATAAACTATTTTCTTAAGGAAAGGGGAATTAACATGCTGCAAAAAGGCGGTGCCTTTTTACTGGAAAGCATTAACCCGGGGGACGTTTTCACACCCGAGGACCTCAGCGAAGAACACCGGCTCATCGCCCAAACAGTGGCCGATTTTGTCGAAAAGGAAGTCATCCCTCGCGACGCCGAACTGGAAGCGCAAAAAGAAGGGCTGATGCGCGAACTCCTGGAAAAAGCAGGCGAATTGGGCCTGCTTTCGGCCGATATTCCGGAAGAATATGGCGGTTCCGACCTGGGCAAGATTGCTTCCATGCTCATCACGGAAAATGTGGCGGTCGGCGCCTTCGCCGTCGGCCACGGCGACCATACGGGGATCGGCTCCCTGCCCATCGTTTTGTTCGGCAACGAAGACCAGAAAAAACGCTACCTGCCCGGACTGGCCAGCGGAAAAATCATCGGGGCCTACGCCTTAACTGAGCCCGGTGCCGGTTCCGACGCTCTGGCCGCCCGGACCAGGGCTACCTTAAGTCCCGATGGTAAACACTATCTGTTAAACGGCGAGAAAATCTTTATTACCAACGCCGGTTTCGCCGATCTGTTTACGACTTACGCCAAAGTCGACGGCCAAAAGTTCACCGCTTTTATCGTGGAAAGAAATACGCCGGGTTTCAGCCTGGGCGCCGAGGAAAAAAAGATGGGCATCAAGGGTTCTTCCACCCGCAGCCTGATTTTTGAAGATGCCCAGGTTCCGGTAGAAAACGTCCTGGGTGAAATAGGGCGCGGCCACGTGATCGCCTTTAACATTTTAAATATCGGGCGGCTTAAGCTGGGGGCGGGCTGTATAGGCTCGGCCCGGCGGGCAATCAACCTGGCTTTGCAGTACGCCATGCAGCGCCAGCAGTTCAACACCCCCATCGCCCGCTTCGGCCTGATTCAGCATAAATTCGCCCAGATGGCAGCCAAAGCATATGCCGCCGAGAGCACCGTCTACCGGCTGACAGGGATCATTGAAGAAGCCCTGCTGGGCAAACAGGCCGGCCCGGAAATAGCCGCCGCCATCGAAGAATACGTCATCGAGTGCTCCATTTGCAAAATACTTGGTTCCGAGGCGCTGGATTACATCGTGGACGAGATGGTCCAGATTTACGGGGGTTACGGGTACATTCAAGAATACCCGGCGGAGCGTTTCTACCGGGACGCCCGGATTAACCGGATCTTTGAAGGCACCAACGAAATCAACCGGTTGATCATCCCGGCCACCCTGGTGCGTAAAGCGCTCAAAGGGCACCTGCCGCTGATCGGCGCAGCGCAAGCGCTGGCCAAAGAAATTCTTGACCTGCGCGCCGCCCTTCCGGAAGACGACGGGAAACCGCTGGCGGCCGAAAGAGACATGCTGGCCCGGGCGAAAAAGCTGTTCTTAATGCTCGGCGGCCAGGCCATGCAAAAATTTGGCGATAAGCTGGCCGCCGAACAGGAAATCATCGGGTGCCTGGCCGATCTGGCAATTCAAATTTACGCCATGGAAAGCGCCGTCTTGAGGGCGCTCAAATCCTGGGAGGCCAACCCGGATACCGCCGCCGCCAAGCTGGACCTGGCCCGCTGCTACGTTCACGATAATTTCCCGCTTTTTGAGAAATGGTCGCGGGAATCCCTGGCTTTCCTCTTCACAGGGGACACGTTGAACACTCAGCTGGCCGTCGCCAAACGACTCTGTAAATACCAGCCCGGCGACCTCATCCGGCTCCGCCGGCAAATCACCGAACGGATGCTGGCCGCCGAAAAATATGTCGTTTAATAAGGCACTTAAGGCACAAAAGGCACAGAGGCACAAAAAGAGGAGAAAGTAATTCAGGCCCTAAGGCACAAAGTAAAAGCGATAGTTTCCCTTTGTATCTTAGCGCGTCCGTTTCTTATCCCTTTGTGCCTCTGTGCCTGTTGCCTTTGTGCCTCTATTTTCTGAGGAGTTCCCCATGGGAACGTTCGTTCCCGTCATTAAAAATGAAAATGAGGCCTAGGGCAGGCATATTTCCCTTTGTGCCTTTGTGCCTGTTGCCTTTGTGCCTCTATTTTCTGAGGAGAGTATAGTTGTGTCTAAAAAAACAAAGGATAAATATCAGGCGATTATTGAAGCCGCCATAAAAGTAATTGCCGAACACGGTTACCACAACGCCCAGGTTTCCAAAATTGCGAAAGAAGCCGGCGTAGCAGAAGGCACTATTTACTTGTATTTTCAAAATAAAGAGGATGTTTTAATTTCTATCTTTAAAGATAAAATGGGCGAATATATCGCCCTGGTTCGCGAAGAACTGCAAAAAACGGAAGATCCCCTGGAAAAGCTTAAACTGTTGATTCAGCTGCACTTCTCAAAATTAGAAGCAAACCGTTACCTGGCGGCTGTTTTGCAGGTGCAATTGCGCCAATCCCACCCGTCAATCCGCAAGCGGATAGCGGAACCCCTAAAGGGGTATTACCGGCTTATTGAAGAAATCGTTTCGGAAGGGGTGGCAAAGGGATTATTCAGAGAAAGCCTTAATGTTCACCTGACCAGGCAGGTAATCTTCGGCGCAATGGACGAGGTAGCCACCTGCTGGGTGATGGCCCAAAGACCATCCAGTCTCTCCGGGCAGGCGCCGGCAGTATTTGATTTGCTGGCCCACGCTTTAAGTAAAAAGACAGTTTGGAAAAACTTATAAAAATGTTTTAAAAAACTCTTGCGCTTTTGGACAACAAAGTATACTATTATTGGAAGACGGTGATCACCACTAACATTTCTGCCTTGGAGGAAGAGTTGATGGATGAATCACTTGCTTTTTTTCAAACCGTTCTGTCGATGATCACCCTTTATTACGTCACCATATCGATCTTTTCCTTACGCAAGAAACGAGAGGAATACCTGGAACCGCCGACCAAATCGTTTGCCATCGTAATCGCCGCCCACAATGAAGAGAAGGTGATTGGAGAACTCCTCAAAAGCATATGGCAACTTAAATATCCCAGAGAGTTGTTTGAGGTTTTTGTAATCGCCGACAACTGCACGGATAACACCGCAAAAATAGCCCGTTCGCTTAATGCCACAGTATTTGAGCGCTATAACAAAACCCAGAAAGGGAAAGGGTACGCCTTAGAATACGGTTTCAAAAAGATTTTTTCCCTGCCGCGCAAATTTGACGCCGTTCTGGTCCTGGACGCCGATAACTTGATTTCTTCCAACTTTTTAACAATCATGAATTGCCGCCTGAACCGCGGAGAACAAATCATCCAGGGTTATCTGGACACAAAAAATCCGGACGACACCTGGGTTTCGCGTTCTATTTGCGTAGGTTATCTAATCACTAACAGGTTCTGGCAGCTGGCTAAGTATAATCTGGGACTTTCCTGCGCCCTTGGTGGTACGGGCATGTGCATCGAAACCAGCGTATTGAAAAAATTCGGCTGGGGAATGACCTCACTGACCGAAGATCTGGAGTTCCAGACTAAGGCTTTGTTATGCAACTTGCGGGTAAACTGGGCACATGACGCAGTTGTTTACGATGAAAAACCGCTCACCTTAAAACAATCCTGGCGCCAACGCCAGCGCTGGATGCAGGGGCATTGCAGCGTGGCCAACCAGTACTTTTTAAAGCTTTTCTGGGCCGGCATTTTAAACCGGAACTTTAAAATGATCGACGGGGCCCTTTATTTACTGCAACCGTATTACACAATGGGCCTGGGGATTACCCTGCTTTTGTCTTTTCTTATCCATCCGCAACTGCTGAGTTTCTACTGGTTTGGAGTGAGCTTCGCCATTCAATACCTATATCTGGGACTTGCCCTCCTCTTGGAAAAAGCGCCCTGGAAAACGTTTTTATGGTTGCTTTATTACCCCTTCTTTACATTAACCTGGATTCCCATCGCTTTTGCCGGCTTCATTTTCCGCAACCACAAAGACTGGAACCACACCAAGCACGTCCGCAACATTTCCTACGACTTTTTAAGGAAACAAACCCAGCCGGGAAGGAGCTGAGTTAAGAAAATAATCCTCCCCTGGTAACATATACCTGGATGGTTACGTATCATAGAATAAGACCATCCAGGAAAGGGGGATTTTTTATGGCCGATACCCGGGAACTCAACATCAAACCCAGCGCCACCACCACGCTTGAATTTGCTTTGGGGGTTGTCGTGGCCATTTTAGGCTTTCTAGTGCTGGTGGCCGGTGTGTTGATCGCTATTTTCTAAAACCAGCAAGTTCTTCCTGAGTTAAAGAGAATTTTGTACCCGGCGCGCGAGTGCCGGGGGCACTTAGAACCGGCACTCGCTTATTTTATTCCTTTCCCTATCCGGGATGGCGCAGCCGGCGGCATCAGCCAATCCTTCCCCCCGGAGATTTTTGTCCCGTAAGCTTTTCCGCGCGGACCTTTTAGATATTCCGCAGACAGGATAAAGAAGTCCTTCCCGGGTAGATTGCCGCTTCGCCAAGATCTTCTTCAATGCGGAGCAACTGGTTGTACTTGGCTACGCGGTCGGTGCGGGAAGGGGCACCCGTTTTAATCAGGCCCGCGTTAACGGCAACCACAAGATCGGCTATAAAGGTGTCTTCCGTCTCCCCCGACCGGTGGCTGATCACTGCCGTATAACCGGCCCGCTGGGCCATTTCAATGGCCGCAAAGGTTTGGGTGAGGGTCCCGATTTGGTTTACTTTAATTAAAATGGAGTTGGCCACGCCCATCTGAATTCCTTTTGCCAGCAGCTCCGTATTGGTCACGAAGATATCGTCACCCACCAGTTGCACTTTTCCGGCCAAGTGGCGGGTAAGCTCCCGCCAGCCCTCCCAGTCATCTTCGGCCAGACCGTCTTCAATGGAAAGAATAGGATACCTGTCCACCAAAGAGGCGTAAAATTCGACCATTTCCGTGGAGGTTAAAGCTCTTCCCTCCAGCAGATAGCGCCCTTCTTTGTAAAATTCCGTGGCCGCCGGGTCCAGGGCCAGGGCCACTTCCTCGCCCGGGCGGTAGCCGGCCGCTTTAATGGCCTCGACAATCACCGCCAGGGCTTCCTCGCTCGAATTCAAGTTGGGGGCAAAGCCTCCCTCGTCGCCGACTGCCGTGTTCAAACCCCTTTGTTTGAGCACCCTTTTCAAATGGTGAAAGACTTCGGCCCCCATCTGCAAGGCGCTGGCAAAACTACCCGCCCCTACAGGCATAATCATAAATTCCTGGATGTCGATGTTGTTATCAGCATGCTTGCCGCCGTTTAAGATATTCATCATGGGCACGGGTAGTTTCCTGGCGTGACAACCGCCCAGGTAACGGTAGAGCGGCAGGCCGGCCGATTGAGCGGCCGCCTTTGCACAGGCCAGGGAAACCCCTAAAATTGCGTTGGCGCCGAGCTTGCTTTTATTAGGGGTGCCGTCGAGGTCGAGCAAGGTCTTGTCCAGAGTAATCTGATCAGCAGCGTCCAGACCAATTAGTTCCGGAGCGATAATTTCGTTAACGTTTTCCACAGCCTTCTTAACCCCCCGGCCCAGATACCGCCCGGGGTCGTTGTCGCGCAACTCGAGCGCCTCGTTAGCGCCGGTAGATGCTCCGGAAGGAACGGCCGCCCGGCCCAAAGAGCCGTCTTCAAGAATCACGTCTACTTCTACGGTGGGATTCCCCCGCGAGTCCAGAATCTCGCGCGCAATTACTTCCACGATCGTTGTCATCTTTTTTGTACCGCTAAGTTCCCTTTTAACGGTACCCTTTCGCCTCCTTAAATTTTTTAATATGTCTGACGCTTACTCAGCAAACAGTGGCCTGCCGGTCATCTCCGGGGGCTGGGGAAGGTCCAGAATGCTCAATATTGTGGGGGCAATGTCCTCCAACCGGCCGGGGCGCAGGCGGACACTGTTTAAATCCTGGTTAATTAAAATAAACGGCGCCGGATTATTGGTGTGGGCGGTGTGGGAACCGCTGTGCTCGTCCAGCATTTCGTCGGCGTTGCCGTGGTCGGCGGTAATTAACACCACACCCTTTTTAGCCAGCACCGCCTTGACCAATTTGCCCAGGCACTTGTCGACGGTTTCGATTGCTTTCGTCGCCGCCGCCAGATCGCCGGTGTGCCCAACCATGTCAGCATTGGCGTAATTCATAATGATCACCTGGTACTTGCCGGAAGCCAGCCTGTCCAGAAAGGCTTCCGTTACTTCCGGCGCGCTCATTTCCGGTTTTTGATCGTAGGTGGCTACCTTCGGGGAAGGAATCAGCAGTCTGTCTTCACCGGGAAACGGCGTTTCCACCCCCCCGTTAAAAAAGAAGGTTACATGCGCGTACTTTTCCGTTTCCGCCAGCCGCAGTTGCCTTATCCCGTGCGCGCTCAGCACTTCGCCGAGGGTGTTCTTTAAATCGTGGGGTGCAAAAGCAACCGGCGCCTGGATTGTTTTGTCGTAAAGAGTCATGCAGGTGAAATGCACCCGGGGGCGGTTTACGGGACGCGCAAACCCCGTAAATTCTTCGTCCACAAAGGCCCGGGTAAGCTGCCTGGCCCGGTCCGGGCGAAAATTATAAAAAATGATGGCGTCGTTTTCTTTCACCCGTCCCACCGGCGCGCCGGTTTT
>JBFMBG010000081.1:773-13520 GCA_040755215.1 Bacillota bacterium | reverse complement strand
CAGGGAAGGCTTCGTTGATTTTTTCTGGCCCCTTTAGATCAGGACTACTCCGGCCGGTCAGTCCCCGTCTATCAGGGTCCCTATGTGAATTATAGTACAATTTTATTCATAAAGCAAGCAAAAAATTTTCCCCTGCTGCTCTCCTGAAACCCCCCAAAGGAAGCATTGACGGGCGACCGGCGGATTCTGACCGGGGAAAAAAGTTAACGGAACGGCTTCGTTATTTTAGATTCACTGATTGACAAGGTTTCGTGAATATTATAACATATTAGTAACCGGATTGTGATATAAATAACTATATCGAAAGTTTTTATTTAGGCCGGCGGGGAGGTTGGGGAAACCATGAGGCTTTTTGACGTTAAAAAAATCCTGGCGGCCGAAGTAATTACCGGGGAACATCTCCTTGGGCGACGGGTGGAAGTGATTTTTGGTTGTTTGCTGATCAGCGATACCCTCGGGGTAAGCAATTCACCTTTCCTTTTGATTATTACTGCGCTGACCAATATTCAGGTGTTTTATGCCGCAGAAATAATGGGTGCTGTGGGAGTAGTTTTTACCGATGGAAAGAAGCCTTCCGGAGATCTGATTAAGATGGCTTCCGAAAGGGAACTGCCCCTGCTGACAACCAGATATTCGTTTGACGAAACCTGTTCTAAATTATCCGCCGCCGGCTTGCCGGGCTGCTACACGCGGGACGCGAAAGGATGCCCGATGCCTGACTTGATCGAGCTGGAATTCAAAGTCAAGGAAAGGGACTTTTTGATTGCCGGAGAGGCTGCTTCTAAAACGAAAAAGACCCTGCAACGTTTAAATGTCGATCCGGAAATTATCAGAAAAGTAATGATTATTGTTTACGAAGCAGTGATGAATATTGTCATTCACGCCCGCTTCGGTACCCTGAAAGTATTTATTACTCCGGAGCGAATTACGATCGTGGCCGAAGATATCGGGAAAGGAATCCCGGACATCGGGCTGGCCATGCAGGAAGGGTATTCTACCGCCCCCCGGGAGATCCGGGAAATGGGTTTTGGCGCCGGTATGGGGTTGCCCAACATCCGCCGGTGCGCTGACAAATTAACGATCCGCTCGCGGATTGAGGTAGGGGTTGCGTTAAAGGCCCTGGTTTATCTTTCCAGGGAAAAAGCAGAAATGGGGTGGGAAATGACTTTTCATAAGGAACCTGCTTAATGGTTTTTGCCGGCGAAATTTCCCCGCTGAACCATTCTTTCTCCCCGGACCGGGATTAATTTCGGGTAACCGTTTTTTTTGGGGACTTATCCTCTTATATTTATTCCTCGGTAAGGAGAAGCGAAACGGTAAAGGGGGCATAAGAATGGAACCGCTTGTGAAGGTGCCGGCAATCACCGCCGCCCGCCTGGCCAAGTATCTCGATCGCCTCAAATGCCTTGAGGAAAGGGAAATTACCGTCGTTTCTTCCAAAGAGCTCGCCCGGGACGTGGGCGTCAGCCCTTTTCAGGTGAGAAAGGACTTATCTTATTTTGGCGGTTTTGGCCGGCGCGGGGTAGGCTATGACGTCAGCAGTTTAAAGCGTAATCTCATGAAAATATTGGGCAGCACCGAACCCCGTCCCGTTGTTGTGGTCGGCGCGGGTTACCTGGGCGCGGCCATTTACAGCTGTCCGGAGCTGCAAAAGCGCGGTTTTTACGTTGTGGGCATTTTTGAGCATAATCCTTTTCAGGTAACGAGAGAGTTTCCGGGTATCGAGATCCTGCCCATGGAGAATTTGGCCGACGTAGTCAGGGAATACGGGGTTGAGGTGGGCGTGCTCACCGTCCCCAGAGTGACTCTCCAGAAGGATCTGGAATTGTTGAAAAGGATCGGAATAAAGAAAGTATTAACCTTCGGCTGGTGTTCATTCGGTAACGCCGATGATCTGGAAATAGTGAGCGTCGATTTACTGAACGGCCTGGAGATGCTGTTTTTTAAAAAGAAAGGTTGCCCCCCGAAAGGACTGAGCTAAAATAGAAACTTGACTTCCATGTAGCTTTTTCGCGACACGGCAGAGGATGAAAATTTTCCGCTCCGCCGTTCGATTTACCGGAAGCAGCGAAGCGACGGCGAACGAACGGCAGGCAAAGGGAGTTTTTCGAGGATAGGGGTTAGGGTAAAAAATCTGGTTACGATTATTTTTATCTTGATGGCGAGGGCTTAAGTAATTATTACGACTCCCCGGCGTGGCGCGACACGAGGCCTCCCCCTTTTTTCCTTAAAACCAGTCGTTTTTCTTTTTTGATAATTCAAATTAAATTTAGAAAAATTCACTCAATGAATATTTACAAATTATAAAAAAGATGTTATCATTATAATCAACCGAATGAAAAAGCAATTATGGAAAGGGGGGGCGGCTAATGTCCGGAAAGATGGATTACCGGGAAGTAACCGGGGATAACTTGATGGGTGGAGCTTCGCCGGGGGAGTTAAACCATGCTTACGGCCTCTTGGAAGAACGGTATAGTTGCCTGCGTTCCAACTGGGATTGGTTTAGCAAGGCGGGTAACGTACCTGGTACCCCTGGCTGCAGGATGGCGGCGATCATAAGAAGGGTAGAGCAAAATTAGCCGGGAGCGGGTAAAACAGGTTTAAGGAAGCGTTCAGGTTTTTAGGTTGAAGAAGGGTTTTACTTCGTCAAGATTAGACTTTTTCATTGTTTTTGTTGATTATTTCACGTGAATTGAAAAAATTGCTGATCTAACACCTCAATAAGGGCCGCGGGCCGGCCGCGGCAGGGAGCGATGATTCATTCCGTTGCTCCCGTTTTTATTTTTTTGGGTTGACGGGAAATAAAGGATTGACGCCTGCTCCATAATTTGTTATAATTTTAACAAGCAAAGTTGGCCGGGTCGAACAATAATCAGCCGGTTCCTGTGGAGATACAAGCCGGCTGCTTGAAAAAGTTAGTCCGCCGGGAAAATTTCTTCTGTGGAGGTTTTTACGGGGAAGCAGGATAAGGACGGCTGATGAAAAGTGCAATCGATAGTTAATTATTTCACTAATTACCCCTAACGGGTGGCGGGGGAGATCGGTGTGGCGTTGGAGCTCACTTTTGCGGTCCAGAACCGCGACTTTAAAGCCGCCGGTGACGGGGTGAGTGAATTAAAGCGCGTGCTGCAAGAAGTAGGTTTCTCTCCCGGGTTTATCCGGCGCGTTGCGATTGCCGCCTTTGAAGCGGAAATGAATATTGTGATCCACGCCTACCGGGGCCGGCTCCAGGTCAGGATCGAACCCCACCAAATCGTGTTGCTGGCGGAAGACGAAGGGCCGGGGATTCCCGACGTGGCGCTGGCCATGCAGGAGGGATATTCAACGGCCCCTCCGGAGATCAGGGAAATGGGTTTCGGCGCCGGGATGGGCTTGCCCAATATTCAGCGCTGCGCCGATAAACTGGAAATCAGGTCGGAAGTTGGGCGGGGAACGTTTTTACGGGCAAAGTTTATTTACCCCGACCCGAAGAATTGAGGTGCTGGTGGATGGGGTACTTTCATTCCGTTCACCTGGAACAGGAAAAATGCAAAGGCTGTACGAACTGCATCAAGCACTGCCCCACCGAGGCGATCCGGGTGCGCAAAGGGAAAGCCCAGATCATCGAAGAGCGCTGCATTGATTGCGGAGAATGTATCCGGATTTGCCCCAACCACGCGAAAATTGCGCTGGGGGACGAATTGGAGAAGATCCGGGAGTTTCCTCACCGGATGGCTCTGCCGGCGCCGTCTTTTTATTCCCAATTTACCGCTCCCGGCGGGATCGCCCAGATCCTGGGCGCCCTGATCAGGGTGGGTTTCGATGCCGTTTTCGAGGTGGCCCTGGCGGCGGAAGTGGTTTCCTGGGCCACGCGCCGGTTTTTAGAAAATTATCAGGGGCCGCGTCCCCTCATTTCGGCGGCCTGCCCGACGGTGGTCAGTTTGATTCAGGTGCGTTTTCCTGCCCTGGTGGGTCAGGTGGCCCCCATTGAACCTCCGGTTAACGTCGCCGCCCGGCTGGCCCGGGCGGAAGCAGTCCAGGTGACCGGGCTGCCTCCGGAGAAAATCGGCGTCTTTTTCCTGTCTCCCTGTCCGGCCAAAATTACCGCCCTCAGACGGGCCAACGCGGCGGGGGAGAACCTGGTGGACGGCATCATCCCCATCCTTTTTATATTTAGGGATTGCCGGGAAGCTTTAAAGGGGGCCAGAAAAATTATTCCCCGGGCCGGACCCGGGGGCGTTTGGTGGGGGCGTTCGGGTGGCGAAAGCGCCGCCCTGGGCCGGGGTAAGCTTTTGGAGGTAGACGGTGTCCAGAACGTGATTAAAGTCCTGGAGGCTGTGGAAAGGGAGGAATTGCAGGATTTTGATTACCTGGAAGCCCAAGCCTGTCCCGGCGGCTGCGTGGGTGGGGCGCTGATGGTCAAAAACCCCTTTGGGGCCCGCCAAAACCTCATGTTTTTAACCCGGGATCTGGCCGGTAAATCCCTGACCGAAGAAGAACTGGCCGGCCTGGCGCAAAAGGGCGCCTGGCGAAGCACCCGGGAGCTCAAGCCCAGGCCCATTCTCCAGCTAAGTGAAGACATCAGCAGCGCCCTGGTCAAAATGCAGCAGCTGGAAAGCACCGCCAGGCTCTTGCCGGGTCTTGATTGCGGCGCCTGCGGTTCGCCCAACTGCCGCGCCCTGGCCGAAGATATCGTCCGGGGCCAGGCCCTGGATACTGATTGCATTTTCCTCCTCCGGGAGCGGGTGCGCGTGCTGGCTGAAGAGGTGGTGGCGCTGGCCAGGAAGCTCCCGCCTTCCATGGCCGGGCCGGAAAGGAGTAATCGGGATTAATGAAGGTTGCTGATGCGGCAGTGCTTTTAGGATTAGAGGTCAAAGCAGGCCGGCAGGGCCTGGACCGGGAGGTTCTGGCCGGTTACACCGCCGATCTCTTAAGCGACGTGATGGCCCGGGCCCCCCGCGGCTCCCTCTGGGTGACCCTGCAGACCCACGAAAATGTAGTGGCCGTGGCCCTTTTAATCGAGGCGGCGGGGATCGTGGTTACGGGCGGGCGGGAACCGGAGGAAGCCGCCTGCCGGCGGGCGGAAAGCGAAAATATACCGCTGCTGACCACTCCGGAGACGAGCTTCACGATCAGCGGAAAATTGTATGCTTTGCTGAGCGAAAAGGAGAAGTCATGCGCTGGTTCCGGGCCGACCTGCACATCCATACCGCTTTATCACCCTGCGCGGGAGCGGAAATGACGCCGCCGGCGATTGTCCGGGCGGCCGTCCGGGCCGGTCTGGATTTGATCGGGATTACCGATCACAACAGCGCCGCAAACGTGGAAGCAGTCCTGGCGGCAGCGCGCGGAACCCCTTTAAAAGTCCTGCCGGGCATGGAAGTCCAGACGAAAGAAGAAGTGCACCTGGTCTGCCTCTTTGCGCAGGCGGGGGCGGCCCTGGCCTGGCAGGAGACGGTTTACCGGCGCCTGCCGCCCCGGGAAAACGAAGAAGCTTTCTTTGGCTGTCAGCTTCTGCTGGATGCCCGCGGCCGGGAAAGAGGAAGGGAGAAGCGCCTGCTGTTGACCAGCACGGATCTTACCGTTGCCGAAGTAGTGGAGGAGGTGCTGGCCCGCGGCGGGCTGGTCATCCCGGCCCACGTGGACCGTCCCGCCTACAGTTTAATCGGCGCGCTGGGTTTTGTCCCCCCGGGCCTGCGGGTAGAAGCCCTGGAAGTCAGCCAACCGCAAAATGCGGAGCAGGTGGCCGGGGCGCTGGCGCCCGGTTGCCGGCTTTCCCTGGTCACCGCTTCGGACGCCCACTCCTTAAGCGACATCGGTCGCTGCGCGACCGGATTTTACCTCCGGGGGGCGGCGTTGACCGAACTGCGCCAAGCCCTTCGGGGCGCGGGCGGAAGAAAGGTGGTGATCGAACAGAGGATGTGGTTCTCCCCATAAAGCATGAAAATGGGGGCTGGAATTTGTCCGGGCGGGCGACATATGCGAAGGGTCGGGAACCGGACACAGCGCAGCCGCGGCAAGCGAACCGGCAGCGCGAAACGCGCAGATAACAGGATGAAAAGATTCCATCAATAATTGCCGTTTAGCCCGGGGAGGCTATAGTGCTGACGTACCGCGCGCATTTTGCAGCGCTGCCTGGTTCGCTCCGCGGCAAGCTGATGTCTGGTCGACCCGGAGCATCGGAGCGAGCCGGACAATTCCAGCCCGATGGTAAAGGAATGCGCGGGCGGAAGAAAGGTGGTGATCGAACCCCGGATCCTTCCTGCCGGTTGACCCGCAGCGCAAGACGCGACGCTCAACCAAAACAGCCCGATGGTAGAAGTGCAATTCATTCCTTACTCAAGTCTGAAGGGAGGGTGTTAAAATGGAGCACTGTCAGTGCGAGCTAAAATGGGAGCAGCTAGAAAAAATAATCGCTCCCTACCGCGGCCGGCCCGCGGCCCTTATTGAGGTGTTGCATCAAGCCCAGGAACTGATCGGTTACCTGCCCAGGCAGGTTCAGATCGCCATCGCCGAGGGTCTGGGCGTATCCTTGAGCGAGGTTTACAACGTCGTTTCTTTCTACGCCCATTTCACTACCAAACCCAAAGGGAAATATCACATTTCCGTCTGCAAAGGGACGGCCTGCTACGTCAAGGGTTCCCCCGAAATTCTCAAGTCCCTGGAGAAGGAACTGCATATTAAAGCTCCGGACAGCACCGCGGACGGCAAGTTTTCGCTGGAGGTGGTGCGCTGCCTGGGGGCCTGCGGCTTAGGACCGGTGATGATGGTTAATAAGCGCGCCCACGGGCTGCTCAAGCCCGATACGGCCGTGGCTGTCCTGCAAAACTACCAGTAATGGAAGAACTGGCCCTGCACATTCTCGATTTGCTGGAAAATTCCCTCGCCGCCGGGGCCGGCCGCCTGGAACTCACCATTACCGAAGATGCGGCGGCCGACCGGTTAATTATCGAGGTAGCGGACGATGGCCGGGGGATGAACAAAGAGCAGGCTGGCGCAGCGCTCGATCCCTTTTTCACAACCCGCCGGACCCGGCGCGTCGGCCTGGGCCTTCCCCTCTTGAAAAGTACGGCCGAACAGTGCGGAGGGAGTTTGACCCTTGCCTCGCAGCCGGGAAAGGGGACGCGGGTGGTGGCAATCATGGCGTTAAACCACGTGGACCGCCCTCCCCTGGGCAACCTGGGGGCCACCATCGCCGCCGTTTTGGGCGGGGAGGAACCGCCGGAACTCCTCTATCGCCACCGGGTAAACGGAAAAGAGTTTACTTTCTCCACGGCCTGGTTGAAAACACACCTGGGGGAAGTACCGCTGCAAATGGCGCCGGTCTTAAAGTGGGTGCAGGACTACATCAACCGGAGCATAACTGAATTACATGGAGGTGAAAATTGATGAAATCCTTAGAAGAACTGCAAAAACTTAAGGAAGAGGCGCGACAGGCAATTGCTTTAAGGGAAGAAGGAGCGAAAGTGAAAGTGGTGGTGGGGATGGGCACTTGCGGCATTGCCGCCGGGGCCCGGGAAGTGATGTCCGCCCTTCTCGACGAGTTGAGCAAGCGGCGGCTGGTCAACGTGGTGGTTACCCAGACGGGGTGCATCGGGCTGTGCGTCCAGGAACCGTTGGTCGACGTGCTGGTCCCCGGCAAGCCCCAGGTAACCTACGGGAAGGTGAATGCCCAGAAAGCCCGCCAGATCGTCGCGCAGCACATTGTCAACGGCATCATCATCAGCGACTGGGTCGTCAATAAGTAAAAGTTAAATTAAGAGGGGGGACGTTTATGGAATTTTATCGTGCCCACGTTCTCATCTGCGCCGGTACGGGCTGCACCGCCTCGGAAAGCCAGGCCACCAAGGAAGCCCTGGTGCGGGAACTGGCGGCCTGGGGCCTGGAACGGGAAGTTCAGGTTGTCGATACGGGCTGCTTTGGTTTCTGCCGCTTCGGGCCGAACATGATGATCTATCCGGAGGGAACTTTTTACTGCACCGTCCGGCCGGAGGACGTTCCCGAGCTAGTGGAGGAACACCTGGTCAAGGGCCGGGTAGTGGAGCGGCTGTTGTATAAACAACCCGAAACCGAGGCCGCCGTTTCCAGCTTCGAGGAAATCCCCTTTTTCAAACACCAGTTGCGGATCGCCCTGCGCAACTGCGGCGTGATTAACCCCGAAGCCATTGAGGAATACATTGCCCGCGACGGCTACCTGGCTCTTGGCAAGGTGCTGACGGAAATGAAGCCGGCCGAGGTAATCGAAACAATTAAAAAGGCGGGGCTGCGGGGCCGGGGCGGCGGCGGCTTCCCCACCGGTTTGAAGTGGGAGTTTGCCCACCGGGCGCCCGGACCGGTGAAATACATTGTGTGCAACGCCGACGAAGGTGACCCCGGAGCCTTCATGGACCGCAGCATTTTAGAAGGCGACCCCCACGCTGTGCTGGAAGGAATGGCCATCGCCGGGTACGCCATCGGCGCCGGCCAGGGTTACATCTACGTCCGGGCGGAGTACCCGATCGCCGTTCACCGCTTAAAGATCGCCATCGCCCAGGCGCGGGAAAAGGGCCTTTTGGGCAAAAACATCTTTAATTCCGGATTTGATTTTGACCTCGACCTCCGGTTGGGCGCCGGCGCTTTCGTCTGCGGCGAGGAAACGGCGCTGTTGATTTCCGTTGAAGGGCGCCGGGGTGAACCGCGGCCGCGCCCGCCTTTTCCGGCCGTTTCGGGCCTCTGGGGAAAGCCCACGGTAATCAACAACGTGGAAACCCTGGCCAACGTACCCACCATCATCCGGAACGGGTGGGAGTGGTTTGCCGCCATCGGCACCGAGAAGAGCAAGGGGACCAAGGTTTTCGCCCTGGCCGGCAAAATCAACAACAACGGTCTGGTGGAGGTGCCGATGGGAACCTCCCTGGGCCAGATCATTTACGACGTCGGCGGCGGGATCCCCGGCGGCAAAAAGTTTAAGGCCGCCCAGACCGGCGGTCCTTCCGGCGGCTGCATCCCGGCCGAACACTTAAATGTTCCCATTGACTACGATTCGCTGACCAGCCTGGGCACCATCATGGGGTCGGGCGGCCTGATTATCATGGACGAGGACACCTGCATGGTGGACCTGGCCAAGTTCTTCCTGGACTTTGTCAAAGACGAATCGTGCGGAAAGTGTACGCCCTGCCGCATCGGGACCACCCGGATGCTGGAGGTTCTGGAACGAATCAGCATGGGGCAGGGCCAGGAGGGAGATCTCGAGCTCCTCATCGAAATGGGGCAGCAGATTAAGGATACGGCCCTTTGCGGGCTGGGCCAGACGGCCCCGAACCCGGTTTTAAGCACCATCCGGTACTTCCGGGAAGAGTACGAGGCCCACATCCGGGATAAGCGTTGCCCGGCGTCGGTGTGCGCCGCCCTGTTCCATTCCCCGTGCCAGAATACCTGCCCGGCCAACGTGGACGTCCCGATTTACGTGGATCTCATCCGGCAGCGGCGTTTTGCGGAAGCGTACGAAGTCATCCGGCGGGAAAACCCCTTCCCGGTTATTTGCGGCCGGGTTTGCCACCATCCCTGCGAGGGGAAATGCAACCGGGCCAAGCTGGACCAGGCGGTGGCGATCCGGAACCTGAAGCGCTTCGCCGCCGACTACGCTCTTTCCCTCAACGGTCAGCGCCCAAAGCCGCAGGTCGCCCCGCCCACCGGCAAAAAGGTGGCCGTGATCGGCGCGGGCCCGGCCGGGCTTACCGCCGCCTACTACCTGGCCCTAAAGGGTCATCCGGTGACGGTTTTCGAAGCCCTGCCGGTGGCCGGCGGGATGATGGCCGTGGGGATCCCCGCGTACCGGTTGCCAAAAGAAGTGCTGGCCGCCGAAATTGCCACCATTACCGAACTGGGCGTCGAAATCCGCTTGAGCTGCGCCCTGGGCCGCGACTTTACCCTGGCCGGCCTGCAGAGTCAAGGATACCAGGCCTTCTTCCTGGCCGTGGGCGCGCACCGGGACCTCAAGCTGGGGATCCCCGGGGAAGACCTGGCGGGAGTTTACTCCGGGGTTGCTTTCCTGCGGGACCTTAACCTGGGCCGGCCGGCGGACGTGCGGGGGAAGTCGGTCGTGGTCATCGGCGGCGGCAACGTGGCCATGGACGCGGCCCGTTCGGCCAAACGGCTGGGCGCCCAGGAGGTGCACATCGTTTACCGGCGGGCCAAAGAAGACATGCCGGCGATCCGGGAAGAGATCCACGAAGCCGAGCAGGAGGGGATTAAAATCACCTGCCTGGCGGCGCCGGTGGCCCTCCTCGGCGACAACGGCCGGGTGAAGGCGCTGAAATGCAACTGGGTGCGGCTGGGCGAATTCGACAATAGCGGCCGGCGGCGGCCCATCCCCATCGAAGGGTCGAAATTTATTGTGCCGGCGGACGTGGTCATTGCCGCCGTTGGCCAGACTGTGGAACGGGACGGCCTGCCCGCAGAGTTGAAGGTGAACCGGGCGGGAACCATTGCCGCCGACGAAAAATCCCTGGCGACTAACCTGGCCGGGATCTTTGCCGGCGGCGATTGCGTCAGCGGGCCGGATACGGTGATCGGAGCCATTGCGGCGGGGAAAAAAGTGGCGGCGGCCATCGACCGCTACCTGGGCGGCGACGGAAAAGTGGTGCCGGAGGCAGCGGTGGAACGGAAGCGGACCGCCCCGGTGATTGAAGAGAAGACGGCCCGGCTGATCGCCGCCCCGCTGGAGATGGCGGAACGCTTGCAAAGCTTTACGGAAGTGGAACGCGGTTACGCCGAGGAGCAGGCGGTGGCCGAAGCAGCCCGCTGCCTGCGCTGCGACGTACGGGAATAACCTGGTGAACATGGATGGGAGGCGAGAAGATGAGTACGGTAACCTTAACCATTAATAACGTCCGGGTAGCAGTGGAAGCGGGCACGACCATCCTGAAAGCGGCGCAAAAAGCCGGCGTCCACATCCCCACCTTGTGCTACCTGGAGGGAATCAACGAAATCGGCGCCTGCCGGATTTGCGTCGTGGAGGTGGAAGGAGCGCGCAACCTGGTCGCGTCCTGCGTGGCGCCCGTGGCCGAGGGGATGGTGGTGCGGACCAACACGCCGCGGGTGCGGGCCGCCCGGCGCTTCAACGTCGAGCTCCTGCTTTCCAATCACCAGGTGGATTGTCCCGCCTGCGTCCGCAACTTGAATTGCGAATTGCAGACCCTGGCCCAGGCGCTGGGCGTCCGGCAGGTCCGTTTCGAAGGACAGCAGAGCCGGTACCCGGTAGACACTTCCACGCCGGCCATCGTGCGGGATCCCAACAAATGCATCCTTTGCCGGCGCTGCGTGGCCGTTTGCGAAAAAGTGCAGGGAGTGAAGGCCATCGCCCCTCTGGAGCGCGGTTTTCACACGGTGATTGCCCCGGCCTTTCAGGAAGAGCTGATCAACGTTCCTTGCGTGGAATGCGGCCAGTGCACCCTGGTCTGCCCGACGGGCGCCCTTTACGAAAAGGACTACACCGGCGAGGTGTGGGCGGCCCTGGCGGACCCGGGAAAGTTTGTGGTGGTCCAGACGGCTCCCGCCACCCGGGTATCCATCGGGCAGGAGTTCGGCTACCCGCCGGGGGCGATCAACACCGGCCAAATGGTGGCCGCCCTCCGGCGCCTGGGTTTCGACCGCGTTTTTGATACCGACTTTACCGCCGACCTGACCATCATGGAGGAAGGCAGCGAATTTATCGAACGGTTTACGAAGGGGGAAAGGCTGCCCCTTTTAACCTCCTGCAGCCCCGGGTGGATTAAGTTCGTGGAGCATTTTTACCCGGAGTTTATCCCCAACCTGTCCACCTGTAAATCGCCCCAGCAGATGTTCGGGGCCGTGGCCAAGACCTACTACGCCCAAAAGGCCGGGATCGACCCGGCCAGGATGGTGGTCGTCTCCATCATGCCCTGCACGGCGAAAAAATTCGAGTGCCAGCGGCCGGAGATGCGGGACAGCGGCTACCAGGACGTGGACTACGTCCTCACCACCCGGGAACTGGCCAGGATGATCAAAGAGGCGGGGATCGAATTCCCGGCCCTGCCGGAAGAAGAGTACGACGATCCCCTGGGTGAATCCACCGGGGCCGGGGTAATCTTCGGCGCCACCGGCGGAGTGATGGAAGCCGCCCTGCGCACCGCCTACGAACTGGTCACCGGGAAAACGCTCCCATCCCTGGATTTCCACGAGGTGCGCGGGCTGGCCGGGATCAAGGAGGCGACCGTGGACCTGGACGGCGCCCGGGTCCGGGTGGCCGTGGCCCACAGCCTGGGGCACGCCCGCCGGCTCTTGGAGCGGGTGAAGGCCGGGGAACAGTATCACTTCATCGAGGTCATGTGCTGTCCCGGCGGCTGTATCGGCGGCGGGGGCCAGCCCATTCCCACCGACGCGGAGATCCGGGCGCAGCGGATCGCCGGGATCTATACGGCGGACGAGCGGATGGTCCTCCGGAAATCCCACGAAAATCCCTCGGTGCAGGCCCTGTACCGGGAGTTCCTGGAAAAGCCGCTGGGGGAAAAATCGCACCACCTGCTGCACACTCATTACACACCGCGGGGGAAGTATTAGAAGCGGGAATTGGGTCATCGGTTGTCAGTCGTCAGATGTCGGACGTCGGAAGACCGCTTTGAGAAAGTTTATGTTTCGCGCTTTGTTTCTGACGTCTGACGGCCGACGACCGAAGACTGAATTCACACCTTAAGGCAAGCGAACCGGCAACATAAGGAGAGGTGAGAAGGGGGGTGGGGGGTGGGGGGTGGGGGTGAGGTTTTAAAA
>JBFMBG010000081.1:0-763 GCA_040755215.1 Bacillota bacterium | reverse complement strand
CCCCCCCCCCCCCCCCCCCCCCCCCCCCCCCCCCCCCCCCCCCCCCCCCCCCCCCCCCCGGGGCGCTTTTAAAATTCCCACCTCCAACTTCTCACCTCCCGCTTCTCAAACGGGGGTGGGTTCTTCGTGAATAAATTGAAAAAGATTCTGGTCCCGATCGATGGATCGGAGCATTCTCTTTTGGCGGCGGAATACGGAGCCAGCCTGGCCAGGGCGTGCGGATCGGAACTGATTTTATTGCACGTTATTCCCGATCCCGGCGCGTGTTTTCTTTTTCCCCGGAATAAGGACGGAGAAACTTCTGAGCAGTTGGTTCGCAAACATCGCAAGCAGCTGAAAAAGATCATTGAAAATATTCAAAACCAACTGTCGGCCTATAACGTAGCCCTGAGAACAATGATCTTTACCGGGGACCCCGCTTTTGAAATTTGTCGCATCGCCGAATTAAGTGACGTTGACCTGATTGTTTTGGGCAGCCGTGGTTTAAGCGAGATTAAGGAATACTTTTTAGGCAACGTAAGTATGCGGGTAGTTCGCAGGGCCAGGCGTCCTGTGCTGGTTGTCCGGTGACTCCCTTCGAAAGCATTCCATTTTGCCTGACCGATGTGTTTTTGCGCTCCTTTAATCCGCTGAAAACCGGCGGTAATTTGACAGTTCCGGGGAAATATCCCCGGCTTTTGTTCTTTTAAGGGTACAGATTTTTCCCCAATTGATGGATGCGGTCCTGGAAAAATGGTAGAATAGACAAGAAAGGTAATTAAAC
>JBFMBG010000080.1:0-13535 GCA_040755215.1 Bacillota bacterium | reverse complement strand
TCGGTAATAAGAAGTCAGAAAAACAAACCGTAAACCACCGGCCAGAAACGTCCGGGCGGCGCCGGACTTAATCCGGACCGGGGGTAAAAAGGGGTGGGTTGATTATTCTGCAAAGCCTCTTTATTCCGGAGCAAATTACGTACGACGGCAGCCAGTTAACCGCGCACTGGGCCTACCGGATCAGGGGC
This sequence comes from Bacillota bacterium, assembly GCA_040755215.1. GTDB lineage: Bacteria > Bacillota > Desulfotomaculia > Desulfotomaculales > Nap2-2B > JAIMBK01. Next base: position 13,347 of record JBFMBG010000080.1, on the reverse strand, counting down.
GTGCTGGGGGACAGCATCGCGGCCTTTCGCGGGCCCTGCCAGGTGAGTTTTGAAAAAATGGTGGACCTTGCCGATGTGTTGAAACAATCTCCCATTTACAGTCCGGATATGCTCCATTTTATTATTGAACATTTCGATCTTGATTTAGAAAAAACTATCTTCAGGCAGCGCCTCCTGGTCTGTATTATAAAGGATACAATAGAGGCGAGGGCGGGAAGAGTAAACAGGGAGGGGGACGACCTGTACGTAGCAGATCGCAAGCTTTCCGTCTCCATCGCCACCATTACGCCGGTTTCCACCATGATCCACACCGGGCTTAATTTAAGAAGCGAGAACGTGCCGGTTAAGGCTGTCGGTCTGCTGGAACTGGGTTGGGAAGAAGCGGAAATACCTGCGCTGGCCCGGCAAATCAGCCAGCAGTATATCCACGAGCTGCAATCGATCCACCAGGCCCGCTGCAAGGTGAAGGGGGTCACTTAACCTTGTTTGCGCATTTGCAAGAAATTTTCTCTTCCGTCCAGGGCGAGGGTCTTTATGTGGGCTGCCGGCAAATTTTTTTGCGTTTTGCCGGCTGCAATTTAAAATGCGCCTACTGCGACACCCCCGTCGATCCTTCCCCGTCCTGCCGTTGCGAACTTACCCCCGGGAAAAAAGATTTTGCCTTTATTCCTAATCCGTTAACCCCCGCGCAGGCAGCCGCCATGGTCGCCAAATTAAATCCGCAAATCCATCATTCCCTGAGTTTGACAGGAGGAGAACCCCTTCTGCACGCCGAATTTCTACTTGAATTAATTCCGCTTTTGCCGCGGTGCCGGCAGGGAGTTTACCTGGAAACCAACGGCAGCCTGCCGCTAGAGCTAAGCCGGGTTATTCACCTGGTTGATCTCGTTGCCATGGATATCAAGCTGCCCGGCGTTGCAGCCGTGCCGCCTTTGTGGGCAAAACACCGGGAGTTTCTGGCCGTCGCCAGGGAAAAGCAGGTTTTCGTGAAAATAGTAGTTGACGAAAAGATAAGCCTGCAGGAGCTGGACATGGCTTTGCAATTAATCAAAGAAGCCGGTAGCCCCCCTTTAATAATTCAGCCGGTGACGCCGGCAAATAATGATCAACCGGCGGTTGCTCCTGAGCATTTGCTTCTGCTTCAGGAACACGCCCTGCGATTTTTGCCCGAGGTAAGGGTAGTCCCCCAGGTTCATAAGGTGCTCGGGTTGCTGTAAAGGAGAGAAAAAAATGATTGATCAGCCGAAGATTGAAAAAGCGGTACGGATGATTTTAGAGGCAATTGGCGAGGATCCGGACAGGCCGGGTTTGCGGGAGACCCCGGCGCGGGTGGCCAGGATGTATAAAGAAATTTTTTGCGGAATGGAAGAAGACCCGCAAAGGCACCTGGAAAAGTATTTTACGGAAGACCACGAAGAAATGATTTTAGTCAAGGACATCCCCATGTATTCCATCTGCGAGCATCACCTGCTTCCCTTCTTCGGAATGGCCCACGTGGCTTACATTCCCCGGAGCGGGAAGGTAACCGGGCTTTCCAAACTGGCCAGGGTAGTGGAAGGGTATTCCAAGCGGCCGCAACTGCAAGAAAGGTTGACCACGCAGATTGCCGACGCCATCATGACGCAGTTAAATCCTTACGGAGTGCTGGTTGTTATCGAGGCGGAGCACATGTGCATGACCTTGCGGGGCGTGCGCAAACCGGGCTCGAAAACCGTTACCTCCGCGGTGCGGGGTTTGTTTCAACGGAACGAGGCGACCAGGGCAGAGGCGCTGGCATTAATCAAAAGTTAGCTAACGTTAAGGAAGCCGGATCATTCAGCGCCGTTGTTCAAGGAGGCGATTCCAGTTCGTTCTTTCCTCAATCCTGTTTTTAGGGAGGTTTTGTTTTGGGCACGGAGGCCTTTCCGAAAGATAAAATGGAACTGATTGCTACCAGGGTTTTTAAACCCAATGATGAGTTGTACAAAGTGGTGGATTTTTTAAATAAAAACTTGAAACATAAACGCTTAATGTTCGGCCTGACCAAAGACAACGAAAAAGACGTTATGGTTATCACCATTTACGAGATCTGATTTGTTTAATTGGCGGGGGTTGTTATGCGTATTTTACTGAGCAATGATGACGGGATTCACGCCCGGGGGTTGCGGGTGCTGGTGGATAGCTTAAATAACTTCGGGGAAGTGCTGGTCGTTGCTCCCGACCGCGAGCGCAGCGCCACCGGCCACAGCATCACCGTTCACCGCCCGCTGCGCGTAAAAAAGACCAGGATTCCCGGTTTCGAGGTGCAGAGTTGGGCCGTTGACGGAACCCCGGCCGATTGCGTCAAGCTGGCCGTCGAGGATTTGCTGACCGAACCGCCGGACCTGGTTGTTTCCGGAATTAATCAGGGGCCTAACCTGGGTACGGATGTGCTGTATTCGGGTACCGTATCGGCGGCCATCGAAGGTGCCATTAACGGTTTTCCTTCCGTGGCCGTTTCCCTGGCGAGTTACTGCTATCAGGACTTCAGCCGGGCCGGCGCGTTTATCCGGAAATTTATCCCTTTGCTGGTGGAAGCAGCCCTCCCCCGGAATATTTTGTTGAACGTCAACATCCCGGGGACGGAGCATCCCCGGGGGGTTAAAATAACCCGGCTGGGCAACCGCCGGTACGTAAATATCTTTGAAAAACGCGTCGATCCCCGGGGAAGAACGTACTACTGGATGGCCGGAGAGCCTCTAGAAGAAGCGGAAGGAGCCGACGGAGGCGCGTGCGGGACGGATGTAGACGCCGTCAAGAACGGTTATATTTCCATCACCCCCTTGCAGCTGGACCTTACTGATTACGGATCAATTGAGAAACTTAAATCCTTATTCAGTCCTGGATAATTTCGACCGCCCCCGCCTGTTCCATGATGGTCCTGACCCGCGCGGCTTCTTTTTTGGTCGTCTCCACGGCTACGATAATTCCCCGCTCGCCGGGAAAGAGCCCTTTCACCCCGCCGGCAAAAGTGCCGGCTTCCCATAAGCCTTCGCGCTCTGTTTCGATGAAGGCGATTTCATCGGCGATTTCTTCCGGATCGTCCCGCTGCTGTTCTTCCGTCTCGGCCAGGTCGGCAATGATCATGTCCTGGCGGTCAAATCCGTGGTTGCGCAGAGTATCCACCAGGAAGCCGACCTGTCTTTTATCCGGCAATCTCGCGATTAAGCGCATCCTCCAACCTCCTTGATTAAATTTTTCGCCGGGCAATAATATGGTAAAATTTTCCATCATGGCTCCCCCTGGGCTGGTAATCAAAACCGGCAGCTTCCAGGATTTCCATAACCCTGTCCGCCTGATGGGCATCGGCGGCTTCCATCACAACGTTCACCTGTTCCGTTTCGGCGAGCGCGGAGCGCAGTTGTTCCAGATCCTGTTCCGTAATCACCGGTTCTAAATGAATGGTAACCTCGTCCATTCCCAAAACCTCCCCGTTAATTTTTTCCCTCTTCCCGTTCCGAATATGTATGGAAAATTCTTTGCCTTAAAAGCCGGCGGGCGGAGCGAGTAAAGCAAGGGATTTCACCGCAGGGTAAACAATTTCAGGAGTTCCTTTAAACGGTTGAGGTCGTAAATGTGCAGACCGCCCGTTATAACCAGCAAAACTAGGTAAGCGGTTCCACCCAGCAGCATGGACGAGGCCAGTTGCAAGACTGGCGAGGCGATCAGCACCGGGATATTCTCTTTGGCCTGCCAGATTACGACGGCCATGCCCAGGGAGGCCAGGAGCGGTTTGCTTAAAACGTAATGCCAGTCCGGCCGTATTTTGGTGATTGATTTCAGATCCCGGTAGTTGAGCATGGACATAATCACGTAACCGGTTACTAAAGATAAAGCCGCCCCCTGGATATTTACGCCGGGGATGGCCGTCAGGTAATAGATGCCGGTTATTTTAAAAAGGGAAGCAATTACCAGGTTTTGCAGCGGGCGGTCGGCCCTCCCCAGACCCTGTAAAATGCCGATGGTGGTTTGTTGGAGGTAAAGAAAAGGCCCCCCGATAGCCAGGACGGACAGGGCCAGGGCGGCCTCGCCGTAGCCAAAAAACAGGGTGCAAAACTCTTCCGGGAGCAGCAGTAAAACTGTGGCGGCCGGCAACCCGGCCAGCATGGTCAAACGGATGGCTTCTTCGCAGCGGCCGCGCACGAGCGGCAGGTTGTTCTGGGCCAGGGCGTCGCTCATGGCGGGGACGAGGGCGGTGGCCAGCGAAATGGTAATAATGCTGGGAATAAATAATAACGGTTCGGCAATGCCCACCAGCTGACCGTACATGGCCGTGGCTTCGCTTAAGGACAGGCCGGAGGTTGTCAACCGCCTGGGGATGAGCAAGGCATCGATGGAGAGCAGGGCTGTGGATATGAACCTGGTCAGGGTAACCGGCACGGCCAGCTGAAAGATGCGGAAAGTGGTAAGACCCAGCCTTTCGGGCTTAAATCCCGGAAAGGCTCTTAAAACAGGCCGCCTGGCCAGGTAAATCCACAAGATAAAAATAAAACCGATGAATTCGCCGCAAACCACCCCCAGGGAAAGGCCGGCGGCAGCATAGGCCACTCCTTTAGGCAAAAGCAAATAAGCGATGGTCAGGCCGGCGCTGATCCGCACGATTTGTTCCGCCACTTGCGTTACCGCCGTAGGAGCCATTTGTTGCAGGCCCTGGAAAAATCCTCGAAAGGCGGAGCAGAGCGAAACGATCGTAATGGCCGGGATAAGGGCAAAAAAGCAGGCGTGGGCATCGGGGCGGGGGAAAAGGTGCGTTTTTAAGAAAGGCGCTCCGGCGATCAGCAGGGAGGTAATAAAAAAACTGGTAAAGAAAATATAGGCCAGGGCCGTGTAGAAAATGCGGTAGGCTCCCTTGAGGTTGTTTTTGGCCACTTCCTCGGCGACCAGTTTGGCTATTGCCACGGGAATCCCCGCGCCGGCCAACACCAGCGCCATAATGTAGATGGGGTAGACCATGTTAAACAGCCCCACACCCTCAGGCTCGATCAGCCGGATCATGAAAATCTGGTAGATAAACCCGATCAACCGGTTAAAAAAGCCGGCCACGACCAGGATGAGCGCGCCGTATACGAAAGACTGGGGGGCCATGTCCATTTTCCACCTCATGCTATATGTATGTCCTGGAACTGTTAACTATGTAGCCAGCCCCTTTGTGTCTTTTTAAAAAACTTTGCACCTGATAATTTCTATGCGGCGACAAGGATATTAGCGGAGTTTGTAGAATATAACTAAAGGATGAGACCAAGGCGGGTATATTTGCCACAATTAACCAGCTCCGGGTGTATAGAAGTATTTGCGGCAGGAAAATATTATCAGTAACAGATTAAAAAATTAGGGGGTAATGGATTTTGAAAAATTACCAGACAGGCAAAATTAGAAATATAGGCGTGGTTGCCCACGGCGGGGCGGGGAAAACGTCGCTGGTCGAAGCGATGCTCTTTAATACCGGTGCAATTACCAGGTTGGGGCGGGTGGAAGACGGCACCACCACCGCCGATTACCATCCTGAAGAAATAAACCGGCAGATCACCATTCATACCAGCCTGGTGCCTTGCGAATGGCGGGACTGCAAGGTAAACACCCTGGATACCCCGGGTTTTGCCGATTTTATCGCCGACGTAAAGGCGGTTTTAAGGGTGGCGGACAGCCTGCTCTTCGTCGTTTCCGCCGTTGACGGCGTAGAAGTGCAGACCGAGGTAATCTGGGATTACGCCAACGAGGCCGGCTTGCCCCGGGTTGTTTTTATCAACAAGATGGATCGAGAGAATGCAAATTTTTACAAAGTATTGGACGAACTTAAAGAGAAGTTCAACGCCAATTTCGCGCCCATGCTCTTGCCCATCGGCCAGGCCGCCGATTTTTCCGGCGTAGTGGATATGATTACCCAGAAAGCATACATTTTTGCCAACGGCAAACCGCAGGAGACCGCCGTACCCGATGAGTTGCGCGCGGCCATCGCGGAACACCGGGAAAGGTTAATCGAGGCGGCGGTGGAGGCCGACGACGAGTTAATGATGAAGTACCTGGAAGGGGAAGAGCTGACTGCAGATGAAATCAAGGCCGGCTTGAAAAAGGGTGTGGCTGCTTCCAAGGTCATTCCGGTGCTTTGCGGTTCGGCCACGAAAAATATGGCGGTGGTCAATTTAATGGACGTGCTCGTCAACTACTGCCCTCCCCCGGCGGATAAGGGGGATGAACCGTTCACCGGTCTGGTTTTTAAAACCCTGGCCGACCCGTACGTAGGCAGAATGAATTTTGTGCGCGTATTCAGCGGAAAGCTCGCCGGGGACAGCACAATCTTGAACAGCACTAAAGAAAAGACGGAAAAAATCGGCCAGATTTTATTTGTGCGGGGCAAAAGTTCCACCCCGGTCAACGAAGTTAACTGCGGGGATCTGGCGGTTCTGGTTAAGTTGCAGGAAACCGGCACGGGCGATACCTTATGCGATAAAGACCACCCGGTAAAATTACCCGGCATTGAATTCCCCGAGCCTACTTTAACGGTGGCCATTCAGCCGAAGAGCAAGGGCGACGAGGACAAGTTGAGCAACGCCCTGGCCAAACTTTTAGAAGAAGATCCCACCGTCCGGGTGGAGAAGAATACGGAGACAAAGCAAACTTTGTTGACCGGCATGGGTGAAATGCACCTGGACATTCTGGTGGAAAGGCTGCGGCGTAAGTACGGCGCCGACGTGACGATCGAAGAGCCGAAAGTTCCTTACCGGGAAACGATCCGCAGCGAAGTAAAGGTGGAAGGGAAGTACAAGAAGCAGACCGGCGGCCGCGGCCAGTACGGCCACGTCTGGCTGCGCCTGGAGCCGTTAACGGAAGAACCCTTCCTGTTTGGCGAAGAAATTTTCGGCGGCGCCGTACCCAAGCAGTACGTGCCGGCCGTGGAAAAGGGGGTCCGGGAGGCCATGCAGGAGGGGGTCCTGGCCGGTTACCCCGTTACGGGCGTAAAAGTGATCCTGTACGATGGTTCCTATCACCCCGTGGATTCCTCGGAGCTGGCTTTTAAAATCGCCGCCTCCATGGCCTTTAAAAAGGGGACGCAGCAGGCCAACCCGGTCCTCCTGGAGCCGATTATGGAAGTGGAAGTAACGGTGCCGGAGAATTTCATGGGGGACGTCATCGGCGACTTTAACACCAAACGCGGCCGCATCCTGGGGATGGAACCGGCCGGAAAAAAGACGAAGATCAAGGCCCTGGTACCGCTGGCCGAGCTGACCCGCTACGCCATTGACTTAAAGTCCATGACGCAAGGGCGGGGCTCTTTCGGCATGCGGTTTAGCAGCTACGAAGAAGTTCCGGCCTACCTGGCCGAGGAAATCATCAAGAAAGCGAAGGCGGCGGCCGAGGGCGAAAAATAGCCGCGCCCCGGAAGATTGTAAGGAGAATGTGTATGGCAATTTATGTAAAAGGATATACTACCGGTAAAAAAGTTTTCGGGGTGAAAAAAATTGCTTCGCCGCCGGCTGTCGCGCTTAAAGAGAAGAAGACAAAGGCTTGCTTACCATTTCCGGCCCAGGGAAGATGCCCGAAATAAAACAGCCCGGACTTTAGATCTGCTGGTTTTGGTTGCCATATGCTGGTTGGGAACCCTGGTATTACTGGCCCAGTACTGGGAAATCGATTTGGCTTTACCCGTTTCTTTAATTCTGGCCGCCGCCGGTGGGGCAGCGGCCAGTCGTTTCCGGGAAAAGCAAAAGCAGCTTCGCCGCCAGCGTTATTGTTTCTGGCTGGCCGGGCAAAGGTGCCGCGAGGAAATAAAAAAGTTGCAAACGAGGGAAGAACTGACCGTTTTTGTGTCGCTTCTTTTGGCCGGGTTGCCCCAGTTTACAGAGCTGCAGGTAAATCAAAAGGGTGGCAAAAAAACGCTTTCCATCGACGAGGCCATTGCCTTGCGTGCTAAATATAAAGGTGTGCCGGTGGCGGTGCAGTGTTTTCCGCCGGCTGCCGGGGAGCGGGAAGAAGTACAGTTGCTCCGGAGCTTTTGGCAGGCCTTGGAAGAACAGAGCCTGCCGGCCGCTTTAATTGTCGCTCCGGGCGGCCTGTGTCCGGCGGCCCGCCGGATGATTGCCGGCCTGCGGAAGAAATACCGGGTCGTAGTTTTAAATAATGAGGAAAAATTGGTCGAACTGGCTTTGCAGGCCGGGCGGCAGCCGGAAGCCGAAGACCCCCGGGAAAGCACGGCCGGCCAGAAGAAGTATGGGTATGCAGCGATTGAGGCGATCTTTGAGCAGAAAAAGGGGTTGCATTACTTACTGGCCGCCGGATCCCTCTGGTTGATTTATCTTATTTCCCCGCCGGGGGGATTAACAGGCGGATTTTACCTGGGTCTCATCGCCATTAATGTTGCCCTGGCGCTGGCGTGCTTTCTTTTTAACTGGCGGGACGAAGATTTAGATTTAGAGGATTTGGAGCCCGAAACATAGGACAACAGTAAACCAGGCGCAACAGGCCTAAAGGCGCATAAGACCCTCATGCCGTTTTTTAGCGGCACCAACAGAGAAAGGGGTATTTTTTAGAGTGGGAAAATGGGGAAAAGTCGAAGGCGTAGCTTTTACGCCCGGAAGACTTAGGTTCCCTTGAAAAGGGGTAGACAATTAACCGATTAAGAAATATAATTATCTTGAAGTCAGCTAATAGACTTTTCTGAAATTTATGGCGACCCTTAAATTTTTTGGGGGGCAAGGGGTATGTTTAGCGAGCGCAAATGGATCGCCGGAGTCCTCGCCAGGTGGCTGCCTACCAATTTACTGGCCGTCGTTGCTTTTATGTTCTGGCGCGCGGAAACCTGGCAAGTTGTTGCCGTCATGTTTGCCGCCAACGCCGTTTCTGCTTTTTTAGTCGGAGAATTTATTTTTCGCGGTAAGCCTTTCCAACCGAAAACAGAACAGCATCCCCTGGATTTTACATTGCAAATTGCCAATGAAACTTTACCCTACCTGCGCCGGGGTTTAAATGAAGAAACCGCCGCCAAAACAGTGGAGATCATCCAGAAGATAGCGGATGTGGCCGCCGTGGCGATAACCGACAAGGAGCGCGTGCTGGGTTACATCGGGGCCGGCGCCGACCACCACAAGGCAGGCAGCCCCATTTTAACCGAAGCGACCCGGGAAGCCCTGGCCACCGGCCAGCTCAAAGTGGTCAGGAACAGCCGGGATCTGCAGTGTCCGGTCCGGCATTGCCCCCTGGAATCGGCGGTAATTGCTCCTTTGAAATGCAAAGGGGAAGTGGTGGGCGCGCTTAAACTCTACCAGACGAGGCAGGGCGAGGTTCCCGAAAACGTCATCAAGCTGGCCGTAGGGATAACCCAGTTGCTCGGAATTCAAATGGAGCTTGCGGAGCTGGACCGGCAGGTGCAGCTGGTTACCAAGGCGGAGTTGGACGCCCTGCAGGCGCAAATAAATCCGCACTTTCTCTTCAATACTTTAAATACCATTATCATGTTCAGCCGCACCAACCCGGAAACGGCCCGCCGCCTTTTGATCCGCCTGGCCAGTTTTTTCCGCTACGCTTTGAAAAGGCACGGGCGTTTTAACAGCCTCAAGGAGGAAATAGAGTATTTAAACACGTACCTTATTTTAGAGAAGGCCCGCTTTAGAGAAAAGTTGCGCATTGTGCGCGACATTGACGAATCCCTTTTGGCTTACCAGGTTCCCGTTTTAACCATCCAGCCGCTTGTGGAGAACGCCATCAAGCACGGCATCCTGCCCAAGCCCGGTCCGGGCACGGTGCAGATTTCCGCCCGCCCGGTCGACGGCGAAATGTTGATTGCCATCCGCGATGACGGTGTGGGGATAGATCCGAAAAGACTGCCGGAGGTCTTGAAGCCGGGGGTCGGTTCCGGCAACGGCGTAGGCTTAAGCAACGTGCACGAACGCTTAAAAGGTTTGTTTGGCGAGGACTACGGCCTGAAAATTGTAAGTGCCCCCAATGCCGGGACGTCGGTTTACGTAAGGGTGCCGTTGATCATGCGGGCGGCGGAAAGAAAGGAGGCGCAGGCGTGAAGCTCAAAGCGCTGATTGTGGACGACGAATATCCGGCGCGCCAGGAACTGCGTTACGCTCTTAACGAATTTGCCAACCTGGAGATTGTCGGCGAAGCCACAAATGCCCAGGAAGCACTGACTTTAATTAAAGCTCTGGACTACCAGGTATTATTTTTGGACATTTCCATGCCCGGCATGAACGGCCTGGAGCTGGGGGCCGCCATCCAGGAACTGCCCCGCCGGCCTTACGTTATTTTTGTGACCGCCTATGACGAATACGCCGTGAAAGCTTTTGACGTCGACGCCGTTGATTACCTTTTAAAGCCGATCGAAGCCGCCCGTTTAAAAAGAGCCGTGGAGAAGGTATGGAAGCTGGTTCAGGAAACCACCCCGGCCGCCGCCGAGGCGGCCGCCGGCGCGGAAAGCGAAGGGGCTGTTGGCAACGGCGCCCAAAACGGTCATGCCCCCCTCAGGATCGACCGGATCCCGGCCGAAAAGCAGGGGAAAACTGTCCTGGTGGCCGAGTCGGACATATTTTACGCTTTTACCGAACAGGATTACGTGTACCTCAAAATATTCGCCGAGAAGCTGCTTACCCGGTTCACCTTGAAAGAACTGGAGAACCGCTTGAATCCGGCAATTTTTTTCCGGACGCACCGTTGCTACCTGGTCAACCTGCATAAAGTAAAGGAAATCGTGCCCTTTTTTAACGGCACCTATAACCTTATTGTCGAAGATAAAGAAAACAGCGAGGTTCCCGTCAGTCGCGCCCAGGCTAAAAAGCTCCGGAAGATCCTGGGTTTTTAAGCCTGGTGGAAAAACCTGCCCGCCAAAATTTTTAGGGGCGGGTTTCTTTTTTTTGACGCTTTTTTAACGCCGCGTTTGTTATAATTAAAAAAATTCGGTTTAAATCACCCCTCCGGGATGATTTTACCGCCGGTCTTTTTTAAGGTAAATTATTTATTGAGCAATGTTTAACTGCAGGTGGCTACAATGGTAATCGGCATAGGCGTGGATATTATAGAAATAGAACGGGTAAAAAAGCTTATCGAAAAATTTTCCGGCAACTTTATTAAAAAGGTTTTTAGTGCGCGGGAAATGGATTACTGCCGCCGGTTTAGCGATCCCGGCCGGTGTTTCGCGGCCCGTTTTGCCGCCAAGGAGGCGGTTTTGAAGGCCCTGGGCACGGGTTTGGCGCAAGGGGTGTGCTGGCGCGAGGTGGAGATCGTCAACCTCCCGGGAGGAGCGCCGGAAGTGGTTTTGACCGGCAAGGCCGCAGCCCTGGCGAATACAAAGGGAGTGCAAAAGGTTCTGGTGAGTTTGGCTCACGGTAAAAACGAAGCCATTGCCTTTGTTCTTTTAGAGGGCTAAAATAGAGAAGGCTGAAAGCAGGGTTCTTCCGGGAAATTTGCCGCCGCAGAGAGGAGCTACTTTTTCTTCTGGAGGTAAATAAGGTAGATGCGGGTGGTTACAGCAGCCGAAATGAGGGAATTGGACCGGCAGGCGATAGAGGAATACGGGATACCCGGCGTGGTTTTAATGGAAAACGCGGGGATAAAGGTTGTGGAAGTGATCCGGGAAATGCTGGGGGACGTCCGGGGCAAAAAGATCAGCATTTTTGTCGGGAAGGGCAACAACGGCGGTGACGGTCTGGTGGTTGCCCGGCACCTTTTTAATCTGGGGGCCGGAGTTAAGGTTTATTTACTGGCCAGTCCGGAAGAAATAACGGGCGATGCTTTCCTTAATTTAAGGATCTGGCAGAAAATGGGCCAGGAGATCAGGACTATTGCCGATCGTGATGAATTTGACCTTGAAGAAAGCGATTTGCTTGTGGACGCCATCTTCGGCACCGGCTTTCGGGGGGTGCCCCGCGAACCGGCGGCAAGCGTGATTGAAGCAATTAATGCCAGCGGAAAACCGGTCGTGGCGGTGGATATTCCCTCCGGCCTGGAAGCGGATACCGGTTTGGCGCGGGGCCCGTGTATCCGGGCTGTGCGGACGGTTACCTTTGGGTTGCCCAAGCTGGGGCTGGTCCTGGAGCCGGGGGCAAGTTACGCCGGGAAGCTGCACGTGGCGGATATTTCAATCCCTGCTTTTTTATTGACGGCCGGACATTTGAAAAGGCGTTTGCTGTCTTTAGAAATGGTTAGCAGGTGGTTTAGCCCGCGCTCCCCAACCGCCCATAAAGGTACTTGCGGCCGGGTGCTGGTGGTGGCCGGGTCCAGGGGGATGACCGGGGCGGCCTGCCTGGCCGCGGAAGGCGCCGCCAGGGCGGGGGCGGGCCTCGTAACGCTGGCGGTGCCGGAAGGGCTCCAAAAAGTGGCGGCCGCAAAGTTAACCGAGGTCATGACGGTGGGTCTGCCGGCTACGGCAGAGCAAACGTTGAGCAAGGAATCTTACGCGCAAACGCTTGCCCTGGCGGAGCGCGCCGATGTCCTGGCGCTGGGCCCGGGGATCACGACCCACCCGGAAACGGCGGCTTTCGTGCGCAAGCTCCTCCCGTCACTGAGGATACCCTGCGTTTTGGATGCGGATGGTTTAAACTGCCTGGCCGGCCGCCCGGAAATATTTCGTGCGGTCCCTGTTTCTGTGGTGATCACCCCTCACCCCGGTGAGCTGGCCCGCTTAACCGGGAAAACCGTCGGCCAGATCCAGGAGGACAGAATAGGCGCAGCCGCGCAGGCAGCGCAAAACTGGCGGGTGATCGCATTGCTCAAAGGAGCGGCGACGGTGATTGCCTCTCCGGCCGGCGAGGTTTATTTAAATCCCACCGGCAATCCGGGGATGGCCACGGGGGGAAGCGGCGACGTGCTTACGGGGGTAATTGCCGGGTTAATGGCCCAGGGCCTGGATGCTCTGTCCGGGGCCGCCGCCGGCGCTTTTTTGCACGGGCGCGCGGGTGATCTGGCGGCAAAACGAAGAGGTGTCCGGGGCCTTTTGGCGCGTGATCTTCTTGATTGCTTGCCGGAGGCCATCCGGGAGGTAGAAGTGCTGATTGGCGAGAAAGTGGATAAAATAGTGGCGGGCGTTTAAGCTTTTGTTTTCAGGGGGGCGGAAAATGAGAGTGGCGATCGGGGAGGATGTTAATATTGCGTGTTTAAGTGGGATCATAGCCGTGACCGAAAATTTAAATATAATTATGTGCAATCAAAACGCGGCGGAGATTTTAGGAGTTTCGCTGACGGACCTGGTGGGGCGCAACCTGATGAAGCTGCCTCTTTTTGACGGGTTGGTGGATGTTTTTTGGGCAAAGGGACCCTACTGCTGCGAAATCGAAAAGGATGGCCGAATTATCAGGTTGGATTTGAGCTCCTTGAAAAACAAATTGGGGAATTCTC
>JBFMBG010000079.1:0-14643 GCA_040755215.1 Bacillota bacterium | reverse complement strand
GGCTGAAAAATTTTAAGACAGGATGATCTAAAGAAAGGTAAAGTATTCTTTTCGGAGGAACCTTTCTTTTTAGTAGCTCGTCGATAACCTGATACATTAAGGTGGTTTTGCCAACCCGTCTGGCTCCGGAAAGGAAAACCACTCTGCGTAAGCGAGGATGCAAAAGCGCTTTTGTGATTTCCGCAAAAGCCGCTCTTTTTACCGGCTTATTTAATTCCCTGGGAACACTTCCGGAAACCCACCAGGGGTTAAACCCCAGAAGCACTTTAAGCACCTGTTCTTGTTCTAAAAACATATATGCTTCCCCCAGGCCGGTCAGAATTGAAGCATGAACAAAAAAGGAATTTTTATTTAAGCTATTTTACATTATGACGTGAATAATGTAAAGTACACTTTCTATTTTTGTTTAGATAGCAGAAATTTCAATGCCTGGACCTTTTTAATTTTTACTGAATAACTTTCGATAATATAGAACGATATGGGCTTGAATAAATAATTAATTTAGTTATAATTGAAGAAACTATATTAAAATGTGTACACCTTACAATAATCTCGAATAACAAGAATGATTATTTTAGAGATAAGGGATCGAGTTTTTAGATTTTTCCTGAACAACATTCGGTAATGTCGAATCAGCTTATCTTTCTATCAACGGGTAAATTAGTTAAAACGGTCAGATATATTTAAAAATGGTATAGCATACGACAATCTCGAACAATAAGGATGGTTATTTTGGACATCAGGGAGTTTCTCTTTTCACCAATATCTGAGCTTTCCTTTAAGATAGAAGTTACCGCCGGGGAGCCGGGCATCCTGGCGGGAGAGGAAAAAATGCGGGAGGCAGTCCGGGATTTGGGGCTGCAGTTGGAGTGGGTTGCTTCCGACGGTAGGAACCTCCGCAAAGGAGATTGCGTTTGCCGGGCTCGCGGCAATGCCCGGCAGGTGGCCCTGGCTGAAGAGCAGCTTTTGGGATATATCGGCAAGGCTTCCGGTGTAGCCACTGCGGCGGCGGAGATGGTCTCCCTGGCGAAGGGGAAGGCGCGGGTGGTGTGCGGCGCCTGGAAAAAGGTAGCGCCGGAAGTGCGTCCCCTTTTACGCCGGGCCATCGCCATCGGGGGAGCAGGAATCCGACTTATTGAGGAGCCTTTTGTTTACCTGGACAAGAATTACATTCGCATGTTCGGCGGGGTTGCCACGGCGGTGCGCAGGGCCCGGGAACTGGCCGGGAGAGTAGTCGTAGTGCAGCTTCGGGGTGAGACAAACCAGCCAGCGGAAGAGGCCAGGGAAGCCGCCCGGGAGGGAGCCCGGGTTCTCATGGTGGATACCGGAAAACTTACGGATCTCGCGGCGGTGAAAGAAATCGTCTGGAATGAAGGTCTGCAGGAAACAGTTCGGGTTGCCTTCGGCGGGGGCGTTACAAAAAACAACCTGGCGGAGGTAATTGCTGCGGGAGCTGAAATTATCGATGTCGGGCGGGCCATTATCGATGCCCCGTTGCTGGATTTTCGCCTCGACGTAAAGGTTTAAAGGTGGCGGGAAGAAATAATGGAATGGGACTTGCTGGAAAAAACAACCTTTTGGGTGGAAAATATCGAGCTTCAGGGGGCTGATCTGGGGCAGGTGGCCGCCGCCGCCGCGCTGGCCCTGGGTCTGGAACCGCAGGAGGTACTGGTGGTAGACGTGCGTCCGGGGATGGTGGCCTTTGATCTTTTGCGCCGCCGGGTACAGGCAGAGGCGGTAGCCGGCAAAGGAAAGGAAATTTTGAGCCGCCTGCGGGAATTGCCGGGAGTAGTTTTAGGTGCCCAGGCTGTCGTCCACTCGGAGGGGGTGTTGGGACTGATCGCCCTGGAAGCAAAGGAAGCGGAGAAAGTACTGTCTGTTTCGGCCGAAATGGCAGTCCGGGTCAGCCAGGCAGTTGCCCGCCGCGCCCTGGTTTTTGCTTCCGGGAGCGAGGTGCGGGCGGGAACAATCCGCGATACCAACTCTCCCTACCTTCTCGCTGCGCTAAAAGAGGCGGGGTACAGGGCCGAATTCGGAGGTGTTTTGGAAGACGACCTGACCGCCGTAGTAAACAGGCTGGAAGAAGCCCTGGAGAGGGGTTATGGTCTCATCATCACGACCGGCGGCGTAGGAGCGGAAGACAAGGATTGGAACATCGAAGCCATCCTGCGCCTGGACCCCCGGGCGTATACTCCGTGGATCTTGAAATTTACTCCCGATATGCGCCGACACCACAAAGAAGGCGTACGCATTGCCGTGGGCCGGGTAGGCATTGCCCGGTTGATCGCCCTGCCGGGTCCCCACGAAGAAGTCCGGTTGGGCTGCCGGGCCTTGCTGGAGGGCCTGACCCGGGGCCTCGACGACAGCAGCCTGGCCGCTGAGATCGCCGGAGTGTTGCGCCGGCGGTGGCAAGAACAATTGGGTAAAGGAGGTTTTCAGCATCATGGACATTCAGGCGATTGCCAGGCAACTGCTGGCAGCCGAGGAACGAAGGGAAGCTATTGAACCTCTAACGACATCTTACCCCGGTTTAACTGCGGAGGAGGCATACCGCATCCAGCTGGCCGGGGTTGAGATGAAATTGCAGCAGGGGCGCAGGATAGTGGGCAAAAAAATCGGCCTGACCAGCAAGGCCATGCAGGATCTTTTAGGGGTTCGCGAGCCCGATTACGGACACCTGCTAGATCACATGCTGCTCCTGGAAGGGGAACCCTGCCGGCGGGGGGAGCTTTTATGGCCCCGGGTCGAGGGAGAACTTGCCTTTATTTTAAGGGATACCCTGAAGGGTCCAGGAGTAACCATTGCGGATGTGCTGCGGGCCACGGAGGGGGTTATGCCGGCTATTGAAATAGTGGACAGCCGCATCCGGGATTGGCAAATCAAGCTGCCTGATACTATTGCGGATAATGCTTCCAGTGCACGCTTTGTCTTGGGGGGAAGGATAAAACCCCTTCCGGATCTGGACCTGCGCCTGATCGGGATGGTTCTGGAGAAGAACGGGGAGGTTGTAAGCACCGGCGCCGGAGCGGCGGTTTGGGGTCACCCGGCGGCAGCTGTTGCCTGGCTGGCCAACAAACTGGCGGCTTTCGATATTGCCCTGGAAGCCGGGGAAATTATCCTTTCCGGGGCAATTACGGCGGCTGTAGAGGCGCAAGCGGGGGATGTTTTCACGGTTTCGTTTCATGGCCTGGGTTCCCTTAATCTGCGCTTTATTTAGGGAAAAAGTGATGGGAACGTGTGCAATTCACTCCAGCGTGCTTCCATCGATGACCGACGAACATTTTCTAACAGGCATCTTTCCCTCTGTGCCTTTGTGCCTTTATTTTCTCAGTTATGAAGAACATCCGTTCCTGCATTAATCACGAAAATCGACCAAGCAAGTTCAATCTGGAATTCGCTTTAGCGGATTCCGACTATCCCGACGACTGACGACTGACGACCGACGACTATTTTTGGGGAGGCTTGACCTGGTTGGAAAAAGTAAAAGTGGCCGTGATCGGCCCGGGCAACATCGGTTCGGACTTGATGTATAAAATTATGCGCAGCCGGTATCTCCAGATGGAAATGATGGCTGGGATTGTGGAATCGGAAGGAATTAAAAGGGCCCGCTCTTTAGGAGTGCGCACCACCACTCAGGGAGTGGGGCCGATCCTGGAAGATAGAAGCATTAAAATCGTTTTTGACGCCACAGGAGCCAAACCCCATTTACAGCACGCGCCTCTCTTGCAGGAAGCAGGAAAAATTGCTATTGATCTTACTCCGGCGGCCATCGGTCCTTACGTGGTACCCCCGGTTAACCTGAAAGATTTGTACGAAGCGCCTAATCTGAACATGGTCACGTGCGGCGGTCAGGCTACCGTGCCGATTGTATATGCTATCAGTCAGGCGGCCGGTGCCCGCTACGCGGAAATTGTCGCGGCCATCGCCAGCAAAAGCGCCGGTCCGGGAACCAGGCAAAACATCGATGAGTTTACGCAAACCACAGCTAAAGCCCTTTGCGTTGTCGGAGGGGCGAAAAAAGGGAAGGCGATCATCATCCTCAACCCCGCGGAGCCTCCCATCATCATGACGAACACCATCTATGTAGAGGTGGAAAAACCTGACCAAAAAGCAATTGCTGCAGCCGTGACGGAGATGGTCAGGGAGGTCCAGACCTATGTACCCGGGTACCGTCTGCGGGTGCCGCCTATTTTAGATGATCACAAGGTTACCACTATTGTAGAAGTAGAAGGTGCGGGGGACTTTTTACCAAAGTATTCCGGAAATCTCGACATCATTACGTCGGCATCGGTGGCTGTTGCTGAAAAGCTGGCGGCCAAAATGCTGGGAAAGGAAGCGGTAGCGTGAAAAAATTTGTTCACCTGGTCGATACGACTCTCCGCGACGGGAGTCATGCGGTCGCCCACCAGTTTACCCGGGAGCAAATTGCCGCCATTGCGGCCGGGCTTGATGAGGCCGGGATAGAGTACATTGAAGTCACCCACGGCGACGGCCTGGCAGGTTCTTCTTATAATTACGGATGGTCGCTGTTAAGCGACGAAGAAATGTTAAAGGCTGCTGCCGGCGTAATTAAAAAGGCAAAGTTGACCGTTCTGCTTTTGCCGGGTATCGGCACCCAGGAAGACTTGCAAATGGCCATTGATTGCGGGGTCAGGGCGGTCAGGGTGGCCACTCACGTTACCGAGGCGGACATTGGTGAACAGCATATCGAAATGGCTAAAAAAATGGGGCTCGAGGCCTTTGGTTTTCTCATGATGTGCCACATGGCGCCGCCGGAAAAAGTGGTGGAGCAGGCCCGGCTGTTCGAGTCGTACGGGGCGGATTTTGTGTACGTGGCCGATTCAGCGGGAGCCATGCTGCCCGACGATGTGCTCGCCCGGATCGGGGCCGTGGTGGCGGAAGTGAACGTACCAGTGGGTTTTCATGCCCACAGTAATTTAACGCTGGCCACGGCCAACAGCCTGGTGGCTCTGGAAGCGGGGGCAACTTTCCTGGACGGCACCTGCCGGGGCCTGGGGGCGGGCGCCGGCAATACCCAGATTGAAGCCCTGGTGGGGGTTTTGGAGAAGATCGGTTATCAAACGGGCGTTGATTTTTACAAAATCATGGATGTGGCCGAAGATGTTGTCGAGCCCATCATGCACCGGCCCCAGGTGGCGCGTAACGCTTCCCTCATGCAGGGTTACGCCGGGGTTTATTCCAGCTTCCTGCTGCATACCTACCGGGCGGCCGAAAAATTTCACCTCGACCCCCGGGACATTCTGGTCGAGTTGGGAAGGAGGCGGATGGTCGGCGGGCAGGAGGATATGATTATTGACGTGGCTTACCAGTTGGCGCAAAGGAAAGGAGGGATTTAAATGAAGGTTGTCAATTTGCTGGCCATGGTTGATCCCGAGAAGTGCCGGGCCTGCAAGACCTGCGAAAGAGTCTGTCCGGTGCTGGCGATAAGGGTGGTAGACAAAATAGCGGTTGTGGATGCGGAACGCTGCCGCGGTTGTGCGGCCTGCGAACAGAGGTGCCCGGAATATGCCATCGTCATGGAAAAACGGGAACGCCCGGTGGTGGTTGGGGTGGACGTGGCAGCGGTGGCCTACGCTCAAATAGAGGATCTCTGCCGCAGAGCCCGGTTGCACCCAGAACAGATCATTTGCTACTGCACCGCCACCCGGGCGGAAGAAGCAGCGGCTGCCATTCTGCAGGGCGCCCGTTCTCCGGAGGAAGTTTCCCTGCTGACCGGCATCCGTACCGGCTGCAGGGTAGAGTGTATTCAGCCCGTTTTGCGGCTTTTGGAAGCGGCCGGGGTACGGCCGGAGCCGCCGCGAGGAGGCTGGCAGTGGTACGGCCGGACCCCCACCGTTTGGGAGATTCCGGAGAAAGTGAAACAAAAATACGCCAGCCGCGGTTTTTATTTTGAGGAAGACATTCAGCTTCTTAACCGGGTGGTAGCAGCGCCTCTGCAGGGAAGGAGTGATTCCTGATGCGTTCGCCAATTCCGCCCCTTCCGCCGCGCAGATCCCAGTACGGCATCGACCCCTCACTTGTCAAAAAACGTGTATCGGAATTGCCGGGGATGACCTCGGTGCGGCTGAAAGATCTTTTCCCGGACCTGCCGGAGGTTATTTATCCCGGCGAACAGGGTGTTGCCGCGGTGCGGAAGGCTGCCGGGGAAGCGTTAAAAAAGATTGACATGAGCAAAATCAAACCGGAGCATTCGGTAAACATTCTGGCTTCCCACCACGGGTTTACCCTTTTAGGCGGGGAGCCTTACGCAGAGATGCTCAAAACCATCCGGGACGAAATCGCAGCACGGACGGGCTGCCGGAATATCCGTTTGCGAGCCGGGGTTGGCCTGCGCTTCAGGGAGACTGAGGAATACATCAAACGCTACGGACTGGATAGGTATTTCGACGGCAAGGCAATCGGGGTTGCCCCGGTGGACCAGGGAATTCCCATCGAGACGGAGATCGGTACCCTCTACGGCATAAAGAAAGTTTACGACGCCGACTGGATTGTCCACGCCCACAACAGCGACGTGCGCGAAGTGCACTTCCACCGCCAGGTGGACCGGGCGGTGAAACCCTTTGGTATGTCCTACGCCCGGATCGAAACCCGCTCGACTTACCATCAGAACCTGGGGCCGCGGGCGGCCAATTTTATCGCGCGGGCCATCTTCGATTCGCCTTTCGTGCAGGGTAAATTTGCCTTTGCCTCTTTCCTGACGGTGGCGCCCAACGGTATCGTCGGCGTGGACGCGGATATGGATCTTTACGCTTTAAACGACCGGATTACGCGGCTTGGTTGCCGTTATTACGGCAAAATGATGACCCTTTTCGGCGAAATAGACGAGTGCATTGCCGCGCTGGACTTTCCCTGCCCGGTGGTCTACGTTTTTTCGGCCGGGGTTATTTACGCCAACTTTGCCGGAGCCAACACCGATCTGTACGATCTGGACCTGCCTCTGCCGGCCTACACCTGGTATACGGAAGCCTTTTACGGCAAGCGCGGCACCCCGCTCCTTGCGGACATCCCGCCCCTGAACCCGGCGATCAAGATGTGCGTGCACAATTACGCCTGGACGGGCTACCCCAGCGCCTTCTTCAGCGAACACATCCCCACGGTGGTGGTCGGCCGGGAGCAGGCGGAGCTTTTCAACCGGGACCCCCAGAACCTGAGCTACATGAAGCACGCAGTGGTGGCGGAGACAACCGAGGCGGCGATGGAGTTTGCCTACAAGGTTACCGGCACGCGGAAAGTAATCATTTTTGACGGAGCGATCGGCGGCATTAACCTGAGCGAACCACTGGCGGAGTTCCTGCTGAAAAGGGCGCCGGCGGTCAACCGGCGGGTGGAAGAGGAACTTCTGCCGAAGTGGTTGCGCCAGCGGGGACTGATCGTAGATCCAATTTAAGCCTGAGGGGGGTGAGAACATGTTTAAGAAGGTGAGCGTACCTTACGAAGCTCTTGACCCAAGAAAGCTTGCCGCCAACGTCAGAGAAGAGGATCTCCGCAAAGACAGGTTGGAAATAACCCTTCCGGCAGATAACTTGTTCGAAATTTGGCCCGAAGAACAACAACCCATCGTCGATGTAGCGGCAGCTGTCCGGAAGGCGCTGGAAAATCCTGTGGCCGGGCCCAAGTTTGCGCAGTTAATCGGACCGGATAAAACAATAGCGATCATTACTGATAATCAATTCCGAGCAACGCCAACAGCTAGAATTCTTCCGACTATTTTAAAAATGCTCAAACAACATGGGATCAAGGAAGCCGAACTCTTTACGGGTAACGGAAAGGTATTCCACATGGACAACAGCCAACTGAGAGACAAAATGGGTGCGGAAGCGATGGAACTAATGAATGAGATGGGTATAAACATTTACCAGAACGAACCGTTCAATGATGATTTATATACTTTTTTAGGCGTTAGTACCAGAGGAACCCCGGCTTTTGTCCGGACGAAGGCCTATGAAAAAGACGTTAAGCTGGGGATAACTTTGGTTCAGGCGAACCCCTGGGGGTACGGAGGGGGCGGACCGAGCCTGATTGTTCCGGGAATTGCCAATAATACCACGATCGAAACGAACCATAAGATGTGCCTGGCAGACAATACACGGGTTGGTAACGTCAAGGACAATCCGGTCAAACAGGACAAGCAGGAAATTGCCGTCATGTTTGGCTTAACAGCGGTGCTTAACGTGCTTTTAAATACGGACGGACAGGTAGTCGACCTTGTCTTCGGCAGTATGGTTGAAGCGGAAAAAGAAGCCATAGCCAGGTATAACCGCGTTTATGCTTTTGATCTTCCGGAACTCCAAAAGGAGCCGGCTGATATTGTTATTTGCGGTACATTCGCCATGTCGAATCATATCTTTTTCCACACGGGCTGGGGGATGCACAACGCGTCGTTTATTTGTAAAAAAGGGGGCACGATCATTTATGCCAGCCCCTGCCCCGGGGTTGCTTCTGATGATGGTCACGTGCCCGGGCTGGCCCTTTTTGAGCCCTTAAAGCGTTATATGCCCCCGTCTCAAGAAAACTTGCGCAGGATTATGCTGGATGTTTATACAAATGAAGCCACTATGTGGGATGGCAGTATCTGGTGGCCGTATTATAAAGTCCTGCTGAACCACCATTTTATCCTGGTTACATTACCAGAGAACGTTGAATTAGGAAAGGAAATCGGATTTAATGTGACGACCTCGCTCCAGGAGGCGATCGATGAAGCCCTGCAGAGACATGGAAAAAACGCCCGCATCGCGGTTCTCCCCTTTGCGCGGATGCAGTTGCCGAAATGGATTGTGAACATTTAGATAGAAATAATTCAAACGGAAGGGGGGATACCACCGGGATCGACAAAAAACTCTATTTATTGATTTTAATTTTTAAAAGGAGGTATTCTTGAACATGAAGAAAAAAATTAGCCTTTTCCTGGGATTTATGCTGGTTTTGACCTTGTTGGCCGGGTGCGGGCAGCAAAAAACTACGGAACCCCCCAAACCCGCAGACTCTCAGAAAACTATAACTTTCCGCCTGGGCCATGTCTGTCAGACTGAACATCCTTATCACTATGCGTCCAAATATTTTGCCGACCAGGTCGCCGAAAAATCCAAAGGCCGCATTAAAATAGATATCTATCCTGCGCGCCAGCTGGGCGGAGACCGGGATATGCTGGAGATGATCATAAACGGCTCTTTGGATATGGGGTCCATTTCAACCTGTATCTTCGGCGGATTTACCCCTCTTTTAGACGCTTATCAATTGCCTTTCCTGATCGATAGTTATGAAGTCCTGGATAAAGCCATTCCCGGCAAAGCTTCCGACGAACTTTTGAAAGGTCTTGAAGCCATCAACGTAAAAGGGTTAGGGGTTTATGATGCCGGGATGCGCTACCTGGTGATGCGCAAAAGCCCGATCAACTCCCTGGCGGATATGAAGGGTTTAAAGCTCAGGGTATCGGAGGCACCCCTCTTGGTGGACATTTTTAACGCCATCGGGGCCAGCCCGGTTCCCATGCCCTATGGCGAAATTTACAGTGCTTTGCAAACCGGTGTTATTGACGGGATTGAAATGGACCTGAGCGCGCTGGTTGTAGAAAAACACTTTGAAGTTGCAAAATATGTAACGGAATCCGGACATTATACCTGGCCTTTCGCCTTGATCATGAACAAGAAGGCTTGGGACTCCCTGTCGGCAGAAGATAAAAAGATCTTCGAGGAAGCGGCCAAGGCAACTTATGCCTTTAACCATCAAAACATAAGAGAACTTGATGCCAAGTCCCTTGCCTTTCTAAAGGAAAAGGGTGTCCAATTCAACAAATTGTCTGCTGAAGCGGTCAAAGCTTTCAGGGAAGCCGAAAAGCCTGTGTATGAAAAATATACCAAAAAAGATGCACGCATTCAGGCTTTTGTCGATGAGGTCAATGCCCTGAAAAAATAACCTTTGGGGATAGGAAACATGAGGTGGATATCCAAAGAGATATCCACCTCATTGGCCTGTGCGGATAAAATCCGAATATTTCTTAAATGCGGGAGGGGAATCCATGACCAGGGTTGGTGATGCCGTTTATCAACTGGCCTATATTATAGCTGGTGTTGCGATTGGGTGTGCGTCCATAATTGTAATAGTTCAGGTCTTCGTCCGCTATTTTCTGGGCTTCAGTTTTTCCTGGGGTGACGAGTTAACAAGATATTTCATGATCTGGGGTACATTTGTCGGGGCAAGCTGCGCTTTTCGAAAGGCCATGTTGGCTGGAATTACTATTGGCATAAATAAATTGCCCCCGGAAGTCCGGAGCGTCGTTGGGATAATAACCAATCTCATCGGTTTAGTTTTCCTTTTGATAGTTATCTATTTTGCCATGAAGCAGATTTTTTCCCCTTTTGTCCTGATGCAAAAATCCCCTGCCATGCGGCTGCCCATGTATATACCCTACTTCTCCATACCTTTCGGGTTCACCTTGATGGTATTTTTTGTTCTTGAGCAAATTATCGGAGGGGTCCTCCAATTAGGAGGTAGGCGACAGTGATCATCGGCATAGGTTTTGTTTTGCTTTTGTTGATCGGTGTTCCCATTGCTTTTGTCCTTGGGTTAACCGGGGTTATCCATATGTATAGTACCGGGAATTACCTCCTCTTTAATAATGTAGCCCAAAGGATGTTTACCGGAATAGACACATTCAGCTTAATGGCGGTGCCCCTTTTTATCCTGGCCGGGGATTTGATGAATTCCGGAGGGTTGACGGTCCGGTTAGTTAATTTTGCCAGGGCCTTAATTGGCCATTTGCGGGGAGGATTGGCTTACGTGAGCATAATGGTCAGTATGTTTATGGCCGCGATCGTAGGTTCAGCCACCGCTGTAACCGCTTTGCAATGCAATACCCTGGTACCGGAAATGGTCAGGGACGACTACGAAGAGGATTTTGCTGTGGCGGTAGCTACAGGTTCATCTATTATGGGACCAATAATTCCGCCCAGTATGTTCTTCGTTGTCTACGGTGTAGTTGCCGGCGTATCGATCGGGGGTTTATTCATCGGCGGAGTAATACCCGGAGTCTTGCTGGGATTGTCGATGATGGTTGTTGCTTATTTTTATATCAAGAAAAAAGGATACCCCGTCAAACCGAGGGCAAGTTTGAGAACTCTCGGCAAAGTTACCGTCGAAGCCCTTCCTGCCCTGCTTTTACCTCTAATCATCATGGGCGGCATTCTCAGCGGCGTTTTTACTCCTACGGAGTGTGGGGGTGCGGCTGTCTTCGTGGCGCTTATAGTCGGGTTTTTTGTCTATAGAGAATTAACCTGGAAAAAAATACCGAAAATTCTTGGCCAAACGGCAATAACCACGGCATCAATCTTATTAGTTGTAGCCACCGCTAATATTTTTGGCTGGACGCTGGCCATCGAACAGATCCCGCAAAAAATTGCCCAGTTAATGTTGTCAATTAGCACGAATAAATATGTGTTACTGTTTATTATCAATATTTTCCTGTTAATAGTGGGCTGTATCATGGAGGCGTTTGCCGCGATTGTGATTCTGGTTCCGGTATTCAAACCGATCATAGCTCAACTGGGGATTGATCCCCTGCATTTTGGAATGGTGGTGTGTTTTAATCTCATCGTGGGAATGATTACTCCTCCCGTAGGATTGTGCCTGTTTGTTGCCTCGAGTATAACTAAGTTAACCATCGAAAAAATAACCAGGGCAATATTTCCTTTTATCTGTGTTTCCGTGGTAGTCCTGCTCCTGGTGACGTATCTACCGACGTTGTCGGTTTGGCTGCCGAGGCTTTTTAAATTGCATTAAAGGAAAATTGTTTTATAGAGCGAGCTGTCAATCTCATGAACGATGAAAGAGAAAAAGTATTGGCTGCTTTTCAGGATAGAAAAGTAATCGCCCGGTTAACCGTTTGCAGGGATGGTATGCTTGCGGGTATGGAAAGTGCCGTCAAAAAGGCTGAAGAGTTGGGTCTTACCGTGGAAAAAGTCCTTATAAGCGGGGAACTGGTCAGGGTGGGGGAAAGCATTCTAATCGCCAGCGGAACGCCCTGGCAGATCGTTCAGGCCGAAGATAACCTTATAGGCTTAATCAGCAAGTGTTCGGGGGTGGCCACAGCCGCTTACCAGGCAAGAGCGGCGGCAGGGAACAAATTTACCGTTGTTTCCGGGGCATGGAAAAAAATGCCTCCAGAAATAAGGACACAGTTAAGAGAAGCGGTAAAAATTGCCGGTGTCCAGCCGAGGATCGCTAGCGGAGATTTGATTTACTTGGATAAAAACATTGTAAGGTGTCTCGGAGGCGTATCCGAAACTCTGGCAAGGTTTTCAAGTATAAGTGGCAAAATAAAGGCAATCCAGATAAGGGGGGATTTTAAGGCTATTCATGTAGAAGCTTTGGAAGCCGTACAAGGCGGGGCTGATATATTGATGGTGGACACGGGATGCCTTGATGATCTAAAGAGGGTCTCTTGCGCTCTCAAAGGCTTAAACGTTCGAGAAAAAGTAAAAATTGCCTTCGCTGGTGAAGTTGACATGGCTAAGCTCAAACGGCTCAAAGGTTATGACGTGGATATCGTAGATGTTGGAAAAGTAATAGTTGATGCTCCCCTTTTAGATCTGAAACTAGACGTGATTCAGAGGTGAAAGACAAATGACGGTGTACAGGGTTGATGTAGGCAAAAGAAAAGTTAAAAGACAGCAACTCTCAGAATCGTACGCCATGTTGGGTGCCCGGGGGCTTGTTTCAGCAATTATCGCCGAGGAGGTTGCGCCCGGGTGCGATCCTTTAGGGCCTGATAATAAAATCGTTTTTGCTCCGGGGATTCTGGGGGGGACAATTGTTCCCAGTTCATCCAGAACTTCGCTGGGCACAAAAAGTCCATTAACAGGCGGGATCAAAGAGAGCAGCGCAGGAGGGCCGGGGGGTGGATACCTGGGTAAATTGGGGATACGGGCAGTTATTATTGAGGGTTTTCCCCAGGATGAACGGTGGTTTTATTTAAAAATAGATCGAGACGGAGCCAGGCTTTTGCCTGCCAACGGAATAACGGGGTTGGGATGTTATGATGCATGCGAAGAACTGTTAAAAGCGCATGGCGAGAAATGCAGTGTATTTGTTATCGGGCCGGCCGGGGAAATGAAGCTGCTGGCGGCCAACGTAGCGGCAACAGATAAGGAAGGTAAACCTACCCGTCAATTTGGGAGGGGCGGCGTGGGGGCAGTGATGGGATCGAAACAGATCAAAGCGATCGTCATTGATGCTTCTTCCGCCGGTTTCGTTGAGCCGATCAAGAAGGGACTTTTGCGTGAAGCAGTAAAAGAATTTGCGAGAACGTTATTAGATAACCCTGTTTCGGGCAGCGCCCTTCCTAAATATGGCACGGCGGTGCTCGTCAACATGATCAACAATATAGGAGCTTTTCCCACAAGAAACTTCTCTAGCGGTACTTTTGAGGGAGCGGAACTGATTAGCGGAGAGACCATGACAGAAATTTTGAAGAAAAGGGGGGGCAAGGTTGGTCATGCTTGTACTCCTGGGTGTATTATCAGGTGTTCAAATATCTACGTTAATGACAAGGGAAAGGAGATCACAGGCGGGTTTGAATATGAGTCCATTTGTTTATTAGGCGCCAATCTTGGAATTGGCGAACTTGATGAAATAGCCTATTTAAACAGGTTATGCGATGATTTTGGTCTGGATGCCATTGAAGTTGGTGCGGCTCTTGGAATTGCGATGGAGGCCGGAGTCCTCGAATTTGGAGATTTTAGGGATGCCGAAGAAGCTATCAAGTCTATTGCTCAAGGAACCATTTTGGGGAGAATTTTAGGGCAAGGAGCAGTCGTAACAGGAAAAGTATTGGGTGTGAGAAGGGTCCCGGCGGTTAAAGGTCAGGCAATGGCAGCCTATGATCCCCGGGTGATCAAAGGTATGGGTGCAGTTTATGCTACTTCCCCAATGGGTGCTGATCACACCGCGGGCCCCAGTTGTACTACGTTTATCCGCGCCAGGCGGGAAGACCAGGTCCGGCTAGCTCAGGAATACCAAATCAAAGCTGCAGCTATGGAAAATACAGGGTTATGCAGATTCTGCTGCTACGCGCTCTTCGCACATGATAAAAAAGCCCTCAAAGCCCTGTTTGATATTATTGACGGGTACTATGGTGTACAAATGAGCGAGGAAGAGTTTTGGGAACAAGGACGGAAGATTCTCGAGCTTGAACGGGATTTTAATAAAAAAGCAGGTTTTATCCAAAGTGATGATCGGATCCCGGAATTTATGAAAAGGGAAAAACTACCCCCCGCGGGTGAGGTTTTTGATCTATCCGATAATGAACTCGACAGTATTTTTGATTTAAGTGGGGAGATTAAACTCTAAAGGGAGGAAGTTCTTTTGGCAAATACTTATTTTAACTTTAAACTACCTACGGAAATTGAATTTGGCCCGGGGTGCCTAAAAAATTTAGCTGACAAAATAAAGGTATACCATGGTACCAAGGTTATGATCATAACGGACAAGGGAGTGGTTATGGCCGGTATTCTCGAGCGGGTTACCGGACAGTTGACTGCATCCCGAATTCCTTTTATAGTGTTTGACCAGGTTGAGTCTGACCCGGGGATCAGTACAGTTGAACAAATCGCTTTCCAGGCCAAAGAG
>JBFMBG010000078.1:0-14807 GCA_040755215.1 Bacillota bacterium | reverse complement strand
CCGGGTTGCCGCTGCGCTCCGCGGAACGCAGCGGCCGGCATCCCCTGGTGATCGCAGGCGGGCCTTGCGCGTATAACCCCGAACCGCTGGCCGAATTTATCGATTTGTTTGTGATCGGCGAAGGAGAGGAAGTATTTCACGAAATTATTGACCTCATCAAGGATTTCCGGCGGGATGGGAACAGGGAAAAGCTATTTTTGCGGGCCGCCGGAATATCCGGTGTTTACGTTCCTTCATTATATCTGGTAGAATATAAACCGGACGGAAGAATTAAGTCCCTGGAGCCGCTGCGGGAAGGCGTTCCGGAGCGGGTAACCAAAAGGGTGGTCAAGAATTTTGAAGCATCCCCCTTTCCGGCGGCGTTGATCGTGCCTTCCACGGAAACAGTTCACGACCGCGTTATGCTGGAAGTTATGCGGGGCTGCACCAGGGGCTGCCGTTTTTGCCAGGCCGGCGTGATTTACCGGCCCGTTCGGGAAAAAAGCCCGGAAAAGTTGCTGGCGCAGGCCCGGGAGCTGGTCAAGCATACCGGCTACGACGAAATTTCGCTGGTTTCCTTAAGCACCGCCGATTATTCCCGGGTAGAAAAGTTGGTTCGGGAGCTTCTGGACGAATTTGCCAGTCAGAAGATCAACATATCCCTGCCTTCTCTGCGCGTTGACGCCTTTTCGGTGGATCTGGCGAGGGAAGTCAGCCGCGTGCGCAGGGCGGGCCTGACCTTTGCGCCGGAGGCGGGTACGCAGCGCCTGCGGGACGTGATTAACAAGGGGGTTACCGAAGAGGATCTTCTGTACGCGGTGGAAAGCGCTTTCACTGCGGGGTGGGCGGCGGTAAAGATGTATTTTATGATCGGTCTGCCTACCGAAACGCGCGCCGACGTAGAAGGTATTGCCCGCCTGGCCCACCGGGTGATGGAAACGGGGCGGCGCCTGGGCGTGCCGCGGGGCAGACTGGCCGTGACGGTGAGCGTATCCTGTTTCGTGCCCAAGCCCCATACCCCCTTTCAATGGGAACCCCAGGACACCCTGGAAAGCTTAAATGAAAAACAGGCCGTTCTTAAGGATTTGTTGAGAACAAAGGGGATCGTTTTCCGCTGGCACGACCCCGAGATGAGTTTTTTGGAAGCCGTGCTGGCGCGCGGGGACAGGCGCCTGGGCGCTGCCCTGGAAGAGGCGTGGCGGATGGGCTGCCGTTTCGACGGCTGGTCGGAATCTTTTCGCTTCGCTCTCTGGCGGGAGGCCTTTGCCCGGACCGGGGTCGACCCGGACTGGTACGCCCACCGAAGGTACAGCTACGACGATATTTTGCCCTGGGAGCACATCTTTGCCGGCGTTTCTAAAAAATACCTGGTCCGCGAGCACGAGCGCGCCCTGGAGGGGATACCGACCCCTGACTGCCGGGGGGGCAGGTGCTCCGGTTGCGGATTATGCGTGGCCTTAGAGATTGAACCGGAGCTTTCGGGAGGAAAGAAAATTGCCCAGATACAGGGTTTGGTTTAGCAAGGATGGCCCGGCCAGGTTTTTGTCGCACCTGGACCTGGTGCGCACCTTTGAGCGCGCCGTGCGCCGGGCGGGACTGCCGGTAGCCTTTTCGCAGGGGTTTAATCCCCACCCGCGGTTTAGTTTTGCCGCGCCGCTGCCGGTGGGGGTGGCCGGGGAGCAGGAATATTTAGATATCGAATTGGAGCAAAATATATCCCCAAAAGAAATTTTTTTCCGTTTAAGCGGGGTTTTCCCCGCGGGCCTGCAAATCAAGGAGGTCCGGCCGCTTGAGGATAACGCACCTCCTTTGCTGGCGGCTCTGGAAAAGGCTGGCTACGAAGTGGAGGCAGAGCTTTCCGAAGCGGTAACAAACGCCGCACTTCAGAAAAATATCCGGTCGTTTCTTGCCCTTGAGGTTGTAAACGTAGTCAAAAAGAAAAAAGGGGAGCTCAAAACACGGAACATCCGTCCCGGAATCTACCGTTTGCGAGGCAAGGTGGAGAAAAAAAGAGTGGTTTTGGAAATGGAACTGCAGGCGGGCAACGCCGGCCACGTCCGCCCGGAGGAGGTTTGGCAAAGCTTTATGGAAAAATACAGGCTTCCTGTGCTTCAGGAAACAATAAAAGTGAAGCGGACGAAATTGTTTTTTAACGAAAGTAAGTAGTAAAGTTAAGGAAAAAGAAACGAACCGTAACAACCCTTTTTGTGCCCTGCTGGCGAGGAAATTGGCAACGATAAAAAAATTTTTACCGTATTTTGCGTCTTTGCGGTGAATCCACTTTCGTAAGGAGTTAAAAAACGTGTTTAAGGAAATCGTTATTCACACCGGGGAAGAGGAAACAAAAGTCGCCGTTTTGGAAGATGACGCACTAGTTGAGGTATATATCGAAAGATCCTTTGCTCAAAAACTGGTTGGCAATATCTTTAAGGGGCGGGTGGAGAACGTCCTGCCCGGAATGCAGGCCGCTTTTGTCGATATCGGCCTGGAAAAAAACGCCTTTTTGTACGTTGAGGACGCGTTGGCCCCGCGCGCCTGGAACGGTAACCACGGGGAAGCAACAACGAATATTTCTGCTGTGTTGAGGCGTGGTCAGGAAATTATCGTCCAGGTCGTCAAGGCACCGATCGGCACCAAGGGGCCGCGGGTCACCACCCACGTGACTTTGCCGGGGCGCTACCTGGTGTTGATGCCGACCATGGATTATATTGGGGTTTCCCGGCGCATCGGCTCGGAAAAGGAGCGGGAAAGGCTCAAATCCCTGGCCGGGCGCGTAAAGCCGGAAGGAATGGGCCTGATCGTCCGGACGGTAGCCGAAAACGTGGACGAGGGCGATTTGCAGCAGGACGTCAGCATCCTGACCCAGCTTTGGAAAAAAATCCTTTCCCGGGCCAAAAACAGCCCCGCACCCAGTCTAATTCACCGGGATCTGGAACTCAGCCAGCGCATTTTAAGGGACCTCTTTACGGAGGATGTCGATCGCCTGATTGTCGACTCCCGCTACGAATACGAAAAGATTATGGATATCCTGGAAATCATCAGCCCGCGGTTAAGAGCAAAAGTGGTTTTGGAGATGCGGAACAATATCTTCAAAGATTACGGCATCGACCAGGAGATTGAGAAAGCCTTAAAACGGAAGGTGTGGCTGAAATCCGGGGGATACCTGGTCATTGACCAGACGGAGGCCTTGACGGCGATCGACGTGAATACGGGGAAGTTCGTGGGTTCCGTCGACCTGGAAGACACGGTGTTGAAAACAAACTGCGAGGCGGCGATCGAGCTCGCGCGCCAGGTAAGATTGCGCAACATCGGCGGGATTATTATCGTCGACTTTATCGATATGCAAAAAGAGGAGAACCGCCGGCGGGTGCTGGAGGTGCTGGAAGAGGAATTCAAAAAAGATAAGACCAAGACCAATATCCTGGGCATTACGTCCCTGGGCCTGCTGGAGTTGACCAGAAAGAAGGTGCGCCCCAGCCTGGCGGAGGTTTTGCAAAGGCCCTGCCCGTACTGCGACGGGCGGGGAAAAGTCCTTTCCGAAGAGACAGTCGGGATCCATATTAAAAATCTCATTTACGACCTGGCCGGCCGGACCACTGCCGATACCATTCTGGTGGAGGCCCATCCCCACGTGGCGGCGCGCCTGATCGGCAGCGGGGGGACAAATTTGCGCGACCTGGAGAGGCAAACGGGCAAACACATCTACATCCGGGGTTCGCAGGCCCAGCACATCGAATCCGTCCTCATCCGGCCCTTGTACGACAAGGCTGAAATCAAGGCCCGGTCCCTTCCCGTCCACCCCGGCCAGTTGCTGGAAGTAAAAATTGAAGAGCCCCACGCTTCGAAAGCGGAAGACGGCATCGCCCGCGTTAACGGGTTCGTTCTGGATATCGAAGGGGCGGGTTCGCTGGTGGGCGAAACAGTACCGGTAGAGGTGGGAAGGGTTTACCGCACTTACGCCCGGGCCAGGTTGGTGAAGTAGAAAGGTTAAGGCACAGAGGCGCTAAGGCGCTAAGGCACAAAAAGAAATGTATCGGGAATATTAACTTTGTGCCTTTGTGCCTGCAAAACTTTGTGCCTGATCTGGATCTTAACTGTGCTTGACAAAAGAGGACGATATGTTAGAATAAGGCTTGTAAGTTACCGCTCCGGGCGGGTTTTGAAAAGGCTTTTGCCGCGGCTTACGCCTACCCGCTCCGGGCGAGTCCTGCTTTAAGAGGGGTTGATTTTATGTACGCCATTATCGAGACGGGCGGCAAACAGTACCGGGTAAGCGAAGGAGATAAGCTGCTGGTGGAGAGGTTGCCGGTGGAGCCGGGAGATACCGTGGCCGTCGACAGGGTGCTGGCTGTTGCCGGTGCAGATGGCTTAAAGGTAGGCACGCCTGTCGTGGAGGGCGCAAAAGTGTTGCTCAAGGCTGTTCGGCACGGGCGCGGCCGGAAAATTATCGTGTTTAAGTACAAGCCGAAAAAGAATTACCGGCGCAAAAAGGGCCACCGGCAGCCTTTTACCGAGGTAATTGTAGAGAAAATCGAAACAGAGGTTTCTTGAGCTATCGGGAGGTGAGGATATAGATGGCGCATAAAAAAGGTGTTGGCAGTTCGCGCAACGGCCGGGATTCGCAGCCGAAAATGCTGGGCGTCAAGCGGCAGGACGGTCAGCTGGTCACTGCCGGCAGCATCCTGGTCCGCCAGAGAGGGACGAAAATTCATCCCGGCCGAAATGTGGGCAGGGGCGGCGACGATACCCTGTTTGCCCTCATCGACGGAGTTGTTCACTTCCAGCGGAAAGGCCGCGATAAGAAGCAGGTTCATGTTGAGCCGGTCCCTGCTCTGTAAGTAAACGTCGCAATATTCAAGAACCGGTCCTTTCCTGGGCCGGTTTTTTCGTCAGCGCTTAAGCCTTGATTCCCTTAAAGAAGGAGTTTTTCCATGGAGGCCAGATCAATTTTAGGAGTAGTGCGCGCCCAAAAACACGATTTTTTAAACCATCTGCAGGTGATCCTTGGTTATCTTCAGCTCAACAAGATTCCCGAGGCCAGGAAATATATCGAGGAAGTGGTTTTTGAAATCAACCGTTTGAGCAAAGTGAATCACCTTTACTTCCCCGAAGCGGCTTTAACTTTTTTAGTCGCCCAAAACGAAGCAGTAAAAAGAGGCATAAATATAGAATACGATATTCAAACGGATCTCAATATGTGTGTTTTATCCGGCGATGAAATTAGCGCGTGCCTGGAAAATATCCTGGCGCAGGTTATTTTTTCTTTGCGCCCGCCCCAGATTGCCAGCCGTCAGATTAGGGTCAATTTGACCGAGGAACCGGGTTATTACGCCTGTTATATTGAGTTTTGCCCCGGCGATCCTGATTGTATAGAGCAAGAGGTCAGGGCAATCAACGACCGTTTAGCCCCCCGGAAAGGGCGGGCGGAATTTCAAGCAGGCGGCGGGCAGGGGGTAATTTCGCTTTTCTTTCCGGCAAGGTGAAGGCGCGATGTTTTACGATACGGCGAAAATTTACGTCAAAGCAGGAGACGGCGGGAACGGCTGTGTATCTTTCCGGCGGGAAAAGTACGTTCCCGAGGGAGGTCCGGACGGCGGGGACGGCGGCCGGGGAGGAAACGTTGTTTTACGCGCCGACGGGGGGCTGCGTACGCTGGTTGATTTTCATTACCAGCGCCGCTACCTGGCCGGGCGCGGGCAGCACGGGATGGGCAAAAACAGGCACGGTAAAAGCGGGGAAGATCTGTTGATCCGCGTTCCGGCGGGAACGGTTGTCCGGGATGTCGAAAGCGGTGAAACACTGGCCGACCTGGTCCGTGACGGCCAGGAAGTTGTTGTGGCCCGCGGCGGTCACGGCGGGCGGGGAAATACCCGTTTTGCCGGACCTAAAAACAGGGCGCCCGCCATTGCCGAAAAAGGGGAGCCGGGGGAAGAGCGGTGGCTGGAACTGGAATTAAAACTTCTAGCCGACGTTGGTCTGGTGGGATTTCCTAATGCCGGCAAGTCCACGTTGATCTCCCGGGTTTCCCGGGCGCGCCCGAAGATTGCCGACTACCCTTTCACTACGCTGGTCCCCAATCTGGGCGTAGTTGATTTGGGCGAAGGAAGGAGCTTCGTCATCGCCGATATCCCGGGATTAATCGCCGGAGCGCACGCGGGTGCCGGTCTGGGCCACCGGTTTTTGCGCCATACCGAGCGAACGCGCCTTTTGGTGCACGTTATTGATGCCGCGGGCGTCGAGGGGCGGGACCCGGTACAGGATTTTTATGTGATCGACAGGGAACTTTCGCTGTACGACCCGGCTTTAGCCCGGAAGGCCCGGGTAGTCGCGGCGAACAAGATCGACTTGCCGGGTGCGGAAGAAAATTTTCAGCGGCTGCGGACGGCCCTGGGTGATCAATATGAACTTTTTCCGGTGAGCGCCCTGACCGGGCAAGGTTTGCCGCCGCTTTTATGCAGGGTGGCCGAGTTGCTTGCCCAGCTGCCGCCGCCCCAGCCCCAAAAAGAAACCGCTCACCGGGTGACCGTGCTTAAAAAAGAACCGCCCTTTTCCATCACCCGCCGGGACGGCACTTTTGTCGTGGAAGGACGGGGTATAGAAAAGCTGGTCGCTATGACCGATCTGGACAATCCGGCGGCGGTGACCCGGTTGCAAAAAATTTTTGCACGGATGGGGCTGGAGAAAGCTCTGCTGCAGGCCGGCATTAAGGATGGTTCCCCGGTCCGGATTGGCAAATACGAGTTTATTTACCGCCAGGACAAAGAAGCATTGCAATAAATCCATTTATTGTTTATACTGGTTTTTAGATTTAACGCCGGGAGTGAGCGCGTATTTCGGCCCAAAGGCAGTTTCCGGTACTCAAACGGATTGTGGTTAAAATTGGTTCAAGTTCCCTGGTTTACCCTACCGGGCGCCCGAACCTCGCCCAGATCGAAAACCTGGTTCGCCAGCTGGCTGACCTGCATAACCAGGGGAAAGAGGTCCTCCTGGTTACTTCCGGCGCAATCGGGGTAGGCTTGAACAGGCTCGGCTATGCCCGGCGGCCCAAGACCATTCCGGAAAAACAGGCAGCGGCGGCGGTTGGCCAGGGCATCCTGATCCATATTTACGAAAGATGCTTTGCCGAATATAACATACCGGTCGGACAGGTGCTGTTAACCAGGGAGGATTTTGCCGACCGGAAGCGTTTTTTAAACGCCCGTAACACTCTGTATACGTTGCTGCGGATGGGTGTGCTGCCGGTCATCAACGAAAACGATACGGTGGCCGTGGAAGAAATCAAGCTGGGGGATAACGATAACCTGGCCGCGCTGGTGGGCGGCCTCGTTGACGCCGATTTATTAATCATGCTTTCGGATATCGACGGTTTTTACGAGGGCGACCCGCGTTGCGGTTCGGCCAGGCTGATTCCCGAGGTTAAAGAAATCACGCCGGAATTGGAGCAAATTGCCGCCGGCACGCGGAACAGCCTGGGTACCGGCGGCATGGTCACCAAAATCCAGGCCGCGAAAATTGCCATGCATTCCGGAATGATTATGGTTCTGGCTGCGGCGGCCGAAAAAGACGTAGTTCGCCGGGTGGCAAGCGGGGAGCCGCTGGGTACGGTCTTCTGGCCCGTGGTGCGGCTGGAGAATAAAAAGCGGTGGATTGCCTACAGCGCCAGCGTGCACGGGAAGATATACGTCGACGAGGGGGCCGCCGCGGCCCTGGTGCACAGGGGAAAAAGCCTCTTGCCGTCAGGCGTCGTCAGGGTGGAGGGTGACTTTGAAATGGGCAACACGGTAAGCATTTACGATTCCGCCGGCAGGGAAATCGCCCGCGGGATAAGCAACTTTTCCGCTGCGGAAATCAATACAATTAAGGGCGCGAAAACAAGAGATATCGAAAAGCTGCTTGGTCACAAAGGGTACGAAGAGGTTGTTCACCGGAATAACCTGGTGTTGAGTGGATAACAACCTGACATTTTGGGGTAGGGAGGCAAGGCGAATTGAGTTTTGAGCGGGAAGTCAGGGACAAGGCGGCCCGCGCCAAAGAGGCCGCCCGGCGGCTGGCGTATTTATCCACAGAAATTAAAGATCGCGCGCTTTTGAAGATGGCCGACGGCCTGCTGGAAAGCCAGCAGGCCATTCTCGAAGCCAATGCAAAAGACGTAGCGGCGGGAAGGGAAAAGGGTCTTTCCAGGGCGTTGCTCGACCGGTTGCTGCTTACCCCGCAGAGAATTGCGGACATGGCCGAGGGATTGCGGGTGGTTGCCGCCCTTCCGGACCCCGTGGGCGAAGTGGAAGCCATGTGGACGAGGCCAAACGGCTTGCAAATCGGCCGGGTGCGGGTGCCCTTGGGAGTGATCGGCATTATTTACGAAGCCCGTCCCAACGTTACGGTCGACGCCGCCGGGCTTTGCCTGAAAGCCGGCAACGCAGTTGTCCTCCGGGGTGGGTCGGAAGCCATCAATTCCAACAAAGCAATTGCCGCCGTGATTTCCGTCGCCGCTACGGAAGCAGGGGTTCCGGAAGGGGCGATCGCGCTCGTTGAAAGTACGGACAGGGCAGCCGTGAGCGTGCTGTTGAAGCTCAACGAATTTCTCGACGCGCTGATTCCCCGGGGGGGTGCGGGACTCATTCAGACGGTGGTGCGGGAGGCGACCGTGCCGGTTATTGAAACGGGCGTGGGTAACTGCCACGTCTACGTGGACGAAGACGCCGATCCGGAAATGGCCGCCGCCATTGCGATTAACGCGAAATGCCAGCGGCCGGGCGTGTGCAACGCCATGGAAACCTTGCTGGTTCACCGGAACATCGCCGGCAAACTTTTCCCCGGCCTGCTGGAGGAGCTTAAAGCAGCGGGGGTGGAAGTCCGCGGCTGCCCAAAAACGCGGGCGTATGCCCCGTGGGTGGTTCCGGCAACCGAGGAAGACTGGGCCACCGAATACCTGGATCTGATTCTGGCCGTAAAAGTGGTGGAAAATATCGCCGAGGCCATTGACCATATCTACCGTTACGGGACGAAGCATTCGGAAGCCATTGTCACCCAAAACTACCGCCGGGCCCGGCAGTTCCTGCAGCAGGTGGACGCGGCGGCGGTCTACGTCAATGCCTCCACGCGGTTTACGGACGGCTTCCAGTACGGTTTTGGCGCCGAAATAGGAATCTCCACCCAAAAGCTCCACGCCCGCGGCCCCATGGGTTTGAAGGAACTGACCACCTATAAATACATTGTGTTTGGGGACGGACAGATCAGGCAGTAAGGGGAAAGGTCCAAAGGGACAAAGGGATAGAGGCTTAAAAGGCACAAAGGGACAAAGGAGTATTGATTTGGTGCAGAGAGTCGGTATTATGGGCGGAACTTTTGATCCCATTCATCATGGCCACCTGGTGGCCGCGGAAGAAGCCCGTTACCAGTTTGGGCTCGAGCAGGTGATTTTTATCCCGGCCGGGCAACCCCCCCACAAGGTTTCCAGAAGGATTTCGGACGCCCGTCACCGCCTGGCCATGACGCAGTTGGCCATTCAGAGCAACCCCTTTTTTAGCGCTTCCGCCATTGAGATCGAGAGACCCGGTTTATCCTATACAATCAATACGGTCAGGGATATGCGCAAAATGTATCCCCTGGCCGAAATTTTTTTTATTACCGGGGCGGATGCCGTATTGGAGATTTTGAGCTGGAAGCACATTGATGAGTTGCTTAACCAGTGTTGTTTTATTGCCGCCAAGCGCCCCGGCTACAGGCTGGGCAGGCTGGGGAAGAAACTGCCGGGTATTCAAGAGGAGCAGTTGAAGCGGATTATTGTGATGGAGGTGCCGGCGCTGGCGATATCCTCAACGGACATCCGGGAGCGCGTGCTTACGGGCCGGCCAATTAAATATTTGCTGCCGGAGGTCGTGGAAAACTACATCAAGGAACAGGGTTTGTACAGGGAGGTTGATCAGCGAACAGGCGGAAAGGCACAATAAATTTGCATCGCCGGTGGCGCGATTGCAAATAATATGCACTAGAAAAGAGGTGAAAAAACTATGGTCCGCACTTTATACGTGGGCAACCTCCCCTGGTCGACCAGCGCTGAAGAGCTCACCGAAGCCTTTTCCCAATACGGTGAGGTACTCGACAGCCGGATTATCAGGGACCGCCAGACGGGGAGATCGCGGGGCTTTGGTTTTGTGGAAGTGGCTGATGCTGACGCTGAGGCAATTATTGCCGCACTAAACGGCAAAGAGTTCGGCGGCCGGATCATCACCGTCAGCGAGGCCAGGGGAAGGGAGGGAAGATAATAAAATTTGCTTCCCTGCGGAGGAGGAACTATGCACCAAAAGGAGAATATAGTATAAAAAATCAAATTTATAGGGGGAGTTCGTTTGGGATTAAACCCACAGGCATTATTAAAAATTGCCGTGCGGGTCGCCGAGGACAAAAAAGCCTACGATGTTACTGTTCTGGAGATCAGTAAAATTTCCATCATCAGCGACTATTTTTTAATCTGTACGGGGAGGTCGCCAATCCACGTTAAAGGGATCGCCAGGGAAGTGATCGGAGAAATTGCCAAAGAAACAGGCCTTCACCCCCGCATAGAAGGTTTGCGGGAAGGCCGGTGGGTGCTTTTGGACTACGGTGATCTGGTCATTCATATTTTTGTTGAAGAAGAAAGGCAATTTTATAATTTGGAGCGCCTGTGGGGGGATGCCGGGGAACTGAATATTGCCCAATTATAATGTGATTTGTCATTTTCTGTGCATCATGTTATAATTGGCAAAGGGACACAGATGAGATGGGGAGGTGATTAAATGGTGAAAAGCCTGGTAACCGTCCTGCATGTTCTTTTGAGTTTGTTTTTAATTGCCGTTGTGCTTTTGCAGTCGGGGCGGAGCGCCGGTCTATCCGGAACAATTGCCGGCGGCGCCGAAGCGATTTTTGGAAAAAAGAAAGGATTAGACGAGTTGCTGGGCAAGATGACTACGGTCGTAGCTGTCTTGTTTGGGGTAACGGCGTTGTTGCTGGGCTTTTGGCAATAAGCAGGGCGGAAAAGGGATGAGGAGGTAGTTTTGGGTTTTTAGCAGGCCTCTAATGCTTGTTGGTGCCCCCGCTTTTTTGGGGCCAATCCAGTGGGGAAAGGAGTGGAGAAAGCCTGGTGAATGAGGCCGCCAGGTGAATTGCCTTGGATCAGGTAAATTTAATTACGTGGATAGGTATTATTGCTTCGGTGATTGGGCTTTTATTTGCCGTTTATCTGATTTCCTGGGTTTTGAGCCGTCCCGCCGGTTCGCAGCGGATGCAGGAAATCTCGGCGGCTATTCAAGAAGGCGCCATGGCCTACCTGAACCGTCAATACAGGACAATCGCAATTGCCGGTATAATCGTGGCTATTTTAATTTGGGTGGGCCTGGGCGCGACGACGGCCATAGGGTTTATCGTGGGCGCCGTTTTTTCTGCTTTATGCGGTTACGTCGGAATGTACGTGACCACCCGCGGGAACACCCGGGTGGCCGAAGCGGCCAAGAGCGGCATTGGTTACGCCCTGCAGGTGGCTTTTAAAGGCGGCGCGGTGACGGGGATGATTTGCGTCAGCCTGGCTCTGCTGGGCG
Source organism: Bacillota bacterium (assembly GCA_040755215.1). Classification (GTDB taxonomy): domain Bacteria; phylum Bacillota; class Desulfotomaculia; order Desulfotomaculales; family Nap2-2B; genus JAIMBK01. The sequence continues at coordinate 3,255 of JBFMBG010000078.1, read as the reverse complement.
TTTCCGGTTTGTACCTGATTTTTCAGGACCCGGTTTCTCTGGTTGGTATGGGTTTTGGCGGCAGCCTGATCAGCGTGTTTGCCCGTCTGGGCGGCGGTATCTACACGAAGAGCGCGGACGTGGGCGCCGACCTGGTGGGGAAGGTAGAAGCGGGGATCCCCGAGGACGACCCGCGCAACCCGGCGGTGATTGCCGATAACGTGGGCGACAATGTGGGCGACTGCGCCGGCATGGCGGCCGACCTGTTTGAAACGTACGCCGTCACGGCCATCGGGGCCATGTTGCTGGGCCACCTGGTTTTTCCGAATAACCCGCTGGTCGTGGTCTATCCCATTTTGCTGGGCGCGGTGGCGATTATCGCCTCCATTATCGGCAGCTTTTTTGTCCGCATGGGCGGCGGGCAAAATATCATGGGCGCCCTGTATAAAGGTTTGTGGGCTTCGGCGATCCTGGCGCTGGTCGGCTTTTTCTTTGTCACCCCGTCGATTATGGGTTCCAACGTATATTTTATTCCTGCTTTAATCGGCGTGGCGGTAACCTTGGCAATCGTTTATATAACCGATTACTATACTTCGAAATCTTTCCGGCCGGTTAAGTCCATCGCCAACGCTTCCCAGTCCGGCCACGCGACGAACATCATCACCGGTCTTTCGGTAGCCATGGAAGCAGGGGTTTTGCCGGCCCTGGTGATCATCGCCGGGATTCTGGTTTCTTACGTAGTCGGCGGCGGTGACGGCGGCGGCGGGTTGTACGCCATTGCGGTGGCCTCCATGGCCATGCTTTCCATGACCGGGATCATCGTCGCTATCGACTCCTACGGGCCGATTACCGACAACGCCGGCGGCATCGCCGAAATGGCCGAACTGCCGGAAGAGATCCGGAACATTACCGACCCCCTGGACGCGGTCGGGAACACCACCAAGGCGGTCACCAAGGGATACGCCATCGGTTCGGCCGGCCTGGCGGCCATTGTGTTGTTTGCCGACTACACTTACCATTTAAAAGACTTCGTGCCCGCCCAACAGCTTACTTTCTCGATTAACAACCCGTGGGTGCTGGCCGGTCTTTTGGTCGGCGCGGCGTTGCCTTTCCTGTTCTCCTCGCTGGCCATCGGCGCAGTGGGGCGGGCCGCCTACGAGGTGGTTAACGAAGTCCGCCGGCAGTTCCGGGAAATTAAAGGCCTGATGGAAGGCAAAGCCCGTCCGGAATACGGCCGCTGCGTGGATATCGTCACCAGAAGAGCGCTGAAAGAAATGATCCTGCCCGCTTTGATTCCCGTGCTGGCCCCGATTATTTTCGGTTTGATTCTGGGTCGCGACGGGTTAGGCGGGATGCTGCTGGGCGCGATCATCAGCGGTTTGTTCCTGGCCATCTTCCAGACCGCCGGCGGCGGCGCCTGGGACAACGCGAAAAAGTACATTGAAGAGGGCATGTACGGCGGCAAGGGGACCCCGGCCCACGCGGCGGCGGTCACCGGCGATACCGTGGGCGACCCGCTGAAGGATACCGCCGGCCCGGCGATCAACCCGATGATCAAGGTGGTCAACATCGTGGCGCTGCTCCTGGTGCCGTTAATCTGGTGGATCGTGCGCTAAAAAAATGCGCCGCTTTTTCGAGCTGGGCCGCCTGGCCCAGCTCTTAATTTTAATCTCATAGAGGAATTTTCTTTTTTCTGCCTTCCAGATATGGAATAAAAAGGGGCTACTCTGCACAAAGCAAAATAACTAAAGGCACTAAGGCACAAAGACACAAAGGCACAAAGAGAAATGTACCGGGAATATTAACTTTGTGCCTTTGGCCTGGGAAGCTTTGTGCCTGATTTTTGATTTAACCTCTTGATTCTTTAATGTCCTTTGCGTCTTTGCGGTGAATACTGTATCGAGGAAGGGAGATCCTTATGCGGGACAGTATGTGCTTTGCCTGCAGTCCGCAGAATCCCGTCGGCCTGCACTTAAAATTTGACCTGGAGGATGAAATCTGCCGCACCGTTTTTACCGGGAACGAAAACCACCAGGGGTGGGACGGGCTTGTTCACGGCGGGCTGCTCGTCACTCTGCTGGACGAAGCCATGGCTCAATGGCTGTGGCGGAAACAAATCAGGGCGATGACGGCGGAAATGAACGTCCGGTTTAGCCTGCCCGTGGCGATCGGGCAGGAAATAACCGTGGAAGCTTTCTGTGAAAAAAACCACCGGCGGCTCTACCAGCTGGCTGCCCGGATAATCTTGCCCGATGGCCGGCAGGCCGTCCGGGCCACGGCAAAATTTTTAACGATCAATTAAGTAATATTTTGCTTTTTCGGGAGGATCTTGCTGATTTAGTGTCGAAATAAAACCCTGAGGTGTTCTTTTGTGCTCCGGCTTTACAACGTCTCCAAGGTATACCCGAACGGGGTCATCGCGCTGGAGAACGTTAACCTCCACGTGCGCAAAGGAGATTTTTTATTTCTGGTTGGTCCCAGCGGGGCTGGTAAAACCACCCTGGCGAAACTTGTTTTTCGCGAGGAATTGCCTACGCGGGGGCAAATCATTTTTAACGGGAAAAATGTCGTGCGGATGCGCTCCCGGGAGGTTCCTTTCCACCGCCGGAAAATCGGGATGGTTTTTCAGGATTTTCGCCTGCTGCCGCAAAAAAATGTATACGAAAATGTGGCTTTTGCCCTCGAGGTAACCGGAGCGTCTCCAAAGGAAATCAAGAGGCGGGTACCGGAAGTATTAAAACTGGTCGGTTTGGAAGGAAAAGCGAAAATGCTTCCCCACCAGCTTTCCGGCGGCGAGCAGCAAAGGGTTTGCGTGGCCAGGGCGCTGGTGAATAACCCGCTGTTGTTGATTGCCGATGAACCCACGGGCAACCTCGATCCCGACACTTCCTGGGATTTAATGCGGCTTTTTCAAAAGATTAATGAACAGGGAACGACCATTATCATGGCCACGCATGCGTGGGATATTGTGGATGCCATGAAGAAACGGGTGGTTGCGCTCGCCAAAGGCCGGGTAGTCCGCGATGAAGAAAGCGGGGCTTACAGTTATGGGGCTTAATACGGTCCGTTATTATTTCCGGGAAGCTTTTGCCTCCATGCGGCGCAACGGCTGGCTTTCTTTGGCCTCGGTGGGTACGGTGACTGTTTCCTTGTTTATTCTGGGATGCTCTTTGCTGCTGGTGCTCAACGCCAACAAAGTAGCCGCTGCGCTGGAAAATATGCTGGAAATAAATGTATTTTTAGTTAATAACATTGAAGACGAGGAGATCAGGCAGC
>JBFMBG010000077.1:0-15101 GCA_040755215.1 Bacillota bacterium | reverse complement strand
AATAGCGGATACTGCCCGGAAGGAACTGGAGCGTTTGGGGCCGCTTCCCGACGATACATGGCGGGAAATTTGGGACCGTCAGACTACAAAACTCTGGGAGATTTTCTGGGCGGCGGCCTCCCTGAAGGGTAGGTCTTACGAAAAAGCCTATGAGGAAGCCGACCGGGTGTTGACGGGTGTTAAGCGCACCCGGATTTTCGAGCAGGCGGAAGAAAGGGGACTCAAGGACAGTTTAAGCGGCCGCCGCGAAGCCCTGCACACCAGAGACCGGAGCGCGAAGGACTACTGGAAAGCGATAGCGGGAAAGGTGCCCGCGGCGAAGTTAAGGCGGGAAGGACGCGAGCGCCTGGACGCCATCGGGGCAGTGAAGCGATTTAGTGATTTGGCCGAAAGGGGGCGTTTCCCTTCCACGAGCACAATAGCCAGCAAGGAATTCTTAAACAATGCAAAAGAACAGTTAAAGAGGTACCGGGAAGCCGTGGAAGAATTGCTGGGCGCATATCTCTATCGTATACAAAGTCATGATTCTGAATGGCCTTATGACGGCGACCTCCTGTACCTTGAAACCCTGGCCGAGAACCGACTTCTGGATAGTTACGGGATGAAAAAGCCGGGTCCCGCGCTTCTGGAAAAAGCAAGGTGTGAGTTGCGTTCAGTTTATGAATTAAAGATGCGACCTTCGCCATACTATGGCCTTATCGTCATGGACGGCGACGACATGGGGGAAAGGATAAACAGGTGTATTAAGGAAGAGAACCCGGAGGAGGCCCACCGCAGACTCAGCCGTTCTCTTCTGGATTTTTCCCGGTGTGTGCCCGACATTGTAAAAGAATATGGAGCTTCGCTGGTCTACAACGGCGGGGACGATGTGGTAGTCCTGGTGCAGCTATCGGAAACCTTGCCCCTCGCCCAGGCCCTCGTGGAGAGGTTTGAGGCGGTAACCCGGGGCACGGCTTCAGCCGGGGTGGCCATCGCCCATCACCTTTATCCTTTGGATGCGGTGGTGCGAGCTGCGCGCGATGCCGAGGCGCAGGCAAAGAAGGTGGAGGGTAAAGCCAGCGTTTGCGTAACGGTTTTAAAACGCAGTGGCGTTATGACAATGATGCGGAGCCGGTGGAGGGACTTTCATCCAGTGTTTAACCAGTTGGTAAACCTCTTCAAAGAAGAAGATACCCTGAAAGCTGCCCTGGCCGCAAGGTTCGCCTACGACGTCGCCCAGGCGGCCAACGGCTTGCCGCAGGCCGACGAAAAGTTAAGGGCCGAACTGAAGAGGTTGCTTACGCGCCATCGGAATAATCACCATCCTAAGTTCGAGTCTGAGGAGTGGACAGAGCGTCTTTATCAATGGGCAGCAACACTGCCGGAAGAGGCCGAAGAGCTGGGCCGCTGGCTCATCCTGGCCCGCTTCATCGCCCGGGGAGGTGCCGAAGAATAATGTGGCTTTTTCTGGAGCCAATGGACGTATGGCTATTTCGCGACGGCCAGCCTTTTGATGCCTTGAGCGACCACCGCGCCCAGAGTATTTTCCCGCCCTACCCCTCGGTAATTCAGGGGGCGATAAGGTCCCACCACCTGGTGGTCAAGAACGTGGACTTCCGGGAGAAAAAGAAGATCGCCGAAGTGGTGGGGACCGCTGAGGATTACAAGGATCTCCGCATGCGAGGCCCCTTCCTGGCCCGCCGGGAGAAAGAAAAGGTGGTGTGCTACTTCCCTTTGCCTGCCGATGCCCAACCTACCGACGGTAACAAATTCAGGCCTGCTTCACACCCGCAGCGCATCCCCGTTAGCGCTACGGCGGGCAGTCCCACCTCCCACCTTCTGGGCCTTGGGCAGGAGGATCAACCCAAAAAGGTCCGCTCCGGTCTTTGGCTTGACGAAAGAGCCCTGCTGGCCTATTTGGGAGACCGGGAAGTCGTCGGGGTACCGGAAGAATACTTATTCCGGCGGGAAAGCAGATTCGGAATTGGTATAGATGACGCCCGGCGCACGACTCGGGAACATGCTCTTTACGAGGTGGAGTTCATCCGGCCCTGCAGGAAAGTGGGATTGCTGGTACAGGTGGAAGGGTATGACGGCTGGCCGGAGCAAGGGGTTTTACGTATCGGCGGGGAGGGCCGCGGGGCTTTCTTTCAGAGGGTGGAGCCATCCCTCTGGCCGGCGGTGCCGGAGGAACTTCCTCCCCGTTTCAAGATTTATTTTGCAACCCCCACCTGCTTTCAAGGCGGCTGGCAACCCGTTGGCGGCGATTGGAGCAGATTTTTCGACGGCCGGGTGGAACTTGTAGCGGCGGCCATTCATAAGTACGAAAGCATCGGCGGTTACGACTGGGCCAACGACGGCCACAAGCCGGCCCGCCGCTACGTGCCCGCCGGAAGCGTGTACTATTTTGAGTGTTTAGGACACTCACGGTTTAAGCCTAACCTCATTCAAAACGCCGTAACCGATTTCGGAGCCCAGATCGGTTTCGGTCAGATCATGGTAAAGGAGTGGTGAGCATGTTTGAAGCCAAGCAGGTACTCTTTATTTACGTAGAGACCCCCCTCCACGTTGGAACGGGAAGAGCGCTGGGAGCGGTGGACCTGCCCATCCAGAGGGAACGGACTACCGGTTACCCTATGGTCCAGGCCAGCAGCATCAAAGGGCGGTTGCGGGCGGAAGCAGAAAAAAAGTGTAATTCAACCCTGACGCGGGACGAATTTCTAGCCATTTTTGGGCCCGAGACGGGAAACGCTTCGGAATACGCCGGTGCGTTGTCCGTGGGCGACGCCCGTATTTTGCTGTTCCCCGTGCGCTCCCTGGCCGGCGTTTTCGCCTGGACTACCAGTGTGGACGTACTGAACCGTTTCTTACGGGAGATAGCTATGGCAGACCTTTCTCTCGATTGGGCCGTTCCGTTGGGGGAGCCTGGCCCGGAGGAGGTCTGGATAGCCGGGGATGCGCTTGTGGCCGGCAACAGCGTGGTACTTGAGGAATTCAGCTTCACGCCGAAACGGGAACACGCCGAGGTTCTCCAGAAGATCGGCAAATGGCTGGCCTCCCACGCCCTTCCAACGGGTAACGAGTACCGGTACTGGCGGGAGGTGTTGCCTAACAAGCTCTGCGTCCTTCACGAAAATGCCTTCCGGGACTTTTCCTTGTATGCCACCGAAGTTCAGACCCACATTCGCTTGAATCCCGATACGAAAACCGTTGTGAACAGGGGGCTATGGACCTCGGAGTGCCTGCCCGTAGATACCCTCCTTTATGTGCCTTTGCTAGCTACCAGGTCGCGTTCATCAAAGGTAGGCCTTGGTGGTGTCCAGATTCTTGGCAAAATAGCCGCCTTGAATCTCACCCGCACTCAGCTGGGCGGCGACGAGACCACCGGCCAGGGGATGGTGGCTCTGCGTATTGCGGGAGGTGACGGGAAGTGAGTAGACAACGTTCCCTGGAACAGGAACGGGCAAGTGCCGCCTGGTCGTGTGTAAATCAGGTTAAAGGACAAACGTATGAAAAAGACTACGCCGGTTTGGCTAAAAGCGCCCCGGCAGAAATACAGGCCAACGGCCTGGGGCAGATTCTCGCTTTTTGGCGGGCGAAGGGATACGATAAAGGGGAAGCCAAAGATGGCGGTGCCAATGCTCATTGCCAGATGCTGCAGCATGTCTCCGTTTGGATTCGCGATCAGCTTAACATAAATAGTGATAACATTTTGGAATGGATCATTAGGGAGGCTACCACCGACGACTACCGTCGCGCAACTGCGGAGGCCATGGCCTTCCTATTCTGGCTCAAGCGTTTCGCCGAGGCCGAATTAGGGGGTGAATGAATTGGGCTGCCCAATACCCAAACGAAGCGCCGAAGCATGGCGTATACAAAAAGATAGGGCGCCCCATAATCCCGGTCTGGTCTTCGATCGTTTTATTTCCGACTGGGGGTTCGACAAAGATAGGGATGCCAAAAGGAAGGCGTGGCAGGAGATTCTTGGTCCCGTAAATAAACCTGACCAGGAGCTTTTCAAGGAGTGGAGAAACCTCTGGGAAGCCACAGTCCGTGCGGCCGGTGCCGCGCCCTTTTCCTTGAAGACCCAGTGGCGCCTGGTGGCCGGGCTCGGCCGCAAAGGACTGCTGGAAGTGGGCTTCACCTTCAATCAGTACGGGTTTCCTGTAGTCCCGGGTAGCAGTTTAAAGGGTCTTGCCCGGATGTGGGTTCTGGTTGTCCTGGCTGAAGCCCTGGGAATTTCTCAACTTAAAGAATTAGACAGCATCCTTACGGTTCAGGAGGAAAAGGAGTATCAAGAAGCATTTCTGAATAGATATCCGGCGGCCGGCCAGAATGTTTTAGGTTTGGCTGGAAAATTTCGGTCCGTTTTCGGAACTATTGCCGGAGCGGGAGGTGCCGTTTTCTTCGACGCCATACCAGCCCGGATGCCGAAGCTGGAGCTGGATGTGATGAACCCTCATTACTCCGAGTATTATCAAGACAAAAGCCGCAAAATCCCGCCGGCCAACTGGCTTAGCCCCGTGCCTGTTTATTTCCTTACGGTGGCGCCCGGAACGGAGTTTATTTTTGCTGTAGGCTGGCGGGGATCGCACGATGAAGAGACCAGCCTTCTCTGGGGTTTGGCCAGGGAGTGGTTGGTTCAGGGGTTGCAGAATCTGGGTGTCGGCGCCAAGACCAGTGCCGGGTACGGGTATTTTGTGAGACCAGGATAACAGTAAGGGAGCGGAGAATAATGTCCGAGCAAGTAATGATTTCACTGATCGGTGAGCAACCCATTCCAAACTTATTGCCGGTATTGTATGACAGGCCGCGCCTGGTGATTCTGGTTTATACTGAACGCACTATGCCGCTTAGCAAACGATTAAAGTTATTACTCGAGGGTCAGGAAATGCTTGCAGAAATGATCCCGGGGTCGGTAGATCCTTACGATATGATTAAAATTCAGCTTGCCCTGGAAGAATTTATTTCGATCCAGAAATTAGCTTCGGGGGATCTTATTTTTAACCTTACGGGGGGTACTAAGCCGATGGCCTTTGTTGGCTACCAGCTTGCCCGGAAATTTTCCAGCCCTTTTTTGTACCTGCAGAGCGAAGGAAAGAAGAGCGTTATATATCGATACCGATTTTTAGACCAAGGATACAAACTAGAAAAAGTTGAGGAAGTTCCAGAGCTTCTTAGTATTGATCTTTATCTAAGGGCTCATTTAGGAAAAGCGGATAATTTGAGCAAATGTTATACAGAAGGTCCACCGGAGGATGATTTTGCGCTAGTTGTATTTAAAACCTTACAACCTTTACTAACCGAGGTAAAAACTTCTGTCAAGCCTTGCTCTTTTGGTGGCTTGGAGATTGACCTTGTAGTTCGGCGCGGTAATCAGGTGGGAATTATTGAGGTAAAAAGTGGTAAAAAAGCTCGAGAAAAGCGGGGGGTAGAGCAAATAATTGCAGCTGCGGAGCAACGATTTCTGGGGACGTATACTGAAAAGTTTCTCGTGCTAGATAGGGAATACGAAAGCAACAACTTAAGATTGGCCCAGGCTCATGGAATCAAGGTGATAGAACTCCCTTCTTTCGGTACCAAAGGTACTTTATCAGAAGAAGATAAGCACAAACTACTTGCGGAAATAACTATAGGTCTTGGAGGGTAAGCTTGATTTTTCGCAACTTTTGCTTAAAAAACCGTTGAAAGCATTTTCAAGGACGGACAATAAAGCCGGATCTCGCATGATATTAGGAGATGTTTAAATTGATTCTGCTGAATTTTTCCCATCCTCTTACTTATGATCATTTACAGCAAATTGAAAAACTTACCAGACAGAAAGTGGGGGAAATTATTGAGCTTAATGCCCAAGTTGACCTACATGAATCACTCATTCCTCAGGTAGTGGCACTCGTTGAAAAAACAGGGTTAAGTAAAAACGATTGGCAAACCTTACCTCTTCTGATCAACCCGCCATCGTTGAACTTTATTGCCGTAGCTCTGCTGGCGGAATTACACGGTCGTTGCGGTTACTTCCCGGCACATATTCGGATGCGGCCGGTGCAGGGGAGCGTCCCGCCCCGTTATGAAGTTGCGGAAATAATGAACCTCCAGGAAATAAGGGACGCGGCCAGGCTGAGACGTTAAACAAGATATTATAGCCAAAAAAACACTTTCCTGATAAGTTCCGTATATATTGGATTTTTTAAGGATTTTCAAAGGCTGGTGAGTCCGTACATGATCCGGGAGATTCTCTTGGCCACCCTCGGCTCCGAACCCCAGGTGGTTACGCTGGTATACGACCTGCTCCGCCGCCAGGGTTTTCACCCGGCGGAAGTTATCGTTTTCCACACCGACTCCGCCAGGGAACCCGCCCGCTCCGCCGTCTTGCGCCTGCGGGAAGAACTTGCCGCCATGCAGGTGCCGCACACTTTCCATCCGGTGGCCGTGGACGGCCGCCCCGTCCCCGACCTGGTCCGGCAGCGGGACATCGAAGCTTTCTTCCGCCTCCTCTACCGGGAGGTCCTGCAGCTAAAGCAGGCCGGCCGGCGCCTGCACCTTTCCATCGCCGGGGGGCGCAAGCCCATGGCGATCTTCGGCTTGGTGGTGGCCCAGCTCCTCTTCGACGAAGAGGACCGGCTCTGGCACCTCCTCTCCGCAGGAAAGCTCCTGGCCGAAAAACTGATGCACCCCACCCCGGACGAAGAAGCCGTCCTCATCCCCGTCCCCGTCATGCGCTGGAGCGCCATTTCCCCCGTTTTCACCGAACTGGCCCGGCGCAGCGACCCCTGGGAGGCCGTCAGCGACCAGCGGGTCATCAAAGCCTGGGAAGAAGTATCCCGCCGCCGCGAGTTCCTGGAGTGCCGGCTCACCCCGGCGGAAAGGGAAGTGGTGCTGCTGCTGGTCAAAGAAGGGCTGGATAACGAAGAAATCGCCCGCCGCCTGGGCAAAAGCGCCAAAACCGTGGCCAATCAACTGACCGTTGTCTACGACAAATTCCACGAATTTCTGGGTTTTCGCGACGATATCAAAGTGGACCGGGCCATCCTCATTGCCGAGCTGAAAATGGCCTCAATTAATAAATTTTTAGGAATTTCATCCCATGACAGCGTATATTAAATGATCTAAAGTTTTTAGCGAGGCCGAAATGAATTAGAAACCGTGAGGGATTTTCTGGTAGAGGAGGTGACAGGTTGCTCAGATACACCGGACACCCCATCGTTGACGTAGGCGCGGCGACGATTGCGGCCTTCGCAGGAAAAAGTAACGTTGCCTCCGTTACCGAAGAGGATCTCGACCAGTTTGCCGCCTACATGGAGCAAAATTACGTGGTGAACCCCCTCAAATCCTTTTTAACCGTGGCCTTTCCGAACTCCGGCTTTACCAACCCGGCCTTCGAGAAAAATCCCGGGCGGCGCCTGGACTACGCCCGGATGGTGGGGCGGGCCTTTCGGGCGGACGTGCCCGGGAGCGGGGAAAAATGCGTTTTTTTTGGGGAGCCGGCGCTGGGGATTCCGCTGACGGAAAGTGAGGGAGCGGGCCGGGCCTTCCGCCAGCACATCCCGCTGGTCACCGGGGAAGGGGTGATTAATTTTCACCCTGGGGGCGATGCCGGGCTGCCCGTGTCCGGCCTGGCGCTGCTTTGCATCCAGGCCTTTCCGCTGGGCTGCGCCAAGTGCGGCGGGCGCCTGCTGGCCGTGCATGCGGACAACGAAGAGATCACCTTTGAGTTCGCCCGCGCCTTTTTGGAAGAAAATATGAAGGCGGTGCAACTGGCCCGCCAGTCCGGCAGCACGAAGCTATCGGAGGCAAAACGGCTGCCCAAAACGCTCCTGGTGGAGACGCTGCTGGCCATTGAAGAAAGGCGCCGGGACGCCCTCCGGGAAGACGAGCCGGCTTCGGTTACCGCCTACCACCTGAGTAACAGCGGGCAGTCCAACCCCCTGGACGTCAATAACCCGCCCCTGACCATCTACCACCTGCCGCTGGAAATGACCGGCTTCTTGCGGCGAGCCATGGCCGCCGACTACCGGGGGGCCTGGCAGGCGCTTGTGCAGCGGGCCTGGCAGCTCAACCCGCACCCGGAGAAAAAAGGGCGCCGCAAGGCAACTGCCGCCACCCGGGAAACGGAGGCGGAACAGGCTTTCGAGCCGCGGCGGAACTTCCTGTTTGAAGATTGGTTCGGGCTGCCGGAAAACGCCCCGGATTTCGTTCGCCGGTATTTTTTGCGGATCCCCCGGCGCTTCGCCGGCGAGGACGACCCCCGCCGGTATTATTCCCTGAAAAACGAAGCGGACCTCGTTTCCTGGAGGTTGACCGAGCTATTCCTGGAAAGGGTGATGAACGTGGATAAAAGGCGCATTCAGGAAATCCGTGCGTTGGGCGACCGGCTGGCGGATTATGTCGACACGCAGAATGACCGGCGCTTCTTTCTGAATTTTTTCCGGGAGCAGAATTACGGAAATTTCCGCGCCGTTCTGCTGAAGGCCAACCTGGCCCACGTAAAGAGGGGCAATCCGCCGCTTATTACTCTGGACCCTTATCTGGAAGTTTTTGAAGACGGGGTGAACGTGGCCGGTTCGGACTGGCGGCTGGCCCGGGACCTGGTTCTCATCCGCCTGATCGAAACTCTTTACGAGCGCGGCTGGCTGGGGAGAAACCAGGACGTCATCCCGGAAATTCCTGCAGAGGAGGGCGATTAAAATGGCTTTTATCACCGGCACCTTGCTGATCGACGCGCCCGCTTCGGCTTTGAACAACCTGGGCAATATCCCGGGGGCGCGTACGGACAACACCACCGGCGTAAAGTTGATTCGCACCAGGGAAGGAGCTTACCCCTACGTATCCGCACAGGCCTTTCGCTACTGGCTGCGGACGACCCTGGAAAAACTTGGCGTGGGCTGGCAGGCGGCGCCCGTGTGGCGGGAAGAGAAAGTGGCCTATACCGACGCCAACCCCATCCGGTATTGGGACGACGATCTTTTCGGCTACATGCGCGCTCCTTCCAAAAGAACGTCCGCCCGGGAAAAACGGGAAGCAGATCCGGCGCGGGCGGACGAAACAGCGACCTTGGATACGGTTACCCGCGTGGCGCCGTTCCGGGTGAGCACTTTGGTTTCCCTGGCGCCCGTTTACATCACGGAGGATTTCGGGGTGATGGCCAGGCACGACGGCGATCCCGTCCCGTTCGAGCACCAGTTCTACCGGGCGGCCTTAAAAGGTTTGTTTTCCCTTGACCTGCACGCCTGCGGCACCTTCTGGTACCGGAGCAAAACGGGTTTTAAAAATCTGGACGAGGCCAGGGTGGAGGAGGCCAGGGCGAAGGGTCTGCCTGAGCTGGCGGACGAAAAAGCTTTCCGTCTGCCCCGCGAGGAGCGTCTTCAACGGGTGAAAGCCCTTTTGGAAGGGCTGGCCCGCCTGGAAGGAGGCGCCAAATTAACCCTGCACTACACCGACGTGGCTCCGCCGCTGGTGATCATGGCGGTGACCGGGGGCGGGAACCACATCTTCGGCCACATCCTGGGGGCTGACGGTTACGGCCGGCCGGAGTTAAAACTTCCTGCCCTGGAGGAAGCGCTCAGCGTGTTTGCGGACGAAATCCTCTCGGATGTTTACGTCGGCTGGGTGCGGGGCTATCTCGATGAAGAACGGGAAAAGCTGGAAGCGTGGCTGGGCGGGCCGGGCGAAGCGTGCCCCGGTGAAAACCCGGGCGAAGGGAACGCGCGCTGGAAAGGCCGGACCGTTAAGATCGGCCATCCCCGGGAGATCATCCAGAGTTTTCTTCGGGAATTTCAGCCGGAGTGGCTGGAATAGGGAGAAAATGGGGAAGAAATTGGAAATCAACGCAATAAACGCTAAGCAGGTGATCCCATGCGGGTACTGAAAATTACTGCCGAAGGGCTGACCACCTCTTTCCGGTTCCCCCATTTCATGCAGGGGGTGCACCCCACCTACCAGATGCCTCCCCCGGCCACTATCTACGGGCATATCTGCAGCGCCCTGGGTGAATGGGTTCCCCCCGGGGGGATCCGGTTCTCCTATCACTTTACTTACCAGGGCGTTTTTGAGGATGTGGAGCACATCCACGTCTTGACGGCGGCGACGGGCAGACTGCCGCAGACGAAGCTGCCGAAAGTGCTGGAGGGGAACGTTAACCCTTTTAAGCGGGCGATTCTCTTTCGCCCCCGGCTGGTGCTCTACCTGAACCGGCCCGAGTGGGAGGCGGCCTTTCGGCGCCCCCGTTACGCCGTTGTCCTGGGGCGCTCGCAGGATCTCTTTACTTATACCCGGGTGGAGACAGTCGAGCTCGCCCAGGGAGAGCAGGCGTATTTTGAGCATACCATTGCGCCCTACCGCCTGGCCAGACACACGGGGCGGGGAATCGCCCTGCTGATGCCCCGCTACCTGGACTACGCGCACAACCGGGCGCCGCAGTTTTCCCGGTACATCCTGTTGCAGAAAAGGGTTTACAGCAAAGAGTTCATTCAATACGCACAAACCCGCCTGCAGTTTTATGTGGACTCTGCGGCTCCGGATGACCAGGGAGTGCCGCTCGGTTTGTTCTTTCACACTTTCACAGGCGATGAGGAGGAAGATCTTGGCGAATTCGGGGAATTTGGCAGATCTGGCATACCCGGCGAAACCCCCAGTCTGGCCTGATTGGTTGGAGGATACCTGGGCAAAAAGTCCGGGAGCGGCAGGTCAGTCAGGGGAAAGCCTGGCCGCCCACACCTGGAACGTGCTGAAGGTTTTGGCCCGGACCCGTTCTTTGCGGCCCGGGCTTGCTTCGCTGGCAGGCTTCCCCGGTCTGTGGCGATGCCTTTTTTGGGCCTGCTGGCTGCACGACTTCGGGAAGGCGGCTGCGGGTTTTCAGGAGCGCCTGCGCGGCGGGCCTCCCTGGCCGCATCGCCACGAGGTGCTTTCGCTGGCCTGCGTGGATTGGCTGGCCGGTATCCTGCCGGAGGAGGAGCTGGCCTGGGTGGCCGCCGCCGTGGTCAGTCACCACCGGGACGCGCCGGAAATAGCGGCGGCGTACCCGGAGCCAGATGAGGGGGGAGAGGATCTGCTCGTTTCTTTTGTGGCCGGGCTGGGCGAGGAGGTTACGGCGGGGTTGTGGCGCTGGCTAAGGGAATGTGCCGGTCCCTGGGCCGGCGCCCTGGGCTTTAGCGGGGAAATTGGCTTTGGCGAGGAAACTGGCTTTGGCAGGGAAACTGGTATTAGCGGGGAAATTAGGGGGCTTGAGGAAATTGCGGGCAGCTTGCGGCTGCCGGAAAAAGAACAGGCGGTCTTGATGGTTTGCGCGCAGGGAGCAAAAAGGATCCGCCGGCACCTGCGCAACTACCGCCGGTTTCTCCGCCGCCTGAAGGATTCCGAAGGGTACCTCCTGCGCCTGGGCGCCATCGCCCTGCGGGGGCAGGTGGTCAACTGCGATCATCTGGCTTCCGCCCACGCGGGCGGTCCGGCGGCCGTGCCGGGCGAACCGCCCGGGAAGCTGCTGGCCAGAATGGGTTTCCAGCCGGAGACGCTCTATCCCCACCAGCTGCAGTGCGCCCGCACGCCGGGTTCCGTCGTCCTGATCGCGCCCACCGGCAGCGGCAAAACAGAGGCGGCCCTGCTCTGGGCGGCTGCCAATAATCCCCTGCCGCGCCTTTTTTATACTCTTCCCTATCAGGCCAGCATGAACGCCATGTACGACCGGCTGCAAAAAATTTTTCCGGGGCTGGTGGGCCTTGAGCACAGCAGGAGCCTGCCGGCCTACTACCGCCGTTTTCTGGACGAAGATTACAGTCCGGAAAATGCCGAAAAAGCCGCCCGCTGGGAAAAAAACCTGGCCCGGCTGGGCTTTTATCCCGTGCGCGTCTTCAGTCCCTACCAGATGCTCAAGGCGGCTTACCGCCTGAAAGGGTACGAGAGCGCCTTAAGCCATTATTTTCAGGCCGCTTTCATCTTTGACGAAATCCACGCCTACGAAGCACGCCGCCTGGCCATGATTCTGGGCATGGTGAAATATCTGGCCGAAAATTACCGGGCCAGGTTTTTGATCATGTCGGCTACGCTTCCGGCACTGATCAGGAAGCGCCTTGAGGAGGCTCTGGGGGGACCCGCCCTTGTGCGGGCGGACCCCCGGACTTTTGCCCTGTTCCAGCGCCACCGTTTATTTGTGGAGGATGGCGATCTGACGGCGGAGAAAAATATCGCCAGAATTATGGAAGATGCCCGGGAGGGCCGGGCCGTCCTGGTTTGCTGCAACACGGTGGCCCGCGCGCAGGAGGTTTACCGGTCTTTGCGGTATCGCGGCGGGAAGCAGCCGGAAGCGGGAACAGGGGCGGGGGCGGAAGTAATTTTATTGCACGGGCGGTTTAACGTCCGCCACCGGCTGGCCAAGGAGAAAGCCGTGCAGGAGGCGACGGGAGTGCGTTCCCGCGCGCGGAAACCGGTGGTGCTGGTGGCCACCCAGGTGGTGGAGGTCAGCCTGGATATCGACCTGGATGTAATTTACACTGACCCGGCGCCCCTGGAAGCTTTGATCCAGCGCTTCGGCCGGGTGAACCGCAGCCGGGTGAACCGGCGGCGGTTGGGGAACCAGGACCTGGCACCCGTTCACGTTTTTACGGAGCCGGCCGACGGCGGGGGGATTTACGACCCGCCGCTGGTTGCCGCCGCCCTGCGGATTTTGGCCGGACACAGCGGGGAGATGCTGGAGGAGGCAAAAATTGAAGGCTGGCTGGATGAAGTTTATCAGGGAGAAATTGCCGCCGGGTGGGAGCGGGCTTACGACGAAGCCGGCCTTGCCTTCAAGAAGTCCTGCCTGGATACGTTATGGGCTTTTGAGCCCGCAGAAAACCTGGAGGAAGAATTTTACCGGGCCTTCGACAGTATCGAAGTCCTCCCGGCGGCGATGCTCGCCGAGTACGCTTCTCTTTTGGAAAACGAACCCCTGGCCGCCGGCGAACTCCTCGTTCCCGTCAGGTGGGGACAGTTTTGCCGGTTGCGCCGGGAAGGCAAAATTGCGCCGGGAAAAAAGCCGGGTTGGCCGAAGGTGGTAAATGCCGCGTACAGCGAAGAGGCCGGCCTGGTGATTTAGTAGTTTCGACTTAATAGTTTCCCGCCCGAACGAATCTCCTGCCTGATCGCCGGGGCAAGCCGCCTGGTTGGCGGCAGCGTGACGCACTTGCTTAATCATAACCACGTCAGCACATGCGTAGCGAACCTTTGGAAGACCTCTACTTTCTGCAGGCACTCGGATACTATTTTGTTGTCCACTTCCAGGTAATCGTGGACGAGGATGTTCCGGAAGCCGGCAATTTTCTGCATGGCATTTTGGCAAGGTAATCAGGCTTCGTTTTTATTGTAGCGGCAGAATCAGCTGCTGTCAAAGGAATAATTGGCGATGATTAAATATTGTCAACAATCCGTTTTGTTGTTAAACTAAGTTAAAGGCCGAAAAGCAAGTAGTACTGCCACCCGCCAACAATTACCGGTTGGCAAACAGATTCAAGTAAACGTAGACAACCACTATTTCCTGTTGTCCGGCGCGTTAAAAGAAATCTTCGTTCTGGAAAGTAGTCGCAAGATCGAGTGCCTGGTCTCCCGCTGTTTGGCGGAAAGGCTCTTGCCGGCAGCCCCCCGCTTTGGCGCCGGCGATTGCTCCTGTAAGACCCACCTTTTCTTTGCCCCCACGGAGGGTGAGTTGCGAAAAGCCGTTCAAGGAGTAGAGGGAGTCGGAGATTGATCATGCAATCTCGAATTGGAACCACCATAAATGCTCAGGCGGCCAGTTACCTCGATGAAAAAAAGCTGGCCCGGATGCTCAAAGATATGCAGTTTGACACCCGGTACGCGCTTCAGATCTTTAACTTTTTTACGGACGTACCCCTGCAGGATCTGGCCAGGTTTTTAGTGCAATATGAGATACCGGAGGTTACGTTGAAGGCATATTACGAGAAGTACGTCAAGGAATTTTATGCTCATCGCGAGCTTGAGGAGATGCTGGCCGATGTGGCAGGATCTTTTTGTCAAGGCACTGAAAGCCCTTGACGTCTCCAAAGTGCCGGGCGACGAATGGACCTTCGGCGGCGGTACGGCCCTGACCGTATATTTTCAGCACCGGGAAAGCAAAGATGTGGATATATTTTTGCGGGATGCCCAATATCTGACTTATCTTACTCCCCGTTTGAACAACGCGGTAGGGAACCTGACCGGTGATTACGTGGAGGGGTCCCATTTTTTAAAACTAAAATTTGCAGAAGGGGAAGTGGATTTTATTATCGCTCCCCACCTGACGGAAAATTACTATGAGTTAAAGCGGGTGGCGGGCCGGGAAGTAAGGGTGGAAAGCCCCGAGGAGATTATTCTGAAAAAACTTTTTTACCGGGCGGAAACATTAAAGACGAGGGATGTGGTGGATGTGGCCGCGGCCTACGAGAGAAGGAAAGGGCGCCTGCTGGAATGCTTATCCTTAATTACCTTAAGGCTGGCCGCCATAAAGTACAGGTGGGAGAAGTTAAAGACGATTTACAGCGCTGAAGCCGCCGGGTTGATCATGCTGGAGCCCGGTCTGATCAACAGGGCCCCCGCCCTTTTCGAAGATTTTTTAAATGAAGCGGAAATGCTCTATGGCTAGGTTCAACATTCCAGCTTATTGGGGAAAGAAGCCCCCTGTTGGAATATCGTATAGCTTCGCCGCGTTCCTTTGAGTTGCAGCCTATCGCCTCGATGACAAGGGGACTGGTTTGGAGATTTCACTGTCTTTGAACATATTCCCGGGGTGTAAAAACCGCAATCGCTGTTTTCCCGGAGAAATGTTTTTTGTTCCAGGTTACAATGGCCGCGGCCCCGTACATTTCCGCTTCTCTTAAAAAGATGGCGTCGCCGACGGTCATTTTCTTCGTGATGTACGCCGTTAATTCGCTGAAGTAAGCGGCGCTGCCCGTTGTTTCCCCCGGGCGTTCGAAAGGGTCAAGAATTTCTACGGGGTAAACTTCCGGAAACGAATATAACCATTTTTCTTGCCCCTCGGCGGACAGGTTAAAAGAAGCGATTCCGCAAATTTCTAAAAGTGTAAAGAACGGAAGGGCCGCTCTCATCCCCGCTTCGTTTATTTTTTCCAGGAACTGTTTGTTCACCTTGTGGTTGTTATC
>JBFMBG010000076.1:0-15216 GCA_040755215.1 Bacillota bacterium | reverse complement strand
TGCGGGTAAAGGCTTAACGCCGTGAGCAGCGCCAGGCCGGGGTCGAGGCGCGGGCCGGCGTGAAGGTCGCGGGTAAAGACGTAAACCGCCCGGCCGCCCCTTTTCCTGACCGCGATCGCCCGCTCCTCCGGTGCCTCTTCTTCCCGGTCGTAAGCAAGGGGGTCGAAAAGAAGGTTAATCCGCCTGATCAGCCGGTGGATGGTTTTGTCAGCAGGCTCCCGGTCTTTTACTTCCCGGTAGGCCTCCTTTAAATCATCGAGGGTGGCGCCGCCGGAAGGAGTTTTTTCGATGACGGTGAGCAGCACTTTGAGCATCGCCTCGGGATGCTCCCTGTTCCTGGCGTAGGGCATAGCCGGCCAAACCTCCCCTTTACCTACCGGTATTCATCAGGGCTCGCTTCCATTTCCGCGCATCTTTCTTTAGCGCGGGACGCCAACGTGAAATGACCGGCACAAGAGCAGTAATTTACCCCAAGAGACAGCAAGTATTCTTTCCACACTTTTTAACACACCTTTAAGGACACATAACTGTCTTTTTTGAAAACCCACCCCTTAAAAATTTTTTGTCTGCTTTTGGCGATAATTTCCTGCCTGCCGGTTATTCAAATTCGGCGGTGCGCCGGTCCCGGAGGCAAAAAACATTCCGGACAGATAGAAAAGGTAAGGCGGGGAACAAATTAACGAGCCAGGGCAGGTCAGGTGGGAAAGAAAGTTTTTTAAGAGGCGAAACATTCCATTTTCGCCGCGGATTAATACGCCCGGATCAGGCACCGGCCGAAACCAACTGGGTCAGGATCAACCCGATTTCATCGATAATATCCTGCTCTTTGATAAGAAAATATTTGGGCCTGGCCTCGTTTTCCTTCTGGAACTGGACGGCGTCCCGGTACTTGACGAAGTTGACGATCTTATTCAGCGGGTAAGTAACGTTCTTCTTCGTTCCGGCGAAAACCACCCTTTTATTTGTGATGTAGAGAGTCCCGCTGTCCGTGACCTGTTTGTACGTATCCACCACGCGCTCCCCCTTGAAGCCGCCCACCCGGTAGTAGACCCCTTTGGCGATCCGGAAGCTCACCCCCTGGCTCCCGCCCACGTACCTGGTGCGGCTTTTTTCCTCCACCAGGTCGCAGGAAACCTCAAAATGGCACAGTTCGCCTTTTTTCAGGAGAATGTCGGCAGCCAGGACGGGAAGTTTCCCGTTTTTAATGGCGGTCAGTCGTTTTAAGCGGATAAGCTGCCCGCAGGTGGGCGCGATCTCTTCGTCGCTAAGGCCGAGTTCTTCCTTCAGGGCATTTAATTCTGCTTCTTCCTGAGGCTCCAGATACCCGTCTTCGCCTACCTGGCGGAGTTTTTCTTCGTACCTGGCGAGATCGAAATTCTTTGTTGACTGGCGCAGGTTGGCCAGCGTTCTTCTGGCCTCCTTGAGATCCTCGTCGCTTAAGCCCAGACTCTGCTGCAGGGCGGCAAGCTCCCGTTCTTCGGCGGGGGTGAGGTAACGGTCCGCGCCAAATTCATTCAGTTTGGATACGTACTGTTTGATCTTTTCTCTCCTGGCGTTTTTACACCCGGGGCACAGTTTGCGGCTGGACGGAAAAAGCCTGCTCCAAAAGGAAAGCTCTTTACCGCAGTCGGCGCATTTTTGAGCCATGCCATACCTCCTCTCTGTAAAGATCTGTTCATCCCCGCCTCACCGGCAGTAAACGTGCCTCTCCAGCCCCTTCACCCAACCCGTCCAGGACGAATCTTTGTCCTCCCGACAGGCGGCGGCGCGGGAGAACATGTCCGCCTGGGCGTCCAGCAGGTCGAGCTGATGCAGCATGGCCGCCTCCAAAAACTTGGGCCGCCTGGGTGACTGCCACTCGTAGCGCCCGTGGTGGCTGACGATCATGTGCAAAAGCTTTAAGTGCAGGTCTTCCGGAAAGTCCGGCACCCTGTTGATATAGCGGTCTAAGAACAGCGCGCCGGAGACGATGTGCCCTAAAAGCCGCCCCTCGTCGGTCTGCTCCACAGCGCCGCGGCAGCGGTACTCCTGCACCTTGCCGATGTCGTGCAGGATGGCCCCGGCCACCAGCAGGTCCCGGTCGGCCTGGGGGTAGTCTTTGGCGATGCCGTCCGCCGCCAAAGCTACGGTAACGCTGTGGACCAAAAGTCCACCCAAAAGAGCGTGGTGGTATTGTTTGGCGGCGGGGGCAAGGCAGAATGCCGCGTAGAAATCCTGTTCCGAAAAGAAGAGGGAGAGCAACATTTTTAAATGCGGGTTAGTTAAGGAAGCAATTAACTGCTGAAGTTTCTCTTTCGCTTCCTGAAGACCTTCCGCGGCAGGGATAAATCTTGCCGGGTCAATTTGACCATTCTCTTTAACGATCGAATCGATGCGCAGCTGCACTACCCCGTTGTACGCCACGGCCTGCGCTTTTATGGCGACGATGTCTCCCACCTTCAGGCGGGCGCCGGCCTCTTCGGCCCCTTCCCAGACCCGCCCCTCCACATTGCCGGTGCGGTCGGCGAGGGTAACGGCCAGGAAGTGCCCCGGGGCCTCCCGGTAGGGAAGGAGTCTTTTTGCCTTCAGGGCGAATACCCCGCGCACGTTCAGCCCGGGCCTGATCTGTTCAACCAGCAGTTCAGCCATTTTGAACCCCCTCTACAGTTGTGTCCTCCGTCTCCTGCCCGGCCTGCTCAGCGCGCCGCTCCTCCTCTCCGCCTCCCGGTC
This sequence comes from Bacillota bacterium, assembly GCA_040755215.1. Lineage (GTDB taxonomy): Bacteria > Bacillota > Desulfotomaculia > Desulfotomaculales > Nap2-2B > JAIMBK01. Next base: position 12,507 of record JBFMBG010000076.1, on the reverse strand, counting down.
CGCTCCGGCAAAGAGAGCCAGGTGGATCACCCTGCCGTCCAGGGCCAGACAGGAGCCGACCAGACCTTCAGCTTTGATGCGCAGGTCTTCGCCCAAACCCACGGAAGGATAACGCGCCACCCGGGCGGCAGCGACTTTTTTCAGCAGCTGCTTCGCGGCGCTCTTTTCAGGCTCCTTTTTGTCCCGGCCGGCCTGCTCCAGGGCGTCTAAGGCGTAGCTTTCGATCATTTTTGGGTACAGCCTGCGCAGGCTCGCCGGACTATCGAAGGCGTCGAGGCAGACGAAGCGCCCGTTGACAAAAACCGCCGCACCCACCTGCTCTTCCAGGGGCGAAAAGGCCGCGCAGTATTTTTTCAGTTTTTCCGCATGGCTTTCGTATACCCTGTTAACCGCCCCGGTGGGGGACTCCGCCCCCATTTCCCTCTGCTTGCGCTCAACCTCATCCCAGATGGCGCCCTGGTCCGCGCTAAAGACCCCCGGACGCGTGGAGGCTCTGGGCCACCTGCGCAGATTTCTGGGCGCGCAGGCGCGCGCAGGAGAAGCGCCGGCTCTCCGTGAACTTCTCGGCAACGTACCGCCAGCGGCCCCGCTCCACGCAGCTGACCGGTATTTTCAGCTCAACACGGGCTCCCACCAGGATGCTGGCATTCACCACGCGGTTCTGCTTCGCCCCGGTAAGGATCTCTCCGTCCATGAGGAGGACGGGGCGATCGCTTTTGTTGATCACCAGGATTTCATTCACGCTACCGGCTTCGCTTACCTCCCGCACCTCGAGCAGGCCCTGCACCAGGGCTTCGTCCAGCAAGAGGTAGCCGGGCTCTTGAAATTGCGTCCCGAGCAGCGGGAAAACGGTCAGGTTCTCGAACGCCTGCGGTTCACCCACCCGTAAAGTGCGCAGGAAATCCGCTAAAACTGCCACGCCCACCATCTCCTTAAAATTTACTTAACCTGATTGTACCAGGTGGTCGTGACATATCTCTGTCGTTCGGAAAAACAAAAATACGTGGGTTAAGCCCTGACAGGCATTTCATTCTCAGTTCTCGCCGGCCAGCCGCTCAAACAGATCAAGAAAACCCGGGTCGTAATCTTCAAAAACGTGATCCACGTTCCACAAACCCGATGCCCTGACCGCCTCGTTTTGACAGCTGTAGCCCAGCCAGCCCTCCGACGGAGGGTCAATGCGCAACCCGGAGGCCGCACTCAGCAGCGCCACCGCATTGCGCTCTATGTACTTGCGCATGCTCGCCGGCCCGGGCTCATCATCGACCTTCAGCCAGAGGAAGGGCATCCTCCCTATGTATTCGCTTACCGCACATTCCAACCCGTGTTCGGCGCGCCTCACTTCCCGCGGAGCCGAACTGCCCCGGCCCCAGCTCCGCCTGACTCCCTCGGGGTAATCCCCCCTCGCCAGGAGGGCTGTCCCGACATGAAGGCGGAAGATCGAAGCCCTGTGGTTGCCGCCTCCCCCGGCAACGCCCCGGTGAGTCCGCAAACGGTCCCAGAGGGTGGTGCCGGAACCCGCGGAAACGGCACGGGTCCCCACCCGGACGACCCTCAGCCCCGCGCCGGAGGACCTGTTTTCTCCGGGCTCAAAGAAGAAATATACTCCGCGCCGCGGCCAGCCCATCCGTCCGTTGCATTCCGACAAACACCGCTCGCCGCCGACACACTCCCTGATCGTATTCAAAACTGCATAAAACCGCTCCAAGTCCCTGATAACCCTGGCAGAATCCTTTATCTCCACAAAAACGCTCCCACCTTAAAAGTGGCCGGAGATTTCTAAATCCGGTGCTCTCCGGCCAGCAGATCCTCATAGCCGATGACAATTCCGCATTCCTTTAAACCGCCCGTTTTTGCCGCTTCGACAATCTCATCGCAATCCAGCCCTTTAGAAAGACAGCTGGAAAAGGTGCGGCCTAAAGCGCCGAGTATTGCCGATACCCCCCTGCCGCTTTCCCTGTAGAAGCAGCCCGCCCGGGCAGGCTTGAAACCGGAACGAAGGGCTTTTTTTATTCCCTCGGTAAAAAAATAGCGGTATTTCGCCCCGGAACCGGACCAGACCGGTTCGCCGGCAAAAAAGCCGTAAACTTGTTTGGGGGTAAGGGCAAGACAGATATCGTCGATAACATCGGCCAAACCGGCATCGCGCCAGTACCTGGCCACCCTGCCCTTCATTTCGGCATCATAATTGCGGGCGGGCTCAAAGGCATCCAGCACGCCGTAGCCTGCCGAGATGATGAACAGCCGGAGCTTTTCGGAATAAATAAGCCGCTCTACCAGCCCGGCATCAAAGGCGGAATAGAAACTGCCGCTGTAAAGGTGCACCGCTGGAGTCGGCCTGGAGTCACCTTCAATGCAATGCTCCATCCCCCGGCGGGCCGCCTGCAGACGGACCCAGGCCCGCTCCAGGCCGGCGCCGGGCCAGGCGTAAGGAGGACTTTCAATCCCGCCGCCTGCGCTTTTGCTTGAGCAGCACGGGATAAAACAAACCGCTTCAACCGCCAAATGTTCTCACTCCATAAAGGCAGAATATCTGTATAAATTAAAGCCGTGGGTCTTTTTTGATAAAACCACGGCGCCCTAATTACAAATTACTACATAATACTGCCAAATCCTTCTTTGATTTTTAACGCCGATACGAGGCAGTTCGAAGCCGGTTTATCTAATTTTGCCGGGGCATTTTAACTGGCGCTCCTCTGCTGCCCCGGCGCCCAAAAGTACTGGCCCTTGACAATCTGAAGCAGCGTGCTGATATCTCGACTCTACCGACACTGCTCTTATCCTTCTGAAAATCATTTTTATCCCAATGATAAAGCAGCGCAGCTAAAGTCCCGCCTGCCGCGCCGCTTTCCACCTGCACAAGTTTCCTCACCCCGTAACCCCTTCACCGGCCGCCCTGGACAACCCAACTGCCTTAAGGCTTTTGGGGAAAAGATTATTTCAAATTCCCAGCTCTTTCCAAACATCTTCGGCCTTTACACCTTTGCCTGCGTCGATTTCGGCAAAACCTTCCTCGATTTCTGCCATCTCTTCAGGCGTGACTTTCTCCACCGGCCAGGCCATCGAGTTGAGGATCACCCATAAAGCCTGCACCTGTTCATCAGTAAGCCGGTCAATCAGGGCTTTCACGTATTCGTGCACTACAGCCATGGAAATCACCTCAAGGCTATTATAACTCGCGGCAGGCATTTTCACCACTCCTTTTTTGGGTTTGTTAACCGCTGCTCCGTGCCCATTGGCGCCTATCAACCCGGGCTGGAACTGCTGGCGGAGGAAGAAGCAGGTATATTGACCATTCGCCATTCTTTGCCCGGAGCCCGCTACTACATTGGAATCTAATTATTCTGCGAATGTTTTACTTGTCAAAAGAGCGAACAAAATTTTCGGATGAAAACTGGCCTTGCGTCAACTCTTTTAAAGCACTTTCCCGGCCAAAAATTTCTCTGACCATCTGGGCCGGAGTAAAACCTTGCGCTTTAAACCTGTCAACCTGGTCCCTGATCCTCTCCAAATACAAAATTGTCCTTGCCAGTGCCCCGGTTGCCTCCTCGACAATGTTTCCCAAACCCGTAAAAAGAACCTGGGGGTGTAAACGATGAACTTTCTGCAAAGAGGCGATGATTTCGCCCTGGTTATCCTCCGGCCGGGCGGTCTTGGGCGTTTCCGAAACAAATAAATCCCCTGCAAAGAGCCAGCCTTTTTCCGGCAGCCAAAAAACAACATGGTCGTCGCTGTGGCCGGGCGTTTCAATGACTTCGAAGCGGTACTTTCCGGTGCGTACTTCCTTGCCCAGGGGGTTGGGTCGCGAAGGCTCGGGGCAGCCCCAAACCAGTTCCTGATAGGGGTAGAGAGCGGGTTTGGCGGCAATCCTTTCGATAGATTTCACGGGAGCGAAAATTTCGATCCCCAACTCCCGTTGAAGAAGGGCGTTTCCTCCAATGTGATCTTCGTGGTAGTGAGTATTGACGGCTTTTTCTACTTTTTCTCTGCGCAGTTCCGCCAAAAGTTCGTGAGCCGTATGAGCGGGGCCGGTATCAATCAACAGGCCGTCCACGAGGTAAACGGCCGCCCAGTATAACACCTGGTTGTTTACCGCCCTGCCCATTTTGAATTGGATGATGTCTTGATACATGTAACGTTCGATCATAAGTGTCCCTCTCTAAAAAATTTGCGGGCGTCTTTTATAGTTCGACCGCCTTAAAGAAGCCCCCTCACCAGGCGGGCCGTTTCCAGGCGTTTCCCGGCAAAGCGCTCGGCGGCCTGATAGGTAGGGATGTTCTCCTTTTTTGAGATGTTGATTATCTCCGTGATGGCCTGCCCGATCCCCGCCACCCGTTGTTTAATGCGCTCAAGGTCAGTTTCACCGTTTATACAGCGGGTGACTCCGTAAATAGCGCCCCCGGCGTTGATCACAAAATCCGGGGCGTAGAGAATTCCGCGCTGATAAAGCAAATCCCCGTTCCTGTTTTCAGCAAGCTGGTTATTGGCCGAACCGGCGACGATCTTGCAGCGCAAAGCCGGAACGGTCTTCTCATTGAGCACGCCGCCTAATGCACAGGGGCTAAAAATATCCACTTCTTCGGAAAAGATGGCGTCCGGCGCTACCGGCCGGGCACCGTAGCGTTCGGCAGCTTTCTTTACCTTCGCTTCATCAACGTCGGCGACAATAAGCCTGGCCCCCTCGCGACTTAACAGCTCAATTAACGCCTGACCAACGGAGCCGCACCCCTGGACGGCGACAGTCCGGCCTTCCAGTTCAGCAGAGCCGAACAGTTCCCGGGCACAGGCTTTCATCCCGCACAGAACACCGAAAGCCGTAAGGGGGGCAAGCGACCCTTCCGGAGGGTTGGCCACATAGGGGGTTTCCATTGCAAGATAGGACATATCTTCCGGGGTGGTCCCAACGTCTTCGCCGGCGTAATAAAGTCCGCCCAGGCGGTTGATAAACTTCCCCAGCACGCGGAAAAGGGCTTCGCTCTTCTCAGTCTTTGGGTCGCCGATAATTACGGTTTTGCCGCCCCCAACGTTTAATCCGGCCGCGGCAAATTTGAAAGTCATCGCTCTCGCTAAGCGCAGAGCGTCCTCGATTGCCGCTTCTTCGCTGCGGTAAGGAAACATTCGGACGCCGCCCCCGGCCGGTCCGAGAACCGTGCTGTGAATGACAATAACGGCTTTTAAACCGGAAGGCTGATGATAACAAAAAAATATGTTTTCATATTGGTCAGCCGCCATTTTTGTAAAAAGATTGCTTTCCATCTGCCGCACTCCCTTCTAGCACTTGATTTATACCATCATCAAAGTTTTCCGATAAATCTTCCACTCCCCCTCTACAGTTGTGCCCTCCGTCTTCTGCTGGGTCTGCCCAGCGTTTGCAAGAAACCGGCTAAAACTGTCACACCCACCATCTCCTTATAAAGTTTGGTTTTGATTTTACAAGGCGGCCGTGACATATATCTGTCGGTCACGATAGATTTGTGCCCCAAAAAAATATTTACAGAACCGCCGCGGGAGTCCCTACCCCTTCAGGGCTCACTCCTCATACCTCTTTGAGCAGCCTCAACGGCAGCCAGGTAGACATTTTTCAAGGGAACGCCCTTTTCCCGGGCAAGCCGGCGGCAGTCCTCGTATTCCGGGCTGATTTGGCGCCCCGGCCCGTCGCCTGCGGCGGCAATTTTCACGCGCACTTCTCCGTAACCGGTTTCCACGCTAATCTGCTGCCGGGGCAAGCAATGCCGTTTTTCCCGCCGCGCCCGTACACCCAGGGTGGTGGTTTCCGCAAAAATAATTTGCCGGAATTCGTTTTCTTTTTCCGGAGGACAAAGCACGGTGAGCAAACTCCCCGGACGCCCCTTTTTCATGATGACGGGCGTGATCCAGGCGTCCAGGGCGCCCGCGGCCAGCAGCTTTTCCGCTGCATAAGCCAGAATTTCCGGATTCAAATCGTCAATGGTGGTCTGAAGCACGGAGATTTCCTGTTCAAAGCCGGGTGATTGGTTTTTATTTTTGTCCGGGTCCTTTTCCTCCGAAAGTTCTTCCAGTACTTCGCCGATGAAAACCCGCAGAAAATTCGGGATCCCGTAATCGTTGCTCCCCAGTCCGTAACCGGTTTGCTCAATCCGCATGGCCGGCGCCGGGCCAAAATCTTCGGCCAGGGCCGCCGCAATGGCCGCCCCCGTAGGCGTGACCAGCTCCCCCTCCACCTGAACGGGGCGGATCGGGATCCCCTTGAGCAGTTCCGCGGTGGCCGGCGCCGGGACGGGAAGCGGACCGTGGGCCGTGCGGATGCAGCCGTAACCAGTGGGAAGGGGCGAACAGTGAACCTTTTCAATGCCGGCCTCGTGCAGGGCGATGACCGTTCCCACGATGTCGACGATCGAGTCCACCGCGCCTATTTCGTGAAAATGCACTTTCTCCGGAGGTGTTCCGTGCACCTTTCCTTCCGCCCGGGCCAGTTTTTCAAAAATGACCAGGGAATATTGCTTAATCTTTGGAGCAAGCCCGCTGCCGGCAATGAGCCTCGCAATATCTTCCCAGGTCCGGCAGGGCTGGCTGTGCTGCCGGGCAAGTTCCACCAGAAACCTCGTTCCGGTAAAGCCGTGCGTTTGATCCCGGCAAGCCTTCAAGGAATACCCTTCTAACCCTAATCGTCTTAATTGTTCCGCAACAGAAGCCAGGGGAACACCAGCGTCAATTAAGGCGCCCAGAACCATGTCCCCGCTGATCCCCCCGAAACAGTCCAGGTAAAGGATTTTCATAGGACGCACTCCCATTAACAGGAATTAAAGGGTCAGGCCGCCATGCCGCTTTTTTCGCGGCGATATCGGAAAACGAAAATCGGCGGCTCGCCGTTCGATTTGCGGGAGCTCTTCAGCAACGGCCAACGAACGACGGGCGAAAGCCTGTTTTCGGTGCAGGTATTGAAGGTCAGGGTCCTTGAAACGGATGGATCAACCGGTTGATCGCCGTGGCCAGGGCAGCGGCCCCGAAACCGTTGTCGATGTTGACCACACCTACCCCGGCGGCACAGCTGTTGAGCATTCCCAAAAGAGCGGCCAGACCGCCGAAACTCGCTCCGTAACCGACACTCGTCGGCACGGCAATCACCGGCCGGTCGGTTAATCCGCCCACCACGCCGGGCAGGGCTCCTTCCATGCCGGCAACCACAATAACCACGGCCGCCCGGCGGATCAGGTCCTGGTGATCCAGCAAGCGGTGCAGGCCGGCAACGCCTACGTCAAACAGGGTCTCCACGGAATTGCCCATGGCCCGGGCGCAAACAACCGCTTCTTCGGCTACGGGGAGGTCCGCCGTCCCGGCGCTGATGACCAGCACCTTACCGGGAAACGCAGGTTTATCCGGCATGCCGGAGACCAGACAGCGGGCAGCCGGGTAATATTGAACGTCCGGGCAAAGCTCGCGTACGGCCAGGTAGGCCCGCTTGCTTGCCCTGGTGCCCAAAACCGTCCGGTGGACGCCGGCCAGCCGTTGAAAAATTTCGGCTACCTGCTCCGGCTTTTTTCCGGCGCAAAAAATTACCTCCGGAAACCCGCAGCGGATGCTCCGGTGGTGGTCTATCTTGGCAAAACCCAGGTCCTGGTAGGGAAGATTTTTCATTTCCGCAAGGGCTTCGTCAACGCTGATCTCCCTTTGCACAAGGCTGTTTAACAAATCTTTAAGCCTTTGTTGGTCCATTTCTTTCCTGCCCTCTCCTCGCCAGAAGATCGTTTAAACTGCCGCTCCGCAAACCGGCCAAATCCACGCTCACGTAAAGGAATCCGAGCAGCTTTAAAGCCTGATCAATCTCCTCCCGGAGAAACGGATCGTTGAGCCGGCCGATTTGCTCAGGCGGCAGTTCCAGACGGGCCACCGGTCCGTGGTGGCGGACGCGCGCCGGAGAAAAACCGCGTTCGGCAAGAAACTCTTCGGCACGGGCGATTTGTTGCAGTTTTTCCCCGGTAATTAATTCTCCGTAAGGAATCCGGGTGGCCAGGCAGGGCTGGGCCGGCTGGTTCCAGTTGGGCAGGCCCAGTTCCCGAGCCAGGCGGCGAACCTCCTCCTTTGTCAGGCCGGCTTCCAGCAAAGGGCTGCGCACGCCCATCTCCCGGGCGGCCCGCAGGCCCGGGCGAAAATCGCCGGCGTCGTCGGCGTTGGCGCCGTCCAGGACAACTTCGCATCCCGCTTCCCGGGCCAGCTCACCCAAGGCCGCGTAGACATGACGCTTACAAAGATAACAGCGCTCGGGGGGGTTACGCCGAAATTCGGGATCGGCCAGCGCATTCCCGGTTATCGTAACGTGCCGCACGCCCAGCAAAGCGGCAAGTCGCTTCGCCCGGTCCAGTTCTCCGGGTACAGCAAGGGGTGAATTTATAGTGGCGGCAATCACGCGTGATCCCAGGGCGTCCGCGGCCACTTTTAAAACCAGCGTGCTGTCCACGCCCCCCGAAAAAGCCACCACCGCACCGTCAAAAGCAAAAGTGATGTTCCGGACGCGCGCCATCTTTTCGAGCACCGCTTTCACCGCCCCTGCCCTTTTTTAATACCATCATTTTATTCCGTCCCGCCCGGCCCGTCAAGAAAGGCTTTGCTGCCGCTTTCCACTTCTTGCTTTTCAACACCTTGACGGGCGGTCAAAATTTGTCCTATATTATAGCTATGGCCAGGAGAAAGAAAGTGCGCGGCAAAGCCGAAAAGAATCAAGAATAAAGCTTTGTGCCTGATATTTAATTTTAAGAACGAGGTGCTTTGTTTGCCATGAGACTGGAATTCAAAGCGGAACTGCGCCGGCGCCTGGGAAACGTGGCGCTCGGGAAAGAACCCGCCGACCTGATCATCAAAGGAGCAAAGCTGTTAAACGTCTACACCGGCGAAATCCTCGAAAATCAGCAGGTGGTCATCGCCGGAGGGAGAATCGCTTACGTGGGCGCGGATGGCGATTTCCCCGCCGGATCCCAAACAAAAGTCATCGACGTGGACGGCCAGACGGTTATTCCCGGTTTCATCGACGGCCACGCCCACATGGATTCCCTGCTGAAAGTGGACGAGTTCATCCGGCTGTCGCTCCCGGGCGGAACCACCACCGTCATCACCGACTGCTCCGTAATCTCCAACGCCATGGGCCTGGAAGGGGTGCTCATTTTTTTAGAACAGATCGCGGGCCAGCCCCAGAGGATTTTGATCACCGCGCCGGTTATCTCCTTCCTGTGGTCCGACCGGGGAGCGGGCAAAAAAGCGATCACGCTCTCCGAAATGATCGCCCTTTTGGACAGGCCGGAGGTGGTTGGTCTAGGAGAGATTTACTGGGCCAATCTTTTAAACGAGGAGATCGGTAAAGATCTGGTGGAATTGATTTCAGCCGCCATCGCCAGAGGCAAAACCGTGGAAGGCCACGGGGCGGGCGCCCGCAACCGGAAGCTGGCGGCCATGGCGGCGCACGGCGCGGACTCCTGCCACGAACCGATCACCGCCGAGGAAGTGCTGGAAAGAATGCGGCTGGGGCTCGCCGCCATGATCCGGGAAGGTTCCATCCGCCGGGAACTGCCGGCGGTAATTCCGCCCTTAAGTAAAACGGCGCTTGATTTCCGGCGGGCCGTCCTGGTTTCGGACGGCATCTGGCCGCACGAACTGGCCAGGTACGGACACATGGACTATATCGTCCAAAGGGCCGTTGACCTGGGCCTGGACCCCGTCCGGGCCATCCAGATGGCCACCCTGAACGCGGCCGAGCACTTCCATCTGGAAGGCGACCTGGGCGGAATTGCCCCGGGCAAATGCGCGGACCTGGTGGTCATACCCGATTTGAAAACGATCAGGGCGCAGCTGGTGGTTTGCCGGGGCCGGGTCGTCGCCGGCAAAGGAAAACTCCTGGCGGAGCCGAGGGCAGGAGCTTACCCGGAAAAAGCTTACCAAAACATTAAGCTTGCACCCGTAGAACCCGGCTTTTTCCGCCTTCCGGCGGATTCCCCGGAAGTCACGGTGCGGGCTATGGAAGTGGTAACGGACATCGTCAACCGGGAAACCGCTTTGACTCTGCCGGTGGTGGACGGCGCCGTGAGCATCACCGGGCAGGACGATCTGGTCAAAGCCTCCGTGATCGAGCAGCACGGGGGGAGCGGCCAGCGCTCTCTCGGGTTTCTGAAGGGCTTCGGCTTGCGCCGCGGGGCCCTGGCCTGCAGCATCAGCTTTGACGAAGGAAACCTGATTGTCGTCGGCAAGGATGACCGGGACATGGCCGGCGCCGTCAACCGGATCAGGGAATTAAACGGCGGGCTGGTTTTTTACGGCGAGGGCCGGGCCATCAGGGAAATACCCCTCCCCGTTTTCGGAAAAATGAGCAACCTTTCCGGGCCGGAAGCCGCCGCCGCGCACGGCTCCCTGCTGGACGCTTTAAAGGCAGCAGGCTGCCGGAGCGAAAACCCGTTGTTAACTTTGCTCACCATCACCTTTACCGCCATCCCCTCTTTACGGCTCCTTTCCCGGGGGTACTGGTTGTCCAGGGAGAGCCGGGTGGTGGACGTTTTTGTCAATAATACATATTAAGTAAAAATTGAGCACATACTTTGCAATAGTAAAATCCTTGCCAACAAGGGGGATTCCTTTGAGAACGTTCGTTCTCACCATTTAATTATGAAAATTTCGGCACTAAGGCACAGAGGCACTAAGGCACAAAGAGAAATGTACCGGGAATGTTTACTTTGTGCCTTTGTGCCTGAGAAACTTTGTGCCTGCTATTTTCTGAGGGTGACGCACTTATATCCCGGCAGTGCCCCGGCGACCGCCTCTAAAATGTGGGGGTGGCAGGTGAAGAGCAATACCTGGTGCTCGGAGGCAATTTCCCCCAGCACTTTAACCGCCCCCGCCAGGCGGTAGGGGTCGAAATCCACCAGGACGTCATCCAGAATGATGGGCAAAGGGGCGCTTACCGAACCGTAGTGAACGGCCAGGGAGAGGCGCAAGGCTAAGTATAACTGGTGGGCCGCCCCGCGGCTCAAAAACGCCGCGCCCACCCGCCGGCCGTCCGGGTGCTCCACTTCCAGCCGGTCCGGGGCGCCCAGGGGGGCCACCACCCGCGTGTAACACCCGTCGGTCATGGGTTGCAGGTACTGCGAGGCCTGCCGGAGAACTCCCGGCTGGCGCTCCCGCTCGTGCCTTTCCCTGGCCATGGCCAGGAGAGCTTCGCAAAGGGCGCGGACGCGCCACTCCCTGGCTTTTGCGCGGAGCCTTTCCTCCAGCATGCCCTTCTCCTGCCGGGCCAAAGCCAGCTCTTCCCCGCTTTCCATCTGCTCCAGGCGCAGCTTCTTCTCCGCCAGTTCGTCCTTCAGCCTGTTGATCTCTTCCTCCGTGAGCGCCAGCCGCGCCCTGACCTTTTCCAACTCTTCTTCAATTTGCACCTCTGAAGAAGCGGCCAGCGCACTCTTTAATTCCTCCTGTTCCTGCGGCGAGCCGGCAATGAGCAGAAGCTGCTCCTCCAAAGCGGCAATCTCTTGCCTGAGCTCTTTCTGCCGGGCGGATTGCGCGGCCCGGGCGCGAAACTCTTCCGGATCCCTGGCTCCGCCCGCGTCCAAAAGTTCCCGGATGGAGCGGGTCAGTTCTTCTACCCCGGCGCCGGCCGCCTCTTTTCCGGCCAGGGCCTCCTCCAGCTCTTTTTGCCACTGCTCCCGGGCGAGCTTTCTCTTCTCCTGTTCCGCCAACATTTCCCTCAACCGCACCACGCAATCCCCCGCGTCTTGTGCCGGCGCCGGTTCCCTGCCTAAAGCCGCCGCCACCGCGTTTACTCTATCCAGGTAATCCGCCAGGTACTTTTTCACCCGGGCATATTCATCACGGCCGGCGTTTAACTTTTTTACGCCGTCCCTTGCCTTTTCCGCAAGACCAAGGAAAGAAATTAAATCCACCGGGGGGAGCTCGGGGAACCCCTTCGTCCGGCACCACTCCCCCCATTCGGCAAGGAGGCCGGCCTGCTTTCGCTGCTCTTCCGCCAGGCCCTTTTCCGCCTCTTCCAAAGAAGCCAGGGAACGGGCCAGTTCCCGCCCGGCTTTTTCCTTGTGTTTTTCCAGTTCTTCCCGGAGGAGCCCGTCTTTTTCTTCCTTCGCCAGTTCGCGCCGGAGGCGGGACACATCCTCCCGGGTAAAGCCTTCCGCCAGGCCCAGCCGCCCCGCCGTTTCCAAAATCCGCCGGTTAATTTCCTGCAGTTCGCCATCCAGGCGGCGTAAGTCGCCCTGGAGGCGCTCCACCTCGCCGGCGAGCGCTTGCGCTTCCTGCTTCAACTGCTGCCGGCGAGCCGCCTCTGCCGCCGCCCTGCCCCGCAAGAAGAAGAACAGGAGAACTCCCAGCCCGACTCCGCCGGCAAGTAAAACAAAGCCGGCCGCGCCGGGCCCGGCGGCAAGTAAACCGGCCAGACCGAAGAGCGCCGCGGCGGCGGCAAGCCACCAGGGTTCTTTTAAGCGCGCTGCATTTTGAAGGCTGTTTTCCACGAAGTCCTTTCTTAAACGCAGGTCATTGCACCTTTCC
>JBFMBG010000075.1:0-15364 GCA_040755215.1 Bacillota bacterium | reverse complement strand
AAGAACTCAACGCGCTCCGGCTTGATTAAACCGGCTGAAAAACGCCAATATTTCCCTGATAGCCGGCCGGCTTTTCAAGAGATACTATAATAAAGGATACAAGGCACAAAGGCACAAAGAATATGTGTTTTTGCTTTGTGCCTTTGTGCCTGGAGAACTTTGTGCCTGGTATTTTCAAAGGAGGACGGCCATGTCCAGGAAAAACCGCGTTAAAGGAAATTACCACGAACCGGAAACCCTCAAGGACACCCACCGCCCCGTCGGACCGCCGCACGCGCGCGAAAAGAAATCCCAAAAGGCGCAACTTAAAACGATGCCCCCCGGCCCCAATAAAGACGTCAAAAGAGGGATGAGCTACAAAACGGGCCTCGCGGACTGGCGGGAAAAAGAACGCCGGGAGGAAGCAAAAAAGAAAGGCGGCGGCCTGGCGCAGCAAATCCAGGCACTTCTTGATCAAGATGGGAACCTGCAGGGGTACGGCCTGAAGGCTCAGGCCGCGGCAGGGGGGCGGGTGATTCTTTCCGGGATCGTGGATACGCTGGCCGAAAAAGAAAGGGCCGCGGCGCTCGTCGCCGGCATCCCCGGCGTCCAAGGGGTGGAAAACGGCATCAGCATCAGCACCGACGGCGCCATCAACGATGCGGACGTCACCAGGGAGGCGCAGGAGGAAATGGCGGCCGATCCCGCCGTGAACTTGCGCCGCGTGGGCGCGGAAACCAAAAAAGGCACGGTCTTTCTGGTCGGCCATAGCGCAGACCCCGCCGAAGCCGAAACGGCCCGGGAAGCCGCCGCCAGGGCGCGGGGGGTGCGCAGCATCGTCAACAACCTGGAATTAAGCGCCAAAGACGACGAATTAAGCCTGGAGGAAATCTTCCACAGCCAGGTCCGCAACGACGGGGAAAAGCCGTAAAGAGGCCGCCGTAAAAAGCCTTAAGGGAGAGGTTTCCCCGCCGTTTCCCGGGGCGCCTTTTTCGGTCCAGGCAGGGCGGTGCCCAGCCCGGCCAGCCCGATGAATACCGCAAACAACATCGCTCCCCGGTAGCCCCACCCCTGGGCGATGGCTCCGCCGATAAACGGGCCGAGGGCGTTGCACAGATTGAGCGTGGACTGAAAAATGCCGCTGGCCGTTCCCCTTTCCTCCCCGCTCTCCAGCACGATCAACAGCGCCCCCACGTAAAGGCAGGACCAGGACAGGCCCAGGGCGGCCTGCACGACAACCAGCTGCCGGTAGTCGGTGGCCAGAACGTAAGCCAAAAACACCAGGATCGAGACAACCTGGCCAAAATTAAACACTTTTCCGGCGTCAAACTTTTCAATGTAGCGCATGACAATAAACTGCACCCCAAAATTAATGCCCCATAACAACCCCACCCAGAATTTATCGGCCCCCAGCCAGACCAGGTAAAGAGGCAGAATGGCCCAAACCGCCTGCGCCCCCAGTTGCCGTAAAAAAATGGCAAGGTAAACCCGGCGGTTTCGGCGAAGCACCGCCAGCAGATCGGGAGCGGCCGTTTCCCCCCGCCCGGAAGTTTCCTTCAGCCGGAAAGAAAGCAGGAAGGCAAGCACGGTAAAGACGGCGCTGACCGCAAATAACAGGCGGCAGTCTTGCAAAAGCCCCGCGACGAGCGCGCCAAAAATCCACCCCAGCGAGCCGTAGGAACTGAACTTGCCCAGGTGGCCGACCGATTCGTACACGTAAGCCAGCAGGGCCGCCGTAACAATCCCCAAAGTAAAGCCCACAAAGGCCCGGCTGATCACCAGCAAAAGCAAATTGCCGGCCAGGATCTGGGAAAGGAAAGCCAGGCCCGTAATCAATAGACCGTAGCGGACAAAGCGGAGGCGGCCGAAGGAATCGGATTTCCACCCAAAAAAGAGCGAAGAAAGCAAAAAGGCCGTCCCGTATGCGCCCACCACCAGGCCGACCTGAAAATCGGAAGCGCCCAGTTCGGCCCCGTACAAGGGGATAAAAATAAGCGACAGCATAATCGCAAAATAAAGCAAAAAATTAATCAGGTTCGTCAAAAATTCCTGGCCGTTCCCGGACGCGGCGAATTCCGCAGGCTCTTTCACCGTTATAAGCGCCTTCTTTATTAAAGTTTGGATTAAATACTTCTCCAAATGTTAACATAAAGCAACCCGAACGACAAAGAGGAAAATCCGAAATTTCGGCGAACATTTAAGGTGCAATTTCTTGTAAAGGACGGCTTAGCCAGACGGGTCATGAAATTACGCCCGGTTTTGCTTTTGCTCGGGTTTTTTCTCCTCATCGTCACCGTTTGTTCCCGGCAGCTCCCCGCGGGGTTGACCATTCCAGCCGGCGGTGCACCGGCGGCCCCCTTGTTGGGGAGCAGCCCGCCGGCTTTTGCCCAGGAGCGCCGGCCCGGCCAGGAACTGGCCGCCCGGGAACAGGCGCTCGTCAACGAATTGATTAAACTCGACCTGCAACTGGAAAAATACGGCAGGGAATCCAGCCTGCTGGCGGCCAGGCTGCAAGAAAACCAGCAACTGACCGAAAAAACCCGCGCCGAACTTTCCCGCACCCGGCTTCTGCTCGCCCGGGAGCGCCGGCGCCTGGGCGGCCTGCTGGCCTTTCATTACCGCTACGGCCAGGTCAGCTACCTGAGCGTGCTGCTGGGCACGCACACTTTTTCCGAATTCATCAACCACAGCTTTTACCTGTCGGTTTTCATCGCCCGGCAGGCGAAAATAATCCGGGAAACGCGCCGCCTGGCCGCAGAAAGCGAAGCCCAGCTGGCCCGGCTGGAGCAATTGCAAGCGGCCATTGCCAACGAAAAAGAGCAGCTGGCCAGGGCCATTGCGGAAATGGAAAAATTGCGCGCCGCGCGCGGCCGGCTCCTGGCGGACGTGCGCCGCCAGTCGGCGGAACTGGCGGGGCGCCTGCTTCTTTTGGAAGAACAATGGCAAAAGGTGCTTTCCGGCTTGCGCGCGGCCATGCAAAGAATCAGCGCGCTGCCGCCGGGGCAGCTCTTGCCCGACCGCCTCAGTTTTTCCGGCGGCAAATTGAAAGCAGAAATCGGCGCGGCCACTTTCAACCGCCTGCTGGCCGCAGCCGCCGGCGACGATTTCGAAACGCTCGCCGTCAATATTTCCCCGGACGGCGTTGCCATCAGCGGCGTCCTCGGCGGCGCCGGCCGCCGGACGGCCGTGCCCTTTACGCTAAAGGGGAATTTCCTTCCCGATCCCGGGGGCAGAAAAGTCAGCCTTTACCCGCAGGCCCTGGAGATCAACAATGCGCCGGCAGAAAAAGAAATTCTCGCGTTTTTGGCCGGCGCAGAAGGAATCTCCTGGGATCTGGGAGAAAGCTTCCCCTTCCTGAAGATCCTCCAGATAACCCCTGCGGAAGATAAAATGATCATCACTTTTACGGGAAATTTTTAATCAATGTATCCGCCTGGTAAATTCTGGCATGTCGAAAAAAGCCCTGTAGAAATCCCCTTTATGGATGAAAAATCTGTGGATAATGTGGATAAGTCTGTTGATAACCCGTCAAAACTAACTTTTTGATGTGGGTAAAATATGTTTTATGTCAAAATCAGTAAATTGCCAACAGGTAATGTGTCGATCCCTGGAAAAATTTATCCGGCGGCGGCCAGCGTCGCCAGGTACACTTCCCCCGCCCCGGCGCTCCGGAGCACCCGCGCGCATTCGTCGGCGGTGAAGCCGGTGGTTAAAACGTCGTCAATCAAGATTACGGCGCGCCCGGCCGGGAACGGGAAAGGGCTCTTCGGCGCCGGACAAACGGCAAAGGCGCCGGCTAAATTGATTCTGCGCTCGGCGCGGGACAGCTCCGTCTGGGGAGGGGTTTCGCGGATTTTTTGCAGAACCGGCAGCACGGGCAAACCAGTGAGCGCCGCCGCCTCCTGCGCTAAAAGCGCCGCCTGGTTGAACCCTCTTTCCTCCAGGCGCGGGCGGGCCAGGGGAACGGGAACCAGGCCGGCCACCGCGGCCGGCTCTTTCTGCTCCGCCAGGAAGAGAATTTCTTTCACCACGTCTGCCAGCAGGGCGCCCAGGGGCCGGGCCAGGGCACGTTTTTTGCCGAATTTAAACCGGTGGATGGCCTCCTTCAGGGTCCCTTCGTACGGTCCCGCCGCGCGGGCCAGCAGAAAACAATGGTTGCCCTGCAAACACTCGGGGCAAAGCAGCCTTCCCCCCTTGTTCTGCCAGGACCGGGGCGGGTCCGCCGCCGGAGCCGCCGCCGGAGAACGCCCGCACCGGAAACAGCGGCTGCCCCGGCGAAACCGGGCAAGCTGTTCCCGGCACGGCGCACAGATTCTCGCCCCGGCGCTTGCTTCCCCGCACAGCGGGCAAACGGGGCGGGGCGGAAAAATGAGGTCCAGCATTTCCTCCAGCCAGGCCAATTTAACCGGAGCACCCCCTTCCCTCACCGGCAAAGTGAACCCGGCGAAAATTCACATTCCCTCTTTATCGCGGGCAGAACCTGTTAAGTTCCAAATGCCGTCCCGCAGCAGCGCCGAAGCGGAGACCACGCGATCTTTCCCCGCGTCCTTGGCCAGGTAAAGGGCCTGGTCGGCCTTTTTGATGAGGCCGGCCACGTCTTGCGCGTGCCGGGGGAAAACGGCCACCCCCAGGCTCACCCGCACCTGCCGGGGCAGCCCGTCCACCTGGAAATGATGTTCGCGCACGGTCCGACGAATTTCTTCGGCCAGCTCCAGGCATTCTTCCTCCTCCAGCCCCGGCAGGGCAATCACAAACTCCTCGCCGCCGTAACGGGCCACCAGGCCTTTTGCGCCGACGGTACCCGCGACGATCTGCGCCAGCTCGCAAAGGACGGTGTCGCCGGCCTGGTGGCCGTAGCGATCGTTAATGCTTTTAAAAGAATCCACGTCCAGCATGACCAGCCCGAGGGCCCGCCCGGCGTCTTTCGCCCGGCGGTGCTCGCGGTCGATCTGTTCGCAGAAATACCGGTGGTTGTAGATGCCGGTCAGGGCGTCGGTATTGGCGCTGTGCTCCAGACGCCGCACCAGCAGGGCGTTGATTACGGCGATGGCGGCCTGTCCCCCGATAATGCCCAGCGTGTGCAAATGATGCTCGTCAAAAGCCAGGGGCCGCTTATCACCGATAATTAAAACGCCCAGCGTCTCTTTCTCCGCAAGCAGGGGAACAACCAGGAACGAACGGAAGATCTGGGGCAGCCCCGGTTCCTTTCTTAACCGGGGGTCCGCGCGCACATCGAAAACTATTTCGGGAGTCCGGTTCTCCATGGCCCGGCCAAAAAAACCTTCTCCTTTGGGGAGCGTGCTGTACCGCAGGCGCTCAGCGTGGGAGCCGGCCGCCGCCGCCGCGACGTAGGCGCCGCGCTCTTCCGACCAGAGGTAGACAATCCCTGAATTATACGCCACCACCCGGCGCGCTTCCTTCAGCACGATTTCCAGGACCTCCTCGACGGCCAGCCGTTCGTTTAACTTTTTAGCCACCTGGTACAGGGCGAACAATTCCCGGTTGGCCAGTTCCACGTGCACGTAAAGGCGCAAGACAAACTGGACGATCAGGACGGGTAAAAACAGTAAAAGGGAGCCGGCAGCCCCAACCTCCTGGTAGATGAGGTTCATCAGCACGCCGAAAGGGGCGCTGAAAAGATAAGTGAGGGCATCCCAGCGAAAGGCGTCGGCCCAGGCCAAAAGGGGGTAGCGGCGCCGCCCGGGTAAAAGGTAAAGGTAAACAAATAAATGGTTGGCAAGAAAATAAACGGCGATAAAAGCCAGCAGGGGAAGCAAATCGCCGAGCCCGAAATCCGCCCCGCGGTGCCCGCCGGCCCTTCCAAAAACGTAATGCCCGAATAATAAAGCCAGCACGTACTGGCTTGCGTTAAACAGGGTGGTGCGCAGGGGATTGCCCCGGTTGACGATTCCCTGGCCGAATAAAGCGGCCAGCGCGCTGATCCAGGCGGCGGCCGCCGGCCCGTAAGTCAAATAGGAAGCAAGCACTACGGAAAAACCGCCCGACAGCCGCCCCTGCGGGAAAGACACCGCCAGCCAATCCGCCAGCATTCCCAGGGCGATCATGATCAGAAATTCCCTGCCCAGGTCCAGATCCAGCGCGCTAAACAGCCGGGCCAAAATGCCGAAGCCAATCAAAATGATCAGCCAGGTGTACATGATGTGCCCCGTGCGGCCGGCCATTGCCCCCAAATCACCTCTTAAATTAAATCCTTGAAGAAACAAAACAGGGGCGCGTTAATTAAATCTTTTCCCCGCTGCCGGCGCGCGTCGTAATAATAACAGGGCGCTGCCGCGCCGCCGGCCGCCGGTCCCCGCTCCTGCCGGAAAGATCCGCCCGCAAGCACCGGGTAATCCAGTTCCCCGGCCAGCAGGCGGATAATTCTTCCCGTATCATCACCTGCGCCGCAATCCACCACCGCCACTTCCAGCCGCGGCCAGAGCCTGTTCCGCCAGGCCATCAGCCGGCGCAAAAACCCTTCCGCGGCCTCCTCCTGGCTGCCCATTAAAACGTACAGTTTACATAATCCCTGTTCCCCCGGGATCCGCCGGGCTAAAAAGAGGTTCACGACCCGCCAAAAAATAAAAACCAGCCAGCCTCCGGCAAACGCGAGCAAAATCTCCAAAAGCATTGTCTTTCACCCTCTTTGGAAAACCTCTTAATGCACGATATGCAACCGCCCAAAAGAGGGTGAAAGTGATTAAGTTAAGTGCCAGGCACTTAACTTATTTGCTACAGCCCCGCCGCTTGCCGCAGAATATCCGCCTTGTCCGTGCGCTCCCAGGGCAGGTCGATGTCCAGGCGCCCGAAGTGGCCGTAAACGGCCGTACGGCGGTAAATGGGCCGGCGCAGGTCCAGATTCTTGATGATTGCCCCCGGGCGCAAGTCAAAATGCTCGCGCACCAGCTTAACCAGCCGCTCGTCGGCAATCTTGCCCGTGCCGAAAGTATCCACCATAATGGAGACGGGCCTGGCCACCCCGATGGCGTAGGCCACCTGCAGTTCGCACCTGTCCGCCAGCCCGGCGGCCACGATGTTTTTCGCCACGTACCGGGCGGCGTAAGTGGCCGAGCGGTCCACCTTGGTGGGGTCCTTGCCGGAAAGACACCCGCCGCCGTGCCTGGCCATCCCCCCGTACGTATCGACGATAATTTTCCGCCCGGTCATGCCGGTGTCCCCCTGCGGTCCGCCCACCACAAAGCGGCCCGTCGGGTTGATCAAATAGCGGGTGGCGGAATCAAGGAACTCGGGCGGAATGACAAATTTAATCACCTTCTCGATAATGTCTGCGCGGATCACGTCCAGTTCCACCCGCGGGCTGTGCTGGGCGGAAACGATCACCGTATCCAGGCGCGCGGGCCGGCCGTCGACGTATTCCACCGTCACCTGCACCTTGCCGTCGGGGCGCAGGTAAGGCACTTCCCTGGTTTTGCGCACCGCCGCCAGCCGCCGGGCCAGCTTGTGGGCCAGCAATATGGGCAGGGGCATCATTTCTTTCGTCTCGTTGGTGGCGTAGCCGAACATCATCCCCTGATCACCGGCCCCGATGGCCTCTTCTTTTGCGTCGGTCACCTCCCCGGAGCGGGCCTCCAAAGATTTATCCACGCCCATAGCGATGTCCGGCGACTGCTCGTCGATGGAAGTAATCACCGAGCAGGTGTCGCAATCAAAGCCGTACTTGGCCCGGGTGTACCCGATTTCCCGGACCGTTTCCCGCACCACCCGGGGAATATCCACGTAACAGGAAGTAGTAATCTCCCCCGCCACCATCACCAGCCCGGTGGTTACCAGCGTTTCGCAGGCCACCCGGGCGTACGGGTCGCGGGCGAGAATTTCGTCCAGAATGGCGTCGGAGATCTGGTCGGCCACCTTGTCGGGGTGCCCCTCCGTAACCGATTCCGAAGTAAACAATTGCCTGGCCAAGGAAAAAATCACCTCCGGAAAGAAAAAATGGTCAAAACCATGCTTATTCTAACAAACGATGCAGTTGGTGTCAACCTTGGTGAAAAAACGCCGAAAAAAGAAAAACCCGGCTTCTTAAGGGCGATACCGGGCGCGGAAAATGGATTGAAAAACTCTTACCGAAACAGCAACCGGCCCCAGCTTTGGATTTCCTTGAGATCCTCCGGGTTGTTGGCTTCCGCGTAAATCCGGAATAAGGGTTCGGTGCCCGAGGCACGGATGAGCAGCCAGGAGCCGTCCTCCAGGACGAGCTTGGTTCCGTCCACCGTCAGGCGGCCGGTCACCTTCTTTCCGGCCACCTCCGCGGGCGCCAGTTCCCTCAGCACGCCCAGCACCCGTTCTTTTTCCTCCCGGCTGGTGTGGACGTCGACGCGCTCGCTGTACAGCCGCCCGCAGCGGTCCCAGATTTCCGCCAGGCGGCCGCCCAGGCCTTGCCGGTGCCGGGCGACTATTTCGGCGGCCAAAAGACCGGCCAGCACGCCGTCTTTTTCCGGTACGTGGCCGCGGATGGAAAGGCCCCCGCTTTCTTCGCCGCCCAAAAGACAGCCTTTTTCCATTAAATGCTGCCCGATGTATTTAAAACCCACCGGGGTTTCGTAAACCTGCTGGCCGGCCCCCGCAGCGATGCGGTCCAGCAGGTGGGTGGTGGCCACGGTGCGCGCAGCCGGCCCCCGCCAACCCCTGGCGTTAAGCAAATGATCGTAAACCACGGGAAGATACTGGTTGGGCGAAATATAACTGCCGTCGCGGTCGATGATGCCGAAGCGGTCGGCGTCCCCGTCCAGGGCCAGCCCCAGGTCGGCCCCCGACGCCAGCACCCGCGTCCGCAGTTCCCCCAGCGATTGCGCCGCGGGATCGGGAAGAGCGCCGCCGAAAAGGGGGTCCCGCCGGTCGTGAATGACCTCCACCTGCGCGCCGGCGCCCCTTAAAAGCTCCTCCAGAAAGCCGGCGCCCGCCCCGTACATGGGGTCGACGACCACCTTCAGGCCCGCGCGGTCAACTTCGGCGAAGTCAACCAGCTTTTTTAAGTGGGCGAAATAAGCGGGCCGGGGATCGATCCGCCGCCACCGCCGCCCCGAAATTTCCGCCGTAGCCTCTTTCGCCTCTTTTGCCTGCCCGCCGAGTTTTTTAATATTTTCTTCAATTTCCTTAGTAATGTGCGGCAGCGCCGGCCCGGCGTACTCCGGGATAAATTTTATGCCGTTGTACTCCGGGGGATTATGGCTGGCGGTCAGCATCACCGCTCCCCCGGCGGCGTATTCTTTGATGGCAAAGGCCACAACGGGCGTCGGCATGCTTTTTTTGACGATGTAAACGGGAACGTCTTCCGCGTCCAACACGCCGGCCACCGTTTCGGCAAATTTGTCGGAAAGAAAGCGGTTGTCGTACCCTACGACGACTCCGCGGCCGGCCAGGTCATGCGCCTTAAGGTATCCGGCCACCGCCCGGGCGACCAGTTCCACGCTGGCAAAAGTAAAGTCCCGGGCGATAATCCCCCGCCACCCGTCCGTGCCAAAGGTAATCTGGGACATTAGATCAGAACCCACCCCCAAGTCGATCCGTACCACCAAACATTTCTTTGTGTCGTCTCCACGGTTAGCGTCTGACGTCCGACTTCCGACGACCGACGACTGTTTACTGCGGCATTTTCCCGGGGAGCTGATCCGTTATGTCGGTGACGTGCCCCAGGGTGTCCTGCTTTTTGTCCACGTACAGCCTGCCTTCCGTATCGAGGCTGGCGTAGGCCACTTCCTTCACCGATTTGATCCCCTGCTTTTCCAGCTCCCGGTACAGCCACTCCTCCGTTAAGTTATTCTGCTTTAAATTCTGCTGGATCACCACGCCGTCCACGATGAGCTCCGAAGGAACCCCTTCGTATTTCGTGGGGATCTGCAGATCCTGCGGGGTCAACGGGCGCTTGGGGCTTTTCAAGAGCACGCTCAAAGCCCCGTTGGGCTCGGCGATGGCGAATTCCACGTCGGCGATGTTGAACACGTTTTTCTCGCGCAGCTGCATCATCAGGTCGTCGACGTGGTAGATCAATTTTTTCATGTTGTCTTCCAGGATTTTGCCGTTATGAATGACGATGGTAGGCTCGCCCTCGATCAGCTTCCGGGCGGGCCGGGACTTGAGCGCCAGGTACTCCGCGCCGATGGTCAAAAGGCCGAACAACCCCAGCCCGAAGGCATAATACCAGGCATTTTCCTTCAGGTCGGTCACCATGGCCGCGGCAATCGAACCGATGACGATGGCGTTGATAAAATCGCTCACCGTCAACTGCCCCACCTGCGTTTTCCCGACGATGCGCGTGATGACGAGCACCATGACAAAGGCACCCAGGCCGCGCAGTAAAATTTCCAAAAAAGAATTCATCAAGACCACCTCCGGACAAGCCAAATTCAATCCAGCAATAGTTTGCCGGCAGGTGGTTGATTTATGCGCACGAACGCAAAGAAGCTCCCAATAATTAAGTCAGCTCGCCCGCCAGTTCTTTTAAATACGCCGCGAACTCGGCGCCCAGATCGGGCCGGTCCAGGGCGAACTCCACCGTGGCCTTCAAATAACCCAGTTTATCGCCCACGTCGTAGCGGCGGCCTTTGAAAATCAGGCCGTAGACGGGCTCCTCGCGGCACAAAGCCTGCAGGGCGTCGGTCAGCTGAATTTCCCCGCCGGCGCCCGGCGGCGTTTCGGCCAGGATGGGGAAAATGCGCGGGCTGATGAGATAGCGCCCGATCACCGCCAGCCGGGAGGGGGCTTCACCGGCAGGGGGCTTCTCCACCAGGTTTTTCACCCGGTAAACGCCGTCGCGCAAGGGTTCGGCGTCTAAAATACCGTACTTGCTCACGTCCTCCGGCGGCACCTCGGCCACCGCCAGAATGGTGCCCGGCAGCTCACCGTATAAATCCATCAGCTGCCGCAGGCAGGGCCTTTTGCTCCGCACGATGTCGTCCCCCAGAAGAACGGCAAAAGGCTCGTTGCCTACAAATTGCCGCGCGCACAGCACGGCGTGGCCCAGGCCGAGCGGCTCTTTCTGGCGGAGGTAGTGGATTTGGGCCAGGCTCCCGATCTCCCGGACCAGGGCGAGCAAATCCTTTTTTCCTTTGTCGGCCAGGAATTCTTCCAGAAAAGGGGACTTGTCGAAATGGTCTTCGATGGCGTGCTTGCCCCGGCCGGTAATAATTAAAATGTCCTCGATTCCGGAATCGAGGGCCTCCTGGACGATGTACTGAATGGCCGGCGTATCAATGATGGGAATCATCTCTTTGGGCTGCGCCTTGGTGGCCGGCAAAAAACGCACCCCCATGCCGGCCGCGGGGATAATCGCCTTCGTTACCTGCATCCCGCCACCTCCTTCTTTTGCGCCGGGGAGGGAATGTCCGGGGAACGCCGGTCAGCGGCCCGGTCAGCGGCTCAGTTTGCGCCCGTAGCCTTCGAGCCGCGCCCGTTGCGCCCGGCTGAACGCATCAGCCCTGTTCAGGCCGACGATCACCAGCACAACTAAAATCAACAACAAGATCAGGGCGTGGTCGGGGCTGATCAGGTTTATTATTAACGCGCTCAACCCCAGCAATAAGCTGATTCCGTAAACAACCAGCACGGCCTGCCGGTGGCTTAACCCCATGGTGAGCAGCAAATGATGCAGGTGTTCGCGGTCCGCCTGAAAGATGGAGCGGTGCTGATAGCAGCGGCGCAGGATGGCAAAAGCGGTGTCCGTAAGGGGAACCCCCAGGATCACGAGGGGAACGAATACGGAAACGGCCGTAACGCTTTTGGTCAGGCCCAGCACGGAAATCACGGCCAGCAGGAAGCCCAAAAACATGGCGCCCGAGTCGCCCAGGAAAATGCGCGCCGGGTAAAAGTTGTAGCGCAGGAAAGCCAGCAGAACGGCAGCCAGCAGCAGAGCCAGCAAAATTATTTCCTGCTGGCCGGCCGCGCCGAAAAACCTCCACTGGGTCCAGCCCACGGCGGCAACCGTTAAAGCGGCTATGCAGGAAACCCCGCCGGCCAGGCCGTCCAGGCCGTCAATTAAATTGAGCGCGTTGGTAACGGCCACGACCCACAACAAGGTTACCGGAATGCCCAGCCAACCTAATGCTATTATCTGGCCGTTTAACGGATTGGTTAGAAAACTGATGGCAATTCCAAAGGGCAGGACGGAAGCGGCGGCGATGACCTGGCCGAGAAGCTTCAGCCAGGGGGAAAGACCGCAGATATCGTCGATGACGCCCACCAGGACAATCAGGGTGGCGCCGGCAAGCAAACCGTAGCCCGCCTGGCCCAGGTGGGTCTGCAACAGCAGCAGGGGAGCTCCGGCCAGAAAAGAAAGGTAAAGCGCCAGCCCGCCCAGCCGCGGCATGGCCTTCTGGTGGACTTTGCGCGGGCCGGGGAGGTCCACCGCGCCCCAGGCGAAGGCTTTTCTGGCGACTACGGGCGTGACGACCCAGGCGACGCCGAAAGCCAGAACAACGGCGATAATTTTTTCCACCAATCTCCCCCCAAGCGACAACAACGCACAAGATTATAGGTATTGTATCATTTCCCCAGGTATTCTAACAAATGTCTGGAAAAAGCGTTCTTTGCTTATTTACCGCGCTCGCGTCGAATATGGACAAGCAGGCTTTCGCTTTCTTTTATTTATCCAGCCTGGCGCCGATTTTGCGCAGCGCCCCCTGCACCCATTTAATTTCCCTTTGTCCAAAGCGCGCGGGATCTTCGCCGGACAAAACCGCCCCGGCGGCGGCGGCTCCCGCGGCGTCCCCCAGGACGCAGAGGTTCGGGATCACCCTTACTTCCGCCCAGGCAAAGGAAGCCGCACCGGTGGCGTACCCCGGCGCCAGCAGGTTGACCAGTTGCCCGGACACCAGCATTTCAAAGGGCAGATAAACCGGGTTTTTGGGCTGGCCGCCGCCGGCCGGCAGGTCCGGCCGCGAACCGTCCGTCACCGGCCACCGGTACGCACCCTGCTGTTTTAAGTCGGCCGGCGCGTAGGCGTTGATGTCCAGCAGGTAATAAGCCAGCCCGATCCTGGTCGGGTAGTTTTCCCGGTCGGCCCCGTCCGCGGGCCCGGCCCCGGCAAGCCGGCATTCTTCCGGCGTCAAAGCGTAGCTGCTTTTTTCCGCCCCCCCATTAAAACCGGGGGAGCTTCCCGCGGCCTCGCTCCGCAGGTGAACGGTCTCCCTTAAATACAGCACGTCGCCCACCGCCGGCCGGCCGCCGCCGTTTTTCACCAGTTCCGCCCGGTGAAAACCGTAGCGCCCGCCCCGCTCGTCCGCCGCGCTGAACTGCCGCAGGGCCTGGATAAACTCGGGCCGCGCCAGCAACTCCCGGGCCCTGGAACGGGCCTCGTCCACGTCCAGGGCGGCTTCCCGGATCGATCGCGGATAACGTTCGCTGCCCAGGTCCCGCCGGCAGGCCCGGCCGTCCACGTTAAAAACGAGCAAAGCGTTCACCCACCACTGGTCGCTGCCCGCCCCGTCCTGGGCCGCGTTTAAAGGCTTGAGCGCAAAGCCCCGCGGAGCGTACCGGTCGTTAAAGCCGGTGACCACCGGGTTGCGGCGGAAAGTATCCCCGCCGCCCACGATGCCCCAGCTGCCGGAAGGATCTTTCAAGAACTCCAGGTCGCCGATTTTCTGCGGGGCGTCCGGCACCACAACGCCGGTTACTTTAAACATCAGCGTCGCCGCCTGCTGGCGCGCCGGGCCCTCCTCCCCCCGCTCGCCGGGCGGCAAAAAAACGTCCGGCCAGTCGCCGCGGCCGACCGTCACGTTTCCCCCGGCCAGCCGGGTGAGCCGGCCGTCGTCGGAGGCGTCGATAAAAACGCGCCCCTTTATTTTCCGCCTTCCTTCTCCCCAAATTACCGCCCCCTCCTCACCGTCCCGCAAAACCTCCCGCAAACGCAGGGCGGTAAGGCGAAAAGGCAGCGAACTTTTTTCCAGGGCCGCTCCGGTTTTCAGCAGCAGCCTGTTTTGCGGCGGAAGGCCGTTTTCCCGGAACGGGCCGGCGCCCTTTTTTGACAAACCCGCCAGCCGTTTTATTCCGGAGAGGCCCGGTAAAGGTTTTATCCCGCCGTCATCTGCCAGCTTCCTTTGAACTTCCCGCACGTCGTAGCCCCACAGGATGGTGATATTCTTGTGGCGGGCCAGGTCGGAAGACAAAAGATCGGCCATCTTGCGGGTGTTGTAAAACTGCCCCGCCTCCCTGTACCACCGGGCAAAGGAACCGGCGGTCACCACCTCGCCCCGCCAGAGCCGGACGTCGAAAAAATTTTGCCCGCCCGCCGTGCCGGCCCCGCCCAGCACGCGCTCCGGCACGGGCACGATCACCAGGACGGAACTTTCCGGGGCAAGCTGCGCCGCCGTCCGGGCGGCCGCGCACCCGGCAAAAGTCCCGCCGTACACAACTATATCGTATTCTTCCGCCACTTCCTGCGCGCACCCGCCGGCCGCCAACAAAAACAAAAAAATTATTCCGATGAGGTATTTAGATAACAGTTTCATCCTTCCCCGATCCAGATCAGCCCGATTGCGCGTTCTCCGGCTATTTTCCTGATTTCCGGATCGCCGGTAATTACCGGTGCCTTTATTTCCATGGCCAGCGACACAACGAATGAATCGGCATAAGAAAGACCTCCCCCGGACTTAATTCCGGCGGCATTCTTTATTCTGGCCCAGGAAGCGTCAACAAGAGTCAGGGATTCTTCCGCAAAAATGCTGTTTACCAGCTGTTCGGCCGCGTCTTCGCCTTTTCTGCGCAGGGTGATATAATAAGCTTCCCCGAGATTAACCAGACTCAGCAAGAATTCAGCAGCCTTGCCGGTAAAAATTTTGGCAACCGCTGCGGCACCGGGTTCGTCTTCCAGTACAGCCAGAATGGCGTACGCATCAAGAACGTAGCGATCTTTTTCCGCCGGCGCCGCGGATGCGCTTACCCTTTTCTTACCGGTCCTTTTTTTGGTAAGGTCAAAACTTTTCACGAGATGCACGGTTCCTTTCGGCAGCTCTCTCTTTTGCTCTTTCTTTAAGCAAAGCAGCGGTAAGCTTTTCTTCACCCGGAGGGCTTTTGAACTTGCCCCGGAGATCTAAAAACGGGTGTTTTGACAAGGGGCGCAGGACGATCATCCCGTCCCGATCCTCAACCACTAGCCTGTCGCCCTTTTTTAAACCGTAGCGTTTACGTAATTCTACAGGAATAACAATTTGTCCTTTTTCCGATAAGACAATTTTCAACATTAGTCTTACCTCCAAACTTATCTCTTACTTAACTTCATTATACTACCCGGGGAAAGCCCCGGCAAGATTTAAAGCTTTAGCAAAAAAATTTTTTTAACAGGGAACCTTTGGGGCACTCAAAACGTCAAATAGTAAATGATGGAATGAAGTTTCCAAGGAAGGATTCGACGTTTTTGTGTCGAATTTGCACCAAA
>JBFMBG010000074.1:0-15773 GCA_040755215.1 Bacillota bacterium | reverse complement strand
ACGTCCGGTTTGATGAGGGGGCGCTGGGTAACGGCATGGTAGGGCTAGTGAGGCACTGTCAGACGAAAGGGGCAGTAAACGGATAGGCCTAACCTAAACCGGGCACCAGTACTCTACTCTGCAAAATAGAGCGTTAAAGCAGGCATCTTTCCCTTTGTGCCTTTGTGCCTGTTGCCTCTGTGCCTCTATTTTCGAGGAAGCTGCTTACGGTGAGCTATGGCGACATTTTTACGTTTATTTTCCAAAATCGTTTGAAGGGGGTTTTTGAAAAATGATGGAATATCCTTTAACCCTGAAAAACCTTCTGGAGAGGAACCGGCTCCTTTTTGCCAAAAAGGAAATATTTTCCTGCCTGCTGACCACGGATTTCCGGTATACTTACGGGGATTACCAGAAGAGGGTGCGCCGGCTGGCCAACGTTTTAAAGGAGCTGGGGGTGGAGAGCGGCGACCGCGTGGCCACGCTGGCCTGGAACCACCACCGCCACCTGGAGCTTTATTTCGGGATTCCCTGTACAGGGGCCGTCATGCACACGTTAAACCTGCGGCTTTTTCCCGAGCAGCTGGCGTACGTGATCAACCACGCGGAAGATAAGGTGATTTTTGTTGACGCAGACCTGGTTCCCCTTTTGGAAAATATCTGCGGCCGGCTGCAAACCGTCCGGCACTACGTGATCATGACGGACGAGGAGAAATTGCCCGAGACCAGGCTTGCGCCCGTTTATTCTTACGAAGAACTGCTCGCCCGGGCGCCGGAGACTTACGATTTTCCCGATCTTGACGAGTGGTCGCCGGCAGCCATGTGCTACACCACTGCCACCACCGGCAACCCCAAAGGAGTCGTCTACACCCACCGGGGGCTCTTCCTGCACAGCCTGGCCTGCGCCAGCGGGGACATGATGGGCCTGCGCGAAGAAGACGTGGTCATGCCGGTGGTCCCCATGTTCCACGCCAACGCCTGGGGTTCCCCCTACGTGGCCGTCTGGATGGGATCGAAGCTTGTGCTGCCGGGGAGGAGGCTTGATCCGAAAAGCCTGTTGGAACTGATTGCGCAGGAGAAGGTGACCGTCTCGCTCGGCGTGCCGACCATCTGGCTGGGCCTGCTGCAGCTGCTGGAAAGCGGCGCGCCATACGACTTAAGCAGCGTGCGCTGCTTTATCGTGGGCGGTTCCGCGGCGCCCGAGGCGATGATCAGGACCTACAAAGAAAAATACGGCCTGCACATCCAGCACGCCTACGGGATGACGGAGACCACACCGCTGGCCACGTTGACCCGGATCAAGTCCTACCTGAAGGATCTGCCGGCGGACCGGTATTACAGGCTGGCGGCCAAACAGGGCGTGATCGCCCCCGGCCTGGAGATGAAGGTGGTGGACGACGGAGGCAAAGAAGTCCCCTGGGACGGCAAAACCATGGGCGAGCTGTGCCTGCGGGGACCGTGGATCGCCAAAGAATACTACCGGGAGCCGGAAAGAAGCGCGGAGGCCATTAAAGACGGCTGGCTGCACACCGGGGACATCGTGACCGTCGATGAAGAAGGGTACATTTTCATCATGGACCGCTCGAAAGACCTGGTGAAGAGCGGCGGCGAGTGGATCTCCTCGGTGGACCTGGAAAACACCATCATGGCCCACCCCGCCGTGGCGGAGGCTACGGTGATCGGCATTCCCCACGAAAAGTGGCAGGAAAGGCCCCTGGCCTGCGTGGTTTTAAAGGACGCCTTCAAGGGAAAAGTGGGCAAAGAGGAGATCCTTGACTTTTTGCGCGACAAGGTGGCCAAATGGTGGGTTCCCGACGACGTGATCTTTCTGGAGGCCATCCCCAAGACCAGCGTGGGCAAATTCAACAAGAAGCAGCTGCGGCAGATGTACGCCGAAGGGAAGCTTGGATAGCTAAGTGACTTTAAAGAAAGAGCTGCGGGAGGACATTAAGAGGAAGCTGGGAGCATAGCCGGAAAAGGTAAAGTTGATCTGTAAGGCGGAATCCGGACAGATGTTAGACACGGGTAATCGTCAAATTTTGAGAGGGAGGGCTTGAATTGGGCCATTTAACCGGTCACAAGGAAGAAGTATACCGCGCCCTGGCCGAACGCCTGAACAAAAACCCCGTCGGCGCGCCCGTAAACGAGTTCCTGATGGTGATCCTCCACCGCCTCTACACCGAAAGCGAAGCCGAGCTGGGGAGCAAGTTTCCGCTTTTGCCGATGCCCCTCGATAAAATTGCCGGAATCACGGGGATGGGGGCAGAAGAGCTGGAGAAGATTCTTAACAGAATGGCGGATAAAGGGCTGGTGATGGACCTCCCCCGCCGGGACGGGACCTACTACATGCTGGCGCCCATGGTGGTGGGCTTTTTTGAGTACACTTTCATGCGGACGAGGCAGGACCTGGACATGAAGGAACTGGCCGAACTCTTTGAAAAATATTTTCACTCGCAAGGGGTTGCGGAAGAGATTTTTGGCTCGTCCACCAAAATGTTCAGGTCTTTAGTTTACGAGAGCCTCCTTCCGGCCGCCGTGGAAACGGAGGTGCTTACCTACGAGAGGGCTTCCGGGATCATCCGGGAGGCCGGGTTCGGGGCCCTTTCCCTGTGCGCCTGCCGGCACAAGGCGAGCCACCTGGGGAGGGCGTGCGGCGCCCCGCTGGAAGACGTCTGCACTTCTTTGGGGAACGCCGCCCGCTGGCTGGTTTCCCGGGGCTTTGCCAGGGAGGCTACGGTGGACGAGATGCTCCGTGTGCTGGAGAAAACCGAAAAGCTGGGGCTGGTGCACCTGGGGGACAATGTGCTCAGCAACCCCACTTTCATCTGCCACTGCTGCGGCTGCTGCTGCGGGGTGCTGCGGGCCATCAACGAAAACGGGGTCGCCTCCGTTCTTCCCAGCAACTTCGTTCCCGAAGTGGATGAAGACGCCTGCAGCGGCTGCGGAACCTGCGCGGGGCGCTGCCACATTCACGCCATCCGGATGGTATCCGGCGGAAATGGCGCCGAGGTCCCCGTGGTGAATAAGGAACTGTGTATCGGCTGCGGCGTCTGTGCGGCAGGGTGTCCGGCGGAAGCCCTGGTAATGTCCAGACGCTCCGTTTTGCTTCCCTCCCCGCCAAAAGATAAGAAAGAGCAGCTTTTGGCCATCGCCGGGGAAAAAGGAAGGGTTTAAGAAAAAGATTGCCAAAAACCCCCGCCGGGAGGAATCGTTCCGGGCAACGGGGGTTTTGTTAGGAATTACCGAAAACACCCACCGGGAAAATTTTAAAGACTTAAGGGAAAGCCACCGTCATTTTTACGTGGGGCGATAGGGCATAGGTGCCGCGGTGCAAAAAAGCCTGGCTCAAGTCAATAAACCTTCCCGTCCGGTTGGCATAAATTAAAAGCGAACCCTTGCGAAGGGCAGGTGGTTTTTTCGTGCCGGGGAAAGAAAAAAAGTGGGGGCTGGCCCTGGGCGGGGGTTTTCTGCGCGGGGCGGCGCACATCGGCGTGCTCAAGGTGCTGGAAGAAGAGGGGCTGCGGCCGGACCTGGTGGCCGGAACCAGCGCCGGCAGCATCGTGGCCGCGCTTTACTGCGCCGGCTGGCGCTCCCGGCAGCTGGCGGAAATGGCTTCCCGGTTAAAGCCGGAGTATTTTTACGATCCCTGCTCGGCCCTGGTCAACCTGGCGGGCATGATCACCAGGACGCTGCTTGATTTTCTGCGCCTCCCCTTTTCTTTCCCGGCCCCCCTGGGGCTGGTGTCCGGCAGAAGGCTGCAGCGCTGGCTGGAGCAGACCCTCCGGCGCAAAACCTTTCGCGATTTGAAAACCGTGCTGGCGATTACGGCAGTGGATCTCAATACGGGTACCCGGGTTGTGTTTACCGACGAGGACGTATATTTTTCCGGACTGCCGGAAGATCTTGTTTTTATCCAGGGGGTGCCGGTGGCCCCGGCGGTGGTGGCCAGCTGCGCCGTTCCCGGCGTCTTCGAGCCGAAAAGGATCGGCATCCGCCTCCTGGTCGACGGCGGCTTAAAGGAAAACGTGCCTGTCGAAACCCTTTCTTTGCTGGGCGCGGACGTGGTGGTGGGGGTGGACCTGGGCTACGACGGCGAACCATACAAAGATATCCGGAACGTCGCGCAGCTGCTGAGCCAGTCCCTGGATATCATCGGTTCCGAAGCAATCCAGGATAAGCTTGCCCGGTTTGCCCACCTGGTTATTCAGCCGGTTTTAAAGGACGTTGCCCCCTGGGACTTTGACCGGATTCCCTATTGCATCAGGCAGGGCGAAGAAGCGGCGCGGCAGGCCCTGCCCGCCCTGAAAAAACTATTGGGGGCCGGCCGCCAGCTACCGGTTCAACGAAGTTGAATTACCCTCCACTATTCCGTTTTTGAAGTGCTTCCTTCCTGGAGCCGGAATTCCCAGACGCAAAAGTAGTTTTCCGGGTGCTCGTCCGGCGGACAGGTCAGGCAGCGCACGTTGATGCGCGGATCGATGGCCTGCGCAAAGCTGGTGAATTCGGCGATGCCGACCGGTTTGCAAGGGAAATCGGCCAGCCCCTTCCTTTTTCTGGTGATTTGTACCCGGCAGGTGTTCATCCGGAAAATAAACCGTTCCGGCGCTTCGTCGATAATTTCCTGTTCGGTCAGGAAAGAATACTGCCTTAGCCGCAGGGCTTTTTTCAGAGCCGCCAGGCCTCCGTTGGGGGAAATTCCGTGCAGGTCCATGATCCGCCTGGCTTCCACCGCCGCAAATTTTCCCCAGGCGGCGGCGTCAACGGCCACTGCTTCGTCCAGCCCGTGTTTTTCCTCGATCGTCTGAAACCACAGCCCGTCGTGGGCCAGCCAGCGCTTGGCGAAATCCAGCACCATGGCGATCAACTCTTCCTTGCTCAAAGAAGCCAGCAGCTTTTGGCTCTCCAGTTTCAACTGAAACACCCCCACCCGATCATTTCTTCGCAAACCCGTCAGCTTCCTTTCTCCGCAAACCGTTTTCCGCAAAACTTTTTCCGTGCTCTTTACTCAAAAAACGCAAATCGAGTATAATAGCAGCAAGTTTTCCGGGAGCAAGTTTTCAAAAAAAGTTTTTTCGCCGGAGGTTGGTTTTCATGATTTTTCGTCCCGTCGGCCTGGCGACGGGGATCGGCAGCCTGCCGTTTACGGAGCCGGAAGAGGCCCTGGAGCCGATTTGGGAAAATCTGCCCGAAATCCCGCACTGGCCGCAACTGCCGCAGCGGGGGAGGGAAGAGGGGTTCGTTTGCCAATTTCTGACCCCGCTGGTGAAGACGGGCGTTTTGACGGTGGACGCCGGCGCCGGGCGGGCTTTTTTCAACACCGCCGCCCCCGCCTGGGCGGAGCGCCTGACGCAGTTTTACGACCTGTATCTGCGGGCGCAGGAGGGCGACCGGGAGGCCCTGGCGGAGTTTGCCTTTCCCCGGGAAGCGGCCGCCGGATTTTACGCCTTTGCGGAGCAGGTAAAGGAGAGGGGGGCGCGGGAAGCCCTCTATTTTAAGGGGCAACTGGCCGGCCCGTTGACCATCGGCTTTGCGCTCAAGGACGAGCAGGGCCGCCCGGCCTATTACAACGAGCAACTGCGCGAGTTGATCAGGCAGGCGCTGGCCCTGCACGCCCGCTGGCAGGCGCTGGCCCTGGCCGGACTGGGGCGACCGGCGATAATTTTCATCGACGATCCCGGCGTAAGCGTTTACGGCCAGTTCAGCTTCATCACGGTAACAAAGGAAATGATTGCCGCCGACCTGGGGGAAATCGTCCGGGCCGTCCACGGGGCCGGCGCCCTGGCGGGAGTGCATTCCTGCGACGCCATCGACTGGTCCATTCTCTTCGCCGATGAACTGGCTCTGGACATCGTTAACCTGGACGCTTACAACTTCGGGGAGTCTCTTTATCCTTACGCCCGGGAAGCGGGGGCTTTTTTGGAGCGGGGGGGCGCGGTTGCCTGGGGGATCGTGCCTACCTCGGAGAAGGCCGGGGAGGAAGACGAAAAAAACCTGGCCGGAAAGCTGGCCGGGTTATGGGGGGAGCTGGAAAAGCGCGGTTTGCCGCGGGAGCTTCTGCACAGACAGGCTCTGATTACTCCCGCCTGCGGCGCCGGCCTGCTGGCTCCGGAGCTGGCCCGGCGCATTTACCGGCTGACCCGGGCGGTGTCTAGGATGGTCCGGGCGGGTAACGCCGGTTGCTTACTTTAATAGAAAGCAGGGAAAGAATTGAAATTGAACTTGCCCGACTACCACATCCACACCCGGCGCTGCGGCCATGCGGCGGGGGCGCCGGACGCCTACGTGGCAGCCGCCCGCGCCGCCGGGTTAAGCGAAATCGGTTTTGCAGACCACATCCCCATGTACTGGCTGCCGGAGGGGGAGCGCGATCCCGGCCTGGCCATGCGGGAGGAAGAGCTGGCGGGGTACGTCGCGGAGGTGACCAGGTTGCGGGAAGAAAACCCCGACCTGACCATCCGCCTGGGCATCGAGGCCGACTTCATCCCCGGGCAAACGGAAAAGCTGGCGGCTGTGCTTTCGCAATTCCCCTTTGACTACGTAATTGGCTCCGTACATTACATCGACGGCTGGGGTTTCGACCACCCGGCCAAACTGGCCGGCTACGGGATGCGGGACATCCGCGAGATCTACAACGATTATTTTGGGCTTCTTCAGGAGGCGGCCCGCTCCGGGTTATTCGATATTATGGCGCACCCGGACCTGGTGAAAAAGTTCGGCTACCGGCCCGAGGGCGACCTGCGCCCCTGGTACGAGGAGACGGCGGCCGTCTTTGCCGGGTGCGGGGTCTGCGTGGAGGTAAACACCGCGGGCCTGCGGGCGCCCGCCGGCGAAATCTACCCGGCGCTGGACTTTTTGAAGGCGTGCCGGGAACGCAACGTGCCGGCTACCGCCGGTTCGGACGCCCACGCCCCCGCCCAGGTGGGGTACGCCTGGGAGCGGGCGCTGGAATTGCTGCAAGCCGCCGGCTACCGGGAAGCTGCCGTTTTCGAAAAACGCCGCCGCCGGCCGGTGCATTTTTAAATTTATACTGGCGGGCAATGATAAATGAGTCGTAGCGAAGGAGCCAGATCGTAATGAGGTATTCGTTCGACTGGGGTGTTTACGAAATACAGGACGAAAAAGTGGTTTCGTCCTTTTTTCTTCCCGGCCGGCCGTATAACTTCCAGAAGGAGCCCACCCGCTACCGGGTGCTGGCCCAGTACCGGCCGGCGGGCGACGAGCCCTTTTGCCTGGCCTACGTTACTGTGCACGTCATCCCCGGCCGCGACCGGGTGACGGCGAAGGAAAAGGAAATCGTCGCCCGGTTTGTGCGGACGGAGCTGCTGAAAAACCTCGACATCCCCGTAGCCTTCTTTTAATCCAGGAACCCGGAACCCTTTTTGGTTGGTGGCAGCTTCTTTATTCGAAACCTTCCTGAGTCATGTCTTGTTAAGGCCGATTATTTGTCGGCGACCCCCTCTTTTGGTTGAAGACCTCCTGGATTTAGTTAGAAAATTCAGTTAAGCCCACTCTTTTCCTGAAGAAATTAGAAAAATTGTCCGATAAGGCACTCCTCCCGGAAGGAACTTTATTAACGTATGTCGAAGAATACGGGTGATCGAAGGATAAATGCGGCAATTGATGAAGATGATGGTTATCTTAGCAAGATAAGTCGGTTAGACGGCAAAGGCCGGTTATCTCCGGTAATTTTAAGGAAGAAGTTCCGGCTCCGGGAAACGGGCGAACGAGGGGAAAGGAGAGAGGCGATGTCCGCCCGGCAGCAACTGGAAAGAATCCTGGAAATCGACCGGCAGATCCGGGCCGGGAACTATCCGAACGCCGGCCGGCTGGCCCGCGCCCTGGAGGTCAGCGAGCGCACCATTTACCAGGACCGGCAGTTTTTGCTGGAGCGGCTGCGGGCCCCGCTGGCCTACGATCACCGGCGCAGGGGATGGTATTACACGGACCCGAACTGGGCCCTGCCGTCGGTGCTGGTGACGGAGGGGGAACTGCTGGCCTTTTTCTTGAGCGTGGAAGTGGCCCGGCGCTACCTGGGCACCGCCTTCGAGGCGCCGCTGCGCTCGGCGGTGGAGAAAATTACGGCGGGTTTAAAAGGACAGGTGCGGGTGGACCTGGAAGAACTGCGCGCGTGCTACGTGGTGGCCGCCCCGCCGGTGGTCACGGTGAAGGAAGAATTGCTCCTGGACCTGCACCGGGCCATCCAGAATTGCCGCCAGGTGGAAATCCAATACTACACGGCCAGCCGGGACGCCCGGCAGACGCGGGTGGTGGAGCCCTATCACCTGTGCAACCTGCGCGGCGACTGGTACCTGATCGCCTTCGACCACCTGCGCGGGGAAATGCGCACCTTTCACGCCGGCCGCGTCGAACGGTGGGCGCTGTTGCCCCGCGGCTTCCGGCGGGACCCGGATTTTTCGGTGGAAAAATGGCTGGCCCAGGCGTTTCAGGCGGAGCGGGGCGACGAACCCGTGGAAGTGGTGATCCGGTTCGACGCCTACCAGGCCCGCTACATCCGGGAGCGGCGCTGGCACCCGACCCAGCAAAGCGAAGACATGCCGGACGGCGGACTGATTTTGCACTTTTACACCGGCGGCCTGGCGGAGGTCAGGCGCTGGGTGATGAGCTACGGCAGCCATGCCGAAGTGCTGGCCCCGGAAAACCTGCGGCGGGAGGTGGCGGAAGAGATCCGGAAGATGGTTCGCGTCTATGAAAATGTCTGCGAAAAAAATTTTTCGGAGGCTGAATGCACTGATCGCTAATTGCAGTGCGATTTGTTAAATTCAAAATTACCACCTGATTTTGAATCACGTCCGGCCGGAGGGCAAGGTTATGCTGCCATCGCGAAGGGTGCGGCTCCAAAGATGTTTATTGTGGGTTTGCCGGGTCCTGGGCTATATCGTCCTGGGCGTCGCCGGGTTGGCAGTTGCGTCGCCGGTGCTGCTGGTTCTCCTTTTTCTGCTGGTTTTGCTGTTTGCCGTTGTCTTGTTCGTGTTTGGCGCCCTGGCGGGCCTGGCAGCCATTGCAGCCTCCATTTTACACTGTTTGGCGGGTCTGCCCTTCTGGTTCTGGATGATCTTCACCGGTTTCGGGGCGCTGCTGTTCGGCATAGGCGTGCTGGGGTCGCTTTGTTCCGGCGGCGGCGACGATCCTGACAGCGCAGGCAAAACTCCGCAGCCGCGCAGTACCTGCACCCCCTGGCCGTGGCTGCTGGCGGCGCTGCTCGTCAGCGGGTGGTGGGGGGAGCACAACGGGGGGTAGGAGGAAACGGGAGGCGTGTTAACCAGTGGAAACTGCCTTCGCCAGACTCTTTGGCGTTCAAAAACCCTATGGCTCTTTTCAAACGAGACCTGCAGAATACCTGCTGGACGGGCGCAACGTCATTCTCCAGTCTCCCACCGGTTCCGGAAAGACTATGGCGGCGCTGTTCCCCTATCTTTTGGCGCGCCGGGAAGGCCTTGATTTTCCCCGGAAAATGCTTTACTGCGTTCCCATGCGGGTACTGGCCCGGAGTTTTTATAATGACTTGAAGAACAATAGGCAAGGGGACGATCTGGACGCCCGTCTGCAGACCGGGGAACAAAAGGACGATCCGCAACTGGAAGCGGAAATTACTTATGCCACCATCGACCAGGTTCTCTCCAGCTTCCTGAACATCCCTTATTCGTTGAGCCTCCGCCAGGGAAATGTGAATGCCGGAGCGGTGGTGGCTGCCTACCTGGTCTTTGATGAATTTCACCTTCTCGATCCGGGAACCACCCTGCCCACCACCCTGGAAATGCTGCGCCTGTTAAAGGAGATTACGCCTTTTCTTTTGATGACGGCTACCTTTTCAAAAGAAATGTTGGGCCGGCTGGCTGCTTTGCTGGATGCCGAAGTGGTTACCGTTTCGCCTGAGGAATTAAAAAGCATACCTTCGCAAAAAGAGAAAGAGCGTAGAATCCACCGTGTTTGTGGATTACTTACTGCGGAAGAGGTTTTGAAGCATCACCGTCAGCGTTCCATTGCCATCTGCAATACGGTCGAACGGGCTCAGGATCTGTACCGGAGATTAATAGAATTGCTTTCCTCCCGGGCCAACGGAGAAACCAGGGTTATTTTGCTGCATTCTCGGTTTCTTCAGGAGGACCGGCGTAAAAAAGAAGACGAGGTACGCCGCCTGTTTGGGAAGGACGCGGAAAAGGCGGGGAGCGTCATCCTGGTGGCCACGCAGGTGATTGAAGTGGGTCTGGATATATCTTGCGAGGTGCTGCATACGGAAATTGCCCCCGCCAGCGCCATTTTGCAGCGGGCCGGCCGCTGCGCCCGCTTTGTAGCCGAAAAAGGCGACGTCTACGTCTACCAGGTTCCCCCGGACAAAAAAGGTGAGCCAAATTATGCACCCTATCTCGGTCAACAGGCTGCTTTATGCGCGAAAAACTGGGAGGCCCTGGATTTCTTTACTGGAAAGAGCATGGATTTTCACGCCGAGCAGCATTTAGTCAATCTGGTCCATGGCGATTTCGACGCCATGCTGCTTGCCAACCTGGAGCAGGCTGCCTATGCCCACCGCAAACAGATGCACAAAGCCATCGGCTGGCAAGAGATGGGGCTGGCGAGAGAGCTAATTCGCAGCGACGATTCCGTTTCTCTTCTTGTTCACCCTAATCCCGTCGAAATTGAGAATCCATACGCTCTGGAGAGCTTTTCGCTGTTCTTCGGAACGCTCTCCGGGCAACTGGCTAAATGGCGTGCCGAAGGGCTGCCCGACGAAAAGGTTTCCTGGTTGCTCAAATACCCGTATGAAAGGGAGGAAGGTGAGAGCGAAGATCGACCTGTCTGTTTCGAATGGCTCCCTGTTCAGGATCAGCGGCAAGTTCGGTATTCTTCTGTTTTTGTGGTTAATCCTCTGTTGGTTCAGTATAATTACGAGCTGGGCTTTTGTTTTACTCCCGGTGCTGGAGATTTCCAGTCGCCGCCCGGAAGTATTGTCCCTGGCGAGCGGGAGAAAAGGCGGCAATGGGGATACAGCCGGGAAAGCTACCAGCAGCATGTCGAAAAGATGCTCAACGTCTACCACGCGCAGTTGACCAGGGAATTGGCTTACGCCGCCGACCGGCTGGAGCGCCGGATGGGGCTGCACGCGGGATCACTCGAATACGCCGTTCGGCTGGCTATTGCGCTGCACGACGTTGGCAAAATGGACCGGCGCTGGCAGGGATGGGCTCACGAATGGCAGCGGCGGATCGGAGCGCCGGTGGCGGAGGACTTCATGATCGCCCATACTGACTACGATCCCGGCGACCCTCTCCATCAGGCTGTCGAAGTACAGATGCCGGGCGCCCGTCCGCCGCACGCAGCCGAGGGGGCAGTGGCGACGCATAAGGTCATTTACCAGTTGCTCGGTGCGCCGGGAAAAAACGACCCCCATTTTAAACTATTTAGGGCGCTTTTTACTGCCATCGCCCGGCACCATTCGCCCCGGGCGGACGGCTATCAAAGCTTTGCCCTGCACCCGGCCGCCCGGCCGACCTTAGCCCTGCTGCTGAGGGGTCTTGGTGCTGAAGAGAAGGCCGCTGCAGCGCTGGAAATAAGTAAAAACTCCCGGCCAGTTACCGGCCTGTTGGTACAACTTGATTCACAGGACGAACTGTTGGCCTATTTTCTACTCGTCAGGATGCTTC
Source organism: Bacillota bacterium (assembly GCA_040755215.1). Taxonomy (GTDB): domain Bacteria; phylum Bacillota; class Desulfotomaculia; order Desulfotomaculales; family Nap2-2B; genus JAIMBK01. Next base: position 4,134 of record JBFMBG010000074.1, on the reverse strand, counting down.
GCCTGGCGGACCAAAAAGCCATGGGCGGAAGGGGGTGAACCAGGAAAGTGTACCAGTCTGTTTATTACGTCGATAAGCGCACCGGTACTTTCGCCGATGTCTTCCTGGCGTACGGCCTGGCTGCGCTTCTGGAGAGCATCCTGGAGTGCTTCGTTGAGGGGGATCATTGGGTGCGCATCAGGGATGGCGGGGCATACTACGCCGTTGAATTAAGCCATCCCCTGGAGGAAAAGTGGGTGGATAACGCTCCTTTTCAGGTTTTGGCGCCGTACATTGACACCGGCCGCGCCGGCCAGCAGGTACCGGCGGGCCTGCCCGCGGCCATGATTGTAGATTACCAGCAGGAGTGGAATAAATTCCGGGAATATATCCAGATTCCTCAGAACGTGCGGGAAAAAATGCCTCCAGAGGAGATGGCCCGGGTTAAACCGCACCCTCAGTTTCCTATTTTTGCCTGGGTAGGGGAGCGGAGAATGCAGGCTTTAGGCTCGTATAACGGGCTGGTCCTGCGCTGGCAGGAAGCGCGCGCCCAATTTGCCGAAAATCTCCGGCATATTTTGCTGCTGTTTGCCCTTCCGGAAGGGGGTCCGGAGGCCATCGAGAATGCTTGGCGCAAGAAAATGAAAGAGCTGGGCGTTCCGGCGAAAAGTGATGCTACTCTGCTCCAGCTCTTCAATCCCAGTCAGGGCAAGGGCCAAAACGAGGCCAAGGCCAGCCGCCTGGAGATGGGCAACATTAAATCATTCTGGCTGCTGGAATACCTGAAGGCGGTGGGGATGTACCGCTGTGCTGTCCCCCGGCGGGTGCAGGGTACAGACGACCGCAAGACCTATGCCCTGGCACCGGTAAACATCCGGCTGGGAGCAAACGACGCCGTTTTGGCCGCTTTTCAGGATGCTCTCTGGAACGACACGGCGGTAAAAATGGATGTCCTGGCTGCCCTGCGTTACACGGAGTGCTTCCTGGATTATTGCCAGGCGGCGAAGGAGATGGACCTTTTGGCCGAACTTCTGGGGCAGGGGCCGGAGGATTTTATCGCCGGGATGTACGTAGCTTATTACAAAAGTCTCGGCCAGGCCTCCGCGGTGATGAACCTTTCTTTTCTTGAATTGCCCCGGTGGATGCGGGTAGAATCGCCGGACGACGTAAACCTCTATAGGGAGGTGATCGCGGAGCATGAAAATATTATCCGGAACATTGATGAAGAAAAGGGCGGGTACGATCTGCTGACCTGTTACCGGGATTTCCTCTCGGGAGGGAAATGGGATGCCTTTTTTGACTTTACCGCCGCCTACTCCGCTTATTTGACGCGCGAATTGGACCGGGAAAATTATCGGGTGAAACCATTCACCACCCGCAATCTGGAGGTGTTAATCTTGAAAAGCAACGAACCGCTTGCGCCAATCCTGGAAACGCCGGGCTTTCGCAATATTGCCGAAGCCATCCGGCGCAGCACCATTATTCCCCAATACCGGGGGCGGAGTGAAAGCGAGTATGACATCCGTTACGGCCTCGGGCAACAATTAAAGCGCAAAGCACTGTACAATGATGAATTTATCGCCGCTTTGAGCGAGTTTATGCAAAGTTATAATGCCGAAAATGCCCGCGTTTACGAAAAAACCGGCAGTCAATACCGGAAGAACATCCTGACCAGCGACATCGAGGATATTGTACGCCTGGTGGATAAATACGGTGCTCCGACCGTGGCCAACCTGCTCATCGCTTTTGGGTACGCCCGGGAACCAAAGGACGAAGGAGATGCAGGCGCGTCTTAAGTGCCTGCGTCTACAGCATATTCGAAAATAGTTTCTTGTTTAGCGCCATTTTTAGTCCTGCAGGAGATGTTTAGATTTTAAAATGACGAGGAGGAGCCGAAATGAATGAAAAACAGGCCGTTTATTCCCTTTCCATCTGCGGGCGGGCCATTCTGGACGTACATTCCTTGAATAACGAGGGTGGCGAAGGGAACCAGATTGCCACCCGGATGGTCAACGTGGTCTACCGCGACCAGGCCGGCGGGGACTATAAATTGGCCACCGTGAACGCAATTTCCGGCGATATGCTTAAGCACATTCAGGCTGAACATCTTTATTTACTGGCCAAAGGCCGTTTGCCGTTGTGCCAGGGGTGCCGGAAATTCAGCGCCAGCCGCGTGCTGGATGATGCCGACTTTATGCGCGCTCTGCCCCCGCAGGACAGCGCCCTGATCGACGCCCTTCTTAAACACTGCGCACTGGATGATTTGGAGGGGAACTTAATTGCCAAGGGGGCCCGTTCCGTGCCCAGAAAGTCGGTGGCCGAATTCGGCTGGGTGGTCGGCGTGCCGGATTATACGACTACGGACAGCTATTTTCACGTTCGTTTTGCAACGGAACGGGGTGAGCAAGCACAAGAAACCCAACAGCAGGCCATTTTCCACCGCCCGGCCAGTTCCGGCGTTTACGCCGTCGTAGCCGGCTTTGAAATGGCCCGCATCGGTTTCAACGATATTTCCCAGCAGTACGCCATTTCCGATGAGGAACGTGAGGAGCGCTATCTGGCTTTTCTGGAAAGCATCCTGTATACCTTCCTTGAACCGAACGGGGCTATGCGCGGGACGCAGAACCCGCATATTGTGGAATTTTCGGGGACGGTAAGCGTGACCAATCAGGTGATGCCGGCCCCGGTTTTAAGCCCGCTGGACCAGGATTACCGCCGGGAGTTGGCGAGGGTGGCCGGAGCTCTTAACGACCTGAAACCGGGGGCCATCGACCTTTACAACTTTGATTCCATGGGCCAGTTTGCCGAGGTGATGCGCGGGATCATTAAGACCACGCGGCCTTATAAGATGGATCAGTAACGGGTGATGGCAATGTGGCTGATTGCCGAATACAAGCCGGTTTCCTTGTTTTCTTTTCGGTCAGGCGAGGCTACGTCTTCGGGGGCGAAAACCTTGTTTTTGCCCACGCCGTTTGCCATCCGCACCGCTCTTTTGGACACAGCCATTCGAATAAAAGGTTTAGGGGCCGGCCCCGGGGCCTTCGCCTGGATCAAAAAACTTTCCATTGCCGTCCGTCCCCCGGAAAGGGTAGTGGTTACCAATCTTTTTGCCAAAATCTTAAAGCCCAGCCGGAAAGAAGAGGCCGGGGCAACACTGGACCGGACAATCGCCTTCCGGGAATATGCCCACCTGGAAGGGACAATGGGCCTGGCGTTCGCGGGGGCCGAAGAGCGGCTTGCGGAGTTGACCACGTTGCTTGCCCAAATCAATTATTTCGGTAAGCGCGGGTGCTTTTTTCAGTTGTTGCAAGCGCCGCGGCAGACCCAAGGGTTGCCGGACGATTTTTTCCCTTTGGAGGGTGTTTATGTCCAGGGGAGTGAAGTAAAAGGCCGGATGCCGGAGAATTTTCCTTTAGGGATCGTTCAAATGATGGATGATTGGGGAGAGAGCCTGACGTTTGAGAAGGTAAACATATACACCGATGAAAAAATCAGCCTGGGCAAAGACCGCATCCGCAAGGGGATCATTTTACCCTACCGCCTGGTCCGGTCCAGCAAGGGGTTCAGCTACTACGAGCGTGATGTTCACGTTTTATGAAACGGGGGTTTTCCTATGCAACAACTGGAACGTTACCGGGGGGCACTTTTAGGACTGGCGGCGGGGGATGCTTTGGGAGCGCCTCTGGAATTTATCATGCCGTGGTCGTTTAAGTCCGTTGCGGATATGGTCGGGGGCGGCTATTTTAACCTGGCGCCGGGGGAATGGACGGACGATACGGCCATGGCTCTTTGTCTGGCCGAAAGCATGCTCGAGCGGCAGGGGTTTGACCCGGTTGACCAGTTTTGTTGAAGGCCAAACTTTTCTGATAGGCAAGAAACGGACGATGTTTCAAATAACGAATTTGACTCCAGTGGCTGAAGATATACAAAGTCAAGGAATATGTTCGACTGGCTGGCTGGAATTTTTGCCCATAGACTGCTGGAACAGGAAGAGAAACTCTTTTGTTCGTTTAAACTCAAAGCGCATAGTAGCTGTAAAATAAAAGTGGGGGATCACCAGTAATCTCCAGGGAGAAAAAGAAGGAGTTTTTCCCCGGGGAAAAGAAGAAAACCTCCAATGCAATTCAGCTAAAATAACAAAGGAGGTTTCTTCTG
>JBFMBG010000073.1:0-16216 GCA_040755215.1 Bacillota bacterium | reverse complement strand
CCAGGTAAACCGGCGGCTGCTTGGCGGCAATTAGAGCCAGTACCGCCTCCTCGCTGATGAGTCCATAATTGATCGCGTGGGTTATCTCATCCAGCACCACCAGGTCGTATTCTCCCTTTTCCACCGCTTCCCGCGCCACCGCAAGCGCCCGCTCCGCCGCCTCCCGGTGGCGTTCAATCTCTTTTTTATCGAGAAACCCTTCGCCGAGGGTTTTTATTACGAAGCCGTCACCCAGGCGCGCCGCTGCAAGGCGCTCTCCCGTGGTGACTGCTCCGCTTTTAATAAACTGAACGACCAAGACCCGCATCCCGTGGCCCCAAGCTCTTAAGGCCAGCCCGAGTGCCGCTGTGGTCTTCCCCTTCCCGTCGCCGGTGAAAACCATCACCAAACCCCGTTTCATTTTTATACCCCCGCAAATACAATCAGCGTTTACATTTCACGAAATTCGAAAGCCCGTCGATCAAACCTTTGCCCTCTTTCTGCGAACCGGGAAGGGATTTGCCACCCCTATTTCTCCCGCGCAGCTTAAGTATATCACGCATCTACTCCATCAGCGAAAACTTGAACTAACAGCTTGACGTATGTTAATTTTATGATAACTGCTTCCGTGCTTGGCAAAGGAGACCAATCATATGCTTAGTGAGCGCGAGTGGGAGACGCGAAAGAAGCGAATCGACAGCAGGCTGAGAGCATTAAACCAACCGTGGGAAATTATAAAATATCGCGACGGGTTGGATACCTCATCTCTGCAATACCACGCCGTGGAGGAGTATCCCACCGCGAGTGGTCCTGCCGACTACGCCCTTTTCGTAAAGGGCAAGCTATTAGGAATGATCGAGGCTAAAAAAGTAACGGTCGGGCCTCAGAATGTTCTGGAGCAGGCGAAACGCTATTCCCGGACGGCCTTCGACGGCATTGGCAATTGGCAGGGCTACCGGGTTCCCTTTTTGTACGCAACTAACGGCGAAGTGATTTACTTTCTTGACGTGAGAGACGAGAAGAATATCCGCCGCACCATCGCGGATTTTCATACGGCGGACGCCCTTGAGGAGTTTTTCAGCAGTAACAGGCTGAAAGGCTTTGAATGGCTGAAAAATAACCCGATTGACCTCGAAAGGTTGCGCTACTACCAGAAAGAGGCGATCGCTGCCGCAGAATCGGCCATTACCGGCGGTAAGAGAACGATGCTGATCGCTATGGCTACGGGAACCGGTAAAACTTATACCACCGCGGCACTCATCTACCGCCTGCTTGAATCGAAAGCTGCAAAGAGAATACTGTTTTTGGTTGACCGGCGGGCGCTGGCCGCCCAGACTGTCCGCGAATTTGCCTCGTTTAACACTCCGAAAGGAAATAAATTCAACCAGGAATACGAGGTTTACAGCCAGCGGTTTCGCAGGGAGGACTTTGACGATAAGGAGCCTTTCGATCCACAGGTTTTGCCTGCCGCCTACCTTACCTCACCGCAGCCGGCGCATACCTTTGTTTATGTCTCTACCATCCAGCGGATGGCGGTCAACCTCTTCGGGTGGGAGAACGCCTTTCCCCAGAGTATGAGCGATCCGGACGACGAAGGGGACGCGGAAAAGATAGACATTCCCATTCACGCCTTCAATCTCATCATCGCCGATGAATGCCACCGCGGCTACACGGCCAAAGAGACCAGCGTCTGGCGCAGCGTGTTGGAATACTTCGATGCCGTTAAGATCGGCCTTACCGCCACACCCGCGGCCCATACCCTTGCCCTTTTCAACGAGGTTATTTACCGCTATACGACGGATCAAGCGGTTCTCGACGGGTACCTGGTGGATTACGAGGCGGTGCGGATAAGATCGAATGTCAGGCTTAACGGCGTCTTCTTAAAAGAAGGCGAACAGGTCGGTATCGTTGACACTGAAACCGGCGCCGTGACTTACGACCACCTGGAAGACGAAAGGGAGTTTTCGGCTGCGGAGGTTGAGGAAAAGATTACAGCTCCGGAAAGCAACCGCAAGATCATCCGGGAAATCGCGCAGTACGCCTATAAATACGAGCAGGAGTACGGCCGTTTCCCCAAGACATTGATATTTGCTGTAAACGATCTGCCGCATACATCCCACGCCGACCAGATTGTTGCTATCTGCAGGGACGAATTCGGGCGGGGGGATGACTTTGTCCAAAAGATCACCGGCAACCCCAACGTGGACCGTCCGCTGCAAAAGATCCGCGAGTTCAGAAACCGGCCCAACCCTAAGATTGTCGTTACCGTGGATATGTTAAGCACCGGGGTGGACATTCCCGCGCTTGAATTTATCGTTCTTCTGAGGCCGGTGAAGTCGCGCATCCTCTGGGTGCAGATGCTCGGCAGGGGGACACGCCGGTGCCCGGAAATAAATAAGACCCATTTTACCATCTTCGATTGTTTCGACGGCACCCTGTTCGAGTATTTCAAAAACACCACCGATTTCCATATTGAGCCGCTGCAAAAAGACCAGGTTCCTTTGTCCCAGATTATTGAAAACATCTACCAAAACATTGACCGGGACTATAACGTCAAGGTTCTTATCCGGCGCTTGCACCGCATCGAAAGGGATATGAGCGGGGAAGCCCGCGAAAAGTTCGCCGTATACATCCCGGACGGTGATATCGGCAGATTTGCCGGCGAACTCCGGGAAAGAATCAAGGAAGACTTCACCAACACCATGAAATTGCTCCGTAATAAAGAGTTTCAAGACTTGTTGCTTGATTATCCCCGGGCGAAGCGGTCCTTCTTAATCGGATATGAGGTAACAGACGACGTGTCCTCCGAGGTTATGATCCACGCCGGCAGTGACTATCAAAAACCGGAGGATTACCTCAAGGCTTTCGCACGGTTTGTTAAAGAGAATCCTGAGCAGATAGAAGCCATCCGCATCTTGCTGGAAAGGCCGCGGGAATGGAACACGGGGGTATTGACGGAACTGCGGAAAGAGCTGGCCCGCAGCAAGTTTCCGGAGCGGGAGCTTCAGAAAGCGCACCGGCTGGTTTACAACAAGGCCGTCGCCGACATCATTTCGATGGTGAAACACGCCGCCCGCGAGGAAGAACCGATACTTACCGCCGCGGAAAGGGTAAGCCGGGCGATACAGAAAGTAACGGCCGGCAAGCCGTTTAACAAAGAGCAGTTGAAGTGGCTTGATCTGATCCGCCAGCATGTGATTCAGAACCTTACCATTGATATGGACGATTTTGAGGTTGCGCCGATCTTTGAACGGCACGGCGGTTTGGGCAGGGCACAGAAGGTTTTTGAAGGGCAGCTCGAAACCCTCGTAGCTGAAATTAACGCAGCGGTAGCGGCATAGAAAGGGAGATATCCATGTCCGATATAGTAAACAAGCTCTGGGGATTCTGTCATACCCTGCGCCATGACGGGATTGATTACGGCGATTACATAGAGCAGCTTACCTATCTGCTTTTTTTGAAGATGGCCGACGAAAAAGGGATTGCGATCCCCGAGGGTTGCGACTGGGACAGCCTGAAGCACAAATCCGGCACGGAATTGACCGACCATTATACCGATATCCTTCGCAGATTACGTGAAGCTCCGGGTATTTTAGGCGACATTTTCACCCAGGCCGCCTCGCGTTTTAACAATCCCGTGAACCTTAAACGCTTGATCACACTGATTGACGAGGAAGAATGGTCCGCGATGGATATTGACGTCAAGGGCGCCTGCTTCGAAGGCCTTTTGGAGAAGGCGGCCAGCGAGGGGAAAAAAGGAGCCGGCCAGTACTTTACGCCGCGGGTGCTGATAAAATCAATCGTGCGGGTGATGAAGCCGGACCCGCGCGTAGCGCCCGACTTCACCATCTGCGACCCGGCCTGCGGCACCGGGGGTTTCTTAGTATGCGCCTACGAGTGGCTGATGGATGTCACCGGCGGGGCGCTGGACCGGAAGGATTTCAAGAGGATAAAAACCAATACCTATTACGGGCAGGACCTGGTGCCGCGGCCGCGGCGGCTGGCGCTGATGAACCTTTTCCTGCACGGGCTGGAGGCAAAAATCCACCTCGGCGACTCCATTTACGAGCCGTACCGCGGCGAGAGGTACAACTGCATCCTCACCAACCCCCCGTTCGGCACCAAAGGGGCAAACCAGGCGCCGGAGCGGGACGATTTCACCATCGAAACCAGCAACAAGCAGCTCAACTTCGTCCAGCACGTAATGAATATCCTTAAGCCCGGCGGCCGAGCCGCCGTGGTCGTACCCGACAACTGCCTCTTTGAGGGAAAGGCCGGCGAAGTGTTCGAAATACTGATGCAGGACTGCAACCTGCACACGATTTTGCGGCTGCCGCGCGGCACCTTTACCCCGTACAGCCCGGGCATTAAAGCCAACGTAATCTTTTTTCAAAAGGGTTTGCCCACGGAAAACGTCTGGATCTACGACGCCCGTTCCAACGTGCCTGCGATAACCAAAAAGGAACGTCCCCTGACCCCGGAACACTTTGCGGAGTTCGAACGGTGCTACGGTGCCGACCCCAACGGCCAAAGCCAGAGAACCGACCCGGGTGCAGAGGGGCGTTTCAGAAGATTTCACATCAGCGAAATCAAGGACCGGAACTATAAGCTCGACATCACCTGGATGAAAGACAGTAGCCTGGAAGACGCGGATGAGCTGCCGGAACCCCAGGACCTGATCGCGGAAGCCGTGACCGAGCTGGAAGCGGCGGTGGATGAATTGAGGGAGATATCCGGGTTGCTTGAGGTGAACGGGGAGTGAGAGAAATGAACCCCCTCCCTAACAATTGGATAACCTATACGCTTAACGAACTCCTGCTAACTTTGGAATCGGGCTCTCGTCCCCGGGGAGGGGTTAAAGGAATTTGCGAAGGTGTTCCGAGTATTGGCGGTGAGCATTTGACCTGTGATGGAACCTTCGATTTCACAAGAATCAAGTTTGTACCCCGTGATTTCGCGGACCGGATGTCTAAGGGACATATTCAAAAGTACGATATTCTTATCGTCAAGGATGGTGCAACAACAGGAAAAACCGCCTTTGTGGATGATAATTTTCCTTATGAAACGGCAGTTGTAAACGAGCATGTTTTTATTTGTCGGGTCAGCGAAGTCATTTCACCGAAATTTGTATTTAGATATTTAATGTCGGAAGAAGGGCGAAACGAAATTCTAAGGAATTTCCAGGGTTCAGCCCAGGGTGGCATTAATTCATCTTTTGCCTCTAATGTGGAGGTTCCTCTGGCCCCCGTTAATGAACAGCACCGCATACTCGCCAAACTGGAGAAATTGCTAACGAAGGTGGACAACTGCAAGGAAAGGTTGGACAGGATTCCGGTCATTCTTAAACGCTTTCGCCAGTCGGTTTTGGCCGCCGCCTGCTCCGGCCGCCTTACCGCTGATTGGCGAGAAAAGAATCCGGACGTGGAACCGGCATCGGAACTTTTAAGGAGGATTAAAAAGGAACGAATGAAACAACAATGCCGGGAAAATAACGTTAAAGCCAGGGTAGATGTCAAATATACGGCGAAAAGGGATGCGCAGGATTTACCGGTAATACCGATATCTTGGGCCTATACATATCTTGGTAATATTATTTTCAGTTTTCAATATGGTACATCTGAGAAAAGCGACTATTCGTTCGAGGGCATACCGGTTCTAAGAATCCCGAATCTCGTCTCCATGGGCATTGATCTTCGAGACCTTAAATATTTAAAACGCAATGATATTGACGATAATCATAAGGTAAGAAACGGTGATTTGTTGATAGTTAGATCAAACGGCAGTAGAGAGTTAATAGGGAAAAGTGCTCTTGTACAAAATTTGACGGGTAAAATGGCTTTTGCTTCTTACTTGATTAGGTTAAGACCTTTAGTTGTTTTGTCAGAATACGTCTTGTTATTGCTTAATACCGAATACATAAAGAGCCAGTTTTTCTCAAAAGCGAAATCAACGGCAGGGATAAATAACATAAATACAAAGGAACTATCGTCTACAATAATCCCATTACCCCCCCTCGAAGAACAACTCGAAATCGTCCGCCGGGTGGAGGCGCTTTTCAAGATCGCTGACCAGGTCGAAGCTCGTTATGAGAAGGCTAAGGCCTACGTGGATAGGTTGACGCAAGCCATATTTGCTAAAGCCTTCCGGGGTGAACTCGTACCCCAGGACCCCGATGACGAACCTGCGTCGGTGCTGCTGGAGCGGATCCGGGAAGAGCGGGCCAGGCGGGAGGCGGAACTGCGGACCGCCGGGCGCAGGCGGCAACTTCCGGCCCGGCGAAGGAAGAAGGCCGGAAAATTATGAAACGCATCGCCGACATCCCCAAGCCTGACCGGCCGCGCGAAAAGCTGATGGAAAAGGGCGCCGCGGCGCTCTCGGACCTGGAACTGCTGGCCGTGCTCCTGGGCAGGGGAATAAAGGGCCGCGACGTGCTGGCCGTGGCGAGCCGGATACTGCAAGTGCTGGATACAGGCAATGAGAAGCTGAACCTTGATGAACTGCAGAAGATCGAGGGGGTGGGACCGGCGAAGGCGGCGTTGATCGCCGCCGCCCTCGAATTCGCCCGCCGCCGCATCAGACCCGAAGGTTTAAAGATCTCTTTCCCGGCCGACGTCCTCCCGCTGATCAGTCACTTTGCGGACCGCAAGCAGGAACACTTTCTTTGCGTTTCGTTAAACGGGGCCAACGAAGTAATCGCCACCCGTGTCATCTCCGTCGGCCTGGTCAACAAAGCTCAGGTTCACCCCCGCGAGGTATTCGCCGACCCTATTACCGACCGGGCAACGGCCATCATCATCGCCCACAACCATCCCGCCGGCGGCTTAACCCCGAGCAAGGAAGACCTTGAGATCACCCGGCAGCTCAAGGCAGCAGGCGAAACCCTCGGAATCAGACTGCTCGATCACATCATTTTCAACCGGAAGGGCTACTACAGTTTCTTAGAGCACGGAGAACTGTAATCTACCGCAGAGTGATACATTCAAAAGTATCTACGCAGGGTAATGTGTTGTCAATGCTAAAGCTAACTGGAAAAACAAGTTTTTTCTGGATTGTGGCAATTAGGAATTGATTCTGACGGAATCCAAGCAGTGGAAGAGCTTATTTTTGCAAGGTATTGGATGTTCATCCAGGTTTATTTTCACAAAACCAGGCGTATTTACGACTATTACTTAACTTGCTTCTTGAAAGATTTCCTAGAAAATAAATACCCTCAATATGAGCATTTTTTCCCTCCTCCGGATAATTTGGAAGAATACCTCCTGCTCGATGATTGCACTATTTCAGAAGCAATTAAAAAAATGCGCGGGTCTAACGAATGGGCCCGGCGGATTTTTGAGCGGGATCATCTTTCTGAAGCTTTTGTTACTTTGCCTCACCATACCGGTTTAGAAAGCTATATGATTATTAATGAGATCAAAAAGCGTTTTATCAAAAAATTTGGCAATAAAGACGGCTTAGGTATTACCTACTATATAGATGACCAAGCGAAGAAACTACCCACAAATCCGTTTTTCGGTCTTAAGAAAAGTGAGGAGGGAGATGAAAAAGACCAAGAGGGAAAATTTGTGAGTATCGTGGTTCAGGATAAGCATGATTCCGATAAGTGTTTTCCCATTTTTGAACGATCACTTCCGTTAAAACTTCTTTCTCAAAAGAATATTAACATCGTCCGTTTCTATGTAGCGCGGGGAAAGAAAGCGAAGGCTGCGGCATGGTGTAGCGAACAGTATGCCCAGGTCTTATCTAAAGTCAAAAAGATTGAAGAGGGGTGGACGTAATGGAGACTGAGGCACTGATTGCCTATCTGACGTCCAAGTCGCCAATAAAAGGGAAGAAGGCCCTGCAAAAGCTTGTATATTTCTGTACCGAATTAAAAGTTCCCGTTCGTGCCAATTACCGCTTGTATATTTATGGGCCTTATAGCAACGAAGTAGCCGAGGAACTGAATGAAGCGGTTATAAAAGAAATTGTTAAAGCGGGCGATGATGGATTAAGTTATTACAAGGGACTTTCCTGCGATGAGTACCTTGCTACGCATCAGCAAGAGATCCAGGCCCATCGCGAGAAAATTGATCGCGTATTGGCCACGTTTGGCAGCCTCACTCCCCTGAATTTAGAACTCTATGCTACAATACACTTTATTGCGGTCAGTTTACAGGAAGCTTACGGACGGGTTTCTAAAGAAAAAGTGCTAAACGAGGTTTACAGCGTAAAAGCAGGTAAGTTTACTATAGAACAGATCGAGACAGCCTATGATAACCTTCTAAAATGGGGATGGCTTGCGGGAGATGGGGATGGTGTATTGCCTTAAAAGTCCTCCAGCCTAAAGAGGCGCGCCGCACTCTCTGTGGTAGCGGCCGCAAGATCCGCCAGACTCATCTCTCGGATTTCCGCTACTTTCCGGGCGGTGTGCACCAGGTAGGCCGGTTCGTTCCGCTTCCCCCGGTACGGCACCGGCGTAAGGTAAGGGGCGTCGGTTTCGAGCAAAAGGCGGTCGAGCGGCACCCGCCGGGCCACTTCCACCAGCTTGCTGCTCTGGGGAAAAGTCACCGGCCCGGCAATGGAGATGTGGAAACCGAGGGCCAGGAAGCGTTTGGCCTCCTCCCAGCTTCCCGAAAAACAGTGCATCACCCCGGCAAGCCCTGCCGCCTCACGCTTCAGAATCTCGTACACCTCGTCGTGCGCGTCGCGGCAGTGAATGACCACCGGCAGCCCCAGTTCGCGCGCCAAGCGGAGCTGGGCGATAAAGACCTCCTGCTGAACCGGGCGCGGGGAAAGGTCACGATAATAGTCAAGTCCGATTTCTCCGACGGCCACCACCCGCGGTTCCTGCGCCAGCAGCCGCAGCGACTCGATATAGCCGGGCGGAGTCCCGGCGGCGTCATGGGGGTGGACCCCGACCGCCGTAAAAACGCCCGGCAGTAAACCCGCCATTTCTACGCCGCTTTGTGACGAGGCAAGGTCGTACCCTATGGTGATAATCCGCGTTACACCGGCGGCGCGGGCACGTTCGAGGACAGCCGGTCTGTCGGCATCAAACCGCGGGTCATTCAGGTGGCAGTGGGTGTCGGTGAGCACTGCTGATTTCTCCTTAAACCTCAAGGTTTAGGCCGGCCGGCGCTGTTGTAAAACGCGCCTCCCGGTGCTATTTCTCTCTTTCAATGCGTGGAAAGAGAGGCACACCGCGCTGAACTTTAGCCCCTACAGGAAACCGGCCCCACTCGAGGGACGAAAAAGTATGAAGTTCAGGCCGTTCGTCAATACCGAGCTGCGGCCAGACTCGTTCCGGAAATCCCGGCATAAAAGGTCCCAGCAATACCGTTACGAAGCGGTAGACCTCGAGGACATTGTAGACCACGGTATTGAAGCGCTCCCGTTTCCCCGGGTCTTTCCCGAGGTTCCAGGGGGCAGTCTCATCAAGGTATTTATTCGCTTTGGCCACCGGTTGCCAGATAGCGGCAAGGGCCTCGGAGAGCTCAAGGCGGTCAACCAGCGATGCAACCTTGTCAGGCGTCTCCCGGGTCAACTCGATCAGTTCGTGATCTGGACCCTCCGGTGTTCCCGGCGGTCCGACCACCCCGCCGCCCAACTTTTCGCACACCGTAAGCGTGCGGTGAAGAAGGTTCCCAAGGTCGTTAGCCAGGTCGCTGTTAGTCCTCCCGATAACGTTTTCCTCCAAGTAGTCCCCGTCAGAACCAAACGGGAGCTCCCGCAACAGGTAGTACCTGACGGCATCGACGCCGTACTTTCCGATGAGTTGGACAGGGTCAATAACGTTTCCCTTCGACTTCGACATCTTTCCGCCACCGACAAGAAGCCAGCCGTGTCCCACAACCCGCCTGGGCAACTCCAAATCCAGTGCCATAAGCAGTATCGGCCAGATTATAGTGTGAAAGCGAACGATATCCTTCCCGACCAAGTGAACGTCTGCAGGCCAGTAACGCCTGAAAAGGGAGTCGTCTTCGGTCTCGTACCCGAGAGCCGATATGTAGTTGGTCAAAGCGTCTACCCAGACGTAAATCACGTGCCGCGGTTCGAACGGGACCGGGATACCCCAGGAGAAGGTGGTGCGGGAAACGCAAAGGTCTTCAAGTCCGCTTTTGATAAAGTTGACCATTTCGTTTCGCCGGGAGACAGGCTGGATAAAGTCAGGATGGTTCTCAATATATTCAAGGAGCATGTTTGCGTACTTTGACAGCCTAAAAAAGTAGCTCTCCTCCTGAAGGAGTTCCACCGGGCGGCCGCAGTCGGGACAGTTGCCGTCTTTAAGCTGCCTTTCAGTCCAGAAGGTTTCACACGGGGTGCAGTACCAACCCTCATAGGCCGCCTTGTAAATGTCGCCTTGGTCATACAAGCGCCGGAAAACCCGCTTCACCACGTCACGGTGGCGCTCTTCCGTGGTACGGATGAAATCGTTGTACTCAATCTTCAGTTCCGCCCACAAGGCTTTTATGCCGGCCACTATCTCATCCACGTATTCCTTCGGCGTTTTTCCGTGTGCGCGGGCGGCTCGCTCAATCTTCTGCCCGTGCTCGTCAGTACCGGTAAGAAAATAGGTGTCGTACCCCTGCAGACGCTTGAAACGGGCGACCGCATCCGCTGCAACGGTTGTATAGGCATGTCCGATGTGCAACCGGTCACTCGGGTAGTATATCGGCGTGGTTATATAGAAAGCCGGCCGCGTTTCTTTTCCCAACTGCGTCAAAGCTCTTCTCCTTCCCCTTCGGGAAAAAACTTAAAAGACATGTTTCTGCTGAATTTTTCCCCGTAAAATGGCAACGAATCAAATTTCATTGTATTGGAGAGGCTGCAGGCTGTCAAGCAATGCAGCGCAGTGACAGGCTTGAAACGTTAAGGCAAACCGTCTTGGAGCAGGTAACAGGATACCCTTTTTGAGGAGGGAAAGGCCTGCTGCAGACAAGCCTTCCGGGATTAACGAGAAGAGGATTTAAAAGACAAAACAGCGAAAATACAGTTACGGGGGTATGACAATTGAGAACCAGGACCATCCTGATCGTCGACGACGACACCAACATCTGTGAACTCCTGCAGCTCTACCTGAAAGATGAGGGATACGACCTGGCATTCGCCCACGACGGCAGCACCGGCCTGACAAAGTTTCGGGAGCTCAGGCCGGTACTCGTGGTCCTCGACCTGATGCTCCCGGTGATCAACGGCTGGGAGGTATGCAGGCTCATCCGGCTGGAGAGCGACGTGCCGATTATTATGCTTACCGCCAGAGACGGCACCGAGGACAAGGTGGTCGGTCTGGATGCCGGAGCTGACGACTATGTCGTGAAACCCTTCGACCCCCGCGAGGTGGCGGCGCGCATCCGCGCTCACCTGAGACGCCGGGAATTTGCACCGGCACACAACCTCCAGCGGATAACAGCAGATGAACTTACGGTTGACATGAGCGCCTATGAGGTGCGCTACCGCGGTGAAGTCCTTGACCTGAAACCCCGGGAGATTCAACTCCTCTATTTCCTGCTGACCCACAAAAATATCGCCTTTACGCGTGACCAGTTGCTCGACCGGGTCTGGGGTTACGACTACGCCGGCGAAACGCGTACCGTAGACGTTCACGTCCAGCGGCTGCGGGAGAAACTGCGCGGCAAGATGCGGACCTGGCGCATCACCACGGTCTGGGGTGTCGGTTACAAAGCGGAGGACCGCTGAAGTGTTCCGCTCCCTGTTTCAAAAACTCGTCCTGGTCTACCTGATTATCACCGTCCTTTTGACCGCCGCGGCTTCTTACAGTCTGTCACGCTTCTTCGCCCACTACTTCCTCGAGCAGAAACAACAGCAACTCATTGCCCAGGCTGCAAAGATCAACACCCTGACAAGCGAATACCGGGCCGGTCGCATTTCAAGCGGAGAACTCAGGCAGGCCCTGGAGGCCATTAGCTACGCTACCAACGCCCGTGTTTATGTCCTAAATGTCCGCGGTGAAACAATGGCGGCGCTCGAAGCACGCACCCCCGCCGGATTAGCCGAGCGCGACCTGCTTCATGACATCGAGCGTATTCTGCAAGGTGATACCGTCGTTAGCAGCAGGCGGTTCATCAGCACCTTGAATACGCCCGTGGTATTCGTCGGCACCCCCCTGAAAACCGGCGAAACAGTGGCAGGAGCCGTATTGTTCCTCGCCCCGCTCACATACATCGAGGAACCCCTTGCGGCGGTAAACCGGGTACTTGTGAAAAGCGCCCTGGCGATCGTGGCCATTGCCGTAGTCGCTGTATTTGTGGTCTCCCGCCGCATCACACGGCCCGTAACTTCTATGGGGCAGGCCGCGGAAAGGGTTGCCGCAGGAGACTACTCGCAGGAAGTGGTGGTGAGGGGCAGCGACGAAATAGCGCAACTCGCCCGTTCGTTTAACATCATGCAGGAGCGGTTGCGGGAAACGGAGCGCATGCGCCAGGAGCTTATCGCCGATATAAGCCACGAACTGCGGACCCCGTTGACTACAATCCGGGGGTTCGTTCAGGCTATGCTCGACGGGGTGGTGAAACCGGCGGAACAGCCCCAGTACCTTTCACTCGTCCTCGACGAGACTACCCGGCTGGCCGGACTGGTAAGCGACCTCCTGGAACTTGCCCGTATCCAGGCCGGAGCGGTGCGGCTCCGGATAGACCTGATCGATGTACCGGCCCTGCTTGAAGAAGCAGCCGACTCTTTTCGCCTGCGCGCAGCGGAAAAAGGTATTTCCCTCAGAACAAGCGTTCAGCCGGCGGTGACCGTCCGTGCGGACTACGACCGGCTGAAGCAGGTAATCTTAAACCTCTTAAGCAACGCCATCCGTTATACCCCGCCCGGTGGAACGGTCAGTCTCAGTGCAACCTGTGATTCAAGCGCGGTGACATTCAGTGTTGTCGACACCGGGCCGGGTGTACCGGAAGAGGAACTCACCCGCATCTTTGAAAAATTCCACCGGCTTGACAAGTCCCGCGACAGCGTCACCGGCGGCACCGGCCTGGGTTTGTCTATCGCCAGACAACTGGTGATGCTGCACGGCGGGAGCATAAATGCGCAGAACCGCGCCGGCGGGACGGGCCTGGCCGTCAGCTTTATTATCCCGCACGAGCCTACGGTATAGCGGCAATAAGACGGTCCAGAATAGGCGATACGGCCTGCAAGCTTTGTATGCGAATCCGCTGTACCGCAATTATCCGGTCAAGGTCGTGAAGAGCCGCCTGGTAATCCCTGGACTGCAGATGCTTACGTAATGCGATGCTGTTCCTGCGTATAAGGCCCTCTGTTGCTGCCATAATCTTCCTTTGACGCGCCAGAGAGGCCGTCTCGTCCTTTAAGACAGTTAGCTGCTGGGGGGTGAGTTCTTCAGGGTTATGCCGCAGCCCGGTAATTTTTCGCTTTAGAACCGCCATTTTTTCAGTAGTCGCGGCATTCAGGTTTTGTAGCCGATGGCGGTTTCGCCTGACTTCTTCAAGTTTTAGTTCCAGGGCGGTCAATACCGGACGCTGCTGGTCGATCCGCTGCGCAAATACCGGGACGACATATGCCGAGGCCGGCCCGGTCAACAAAAATACAGTCATGGTTAATAAAACTAGCAAGCTTATCGATCTCCTGATCATTGCATCACCCCCGGTTCAAGGTCTTCGTCTTCCACGCTCTCACAGCTCTCAATCACCTGCAAGAAACCATTGATCTCGTTCTCCAGGTCTTTTAGTATCTGCTCCGCCTCTGGGTCGGCAACCGGCGTTTCGGTTTTCAGCACAACACCATCCCTGGAAGAACCTTCGCTCTTTTCAGTAGAGTCGGCCCCCTCTTCGGGATATGCCTCCCCCGCGGCGGTCTGGTCCCGGGAGGAGCCGGCACGGTTTTCCGCCGTCTTTGCAGCGGAACCCTCAGACGCCGCCGGAGAAACTTTTTCTCGCGCCACGCATCCGGCGAACAACAACGCACCGACAACAAAGAGCAGTAATCCGATCCGTTTCATGTCATACCCTTCCCGGCAAGTTTCCTCTAAACCCAGTATACTAATACTTAAGAACCAGGGAAATATCATAACTTCAGAAATTTGTATCGATACTGTTCGCCTCTATGCCGTAGTCTTCCTGAGAGTGCCACATGCGGCAAGCCGCACAACGAAAGATGAAAACGGCCTTTCTGCCGGCCCAGCACTCCGAGGTGTGTTGGCGTATGGTCAGCGGAAGCTAGCAGGGGAGTTACGATATGCATTAGTAAGGTGGGAGAGCCAACTGAGTGCTGGGCGGCAACGGCTTTAATTCATCGGACGTAGAACTCGTGACTTATTTTGTAGGAGAAATGGGCCCTGTTATTTGCCAGGGCCCTCTGCGATTTCCCGACTTCAACCTGACTTCCTAGCAAGTTACGTTTACCACCTGCGCGTGTAAGCACCCCAAAATGCTTTACGTTATTTCAGCAGTGTTATCATCAACCGTGATCACGCCGCTCTCGCTGTCGTAAACAACATTAGCGTTCAGGTTTTCGGCAATGAAGCGCAGCGGCACCAGGGTGCGGCCGTTTACTACCCGCGCGGGCTGGTCCATTTGGACCTTCTTGCCGCCGACGTAGGCTATGCTGTTATTAACGTAAAGGTTGATCTGTATCCCGCCGCGGTTGAAGTTGATCTGCCCGTTATTGTAGTTGACCTGGCTGCCGAGTGATTCAGCCAGCGCCCTGAGCGGCACCATCGTTCGTCCGTTCATAATCCTCGGTTGGACATCGAATCTCGGATGCCGGCCGTTTACAAATACTTTGGGATTTCTGTGCCCCATTTTCCTGTAAAGGTACTTCAGATCGCGTACCAAGTCGCCGTTTTTGGCACCGACCATCAGCCCCCGTTCCAGGCAGGCAATCGCCCGATTGTAGCACCCGAGAAAGACGTAAGCAGCGGCCATGTTCCGGTAAATGCGCTGCTTGATCTCCTCGTTCTGCACCCGGTGCGCGTTCAAGCGCACCACCTGATCGCACAGGCGAACAAAATCCCGTTTTACCAGCGGATGGCTATTGAAGAAAGCGGCCCGGTTACGGGCAATTTGGGCGAGCCTGCGGGAGGTGGCCAGCAGGGTAGCCCCGTTCCAGCCCAAACCTTCGAGGTCTCCATAGATGTACGCCCGCAGCGATTCGCACAACCGGGTGCGCTCCTGTTCGTCAGGTGCCGGCACCTCAGGAAGCGGCTGCAGACCCAACTGGTCAACCGGGAGCCCTAACTCGTCCTGCAGACCGGTCTCGTCCGTCGCGGTGTCTGTTGGGGTTGGTTCTTCAGTATAAATCTCTACGACCGTTTCATTGCCGGAGGCGGTAGAACCCCCAGTTTCCTCAGCCGAAGCGGACGGATCGGCGGTTTCCTCAGCCCACACCGCCGGCGCAAAGACAGAAAACAGAAAGACCAGCGTCATTAACAACACAACAGTTTTCCGCATTTTCAATTTCCGCACTCTAAACATCTCCTTTCAGTAAGCAACCCTTTCCCATAACCTTCAAAGACAAGAAGCCCTTTGAATTTCAGCCCCCTTTCTGAATGCCGTCTATACTCTATTTAAATCGCCAAATTTAACATTAAAATTAACAAAATGTAAACAAAAAGTAAAAAGACTGCAGTGGTTTAACTTTTACAATTTATGAAAACCGAATTCTTAAAATCCAGAAAAGCCGTTCAAAAAACAAAACCATGGATCATTCCATGGTATTGACCGGTTCTCCGCCGGTTGCCCGACAGCCGCGCCTAAAGGTCGGTAAAATAAAAATAATGCGGTCAGGATCTAGTCACGAGGTTATTCGAATCGGCACTTAATCGCTGCTGCTGCTCAGAAGGTCACCGGAACGCGCACCTTATCAACCTCGCTGCCGTCCTCAGGGCTCTCCGAAAAGGCTTCAACCCATCCCTCCCCGGTCCCCGGGGAATCAAACTTCAACTCGATCTTAAAGTCGCCCCGTCCGGGCGCACCTTTGGTAGCTGTCCCGAAATTCCTCGCCAATACGGTTCCGTCTTCTGTTCCCAGACGCACGACCACATTACCCTCGAAAACACGGGCGCTGCCGGTCACAGGCAGCGGGCTGGTTACCTTCTGGTCCGGTTGCGGGTGGTAAATCCAGATGGCCGGCTCGTAAACCTTGAAAAGGTGCCGCGTGAATGGCTGCCCGTACAGCCCTACGTGACCCCACCAGTCCTTCGCAGCATCATCGACTTTACCTTCTACTTTAAAGGCCACTTCTTTAATCTCCGGAAACTCTGTCAAGGTATTTACAA
>JBFMBG010000072.1:0-16258 GCA_040755215.1 Bacillota bacterium | reverse complement strand
GAAGTAGATTATCCTGCAGACCATGTAAATACACTATAGTTAATTTTTTCGCCAGGTGGTAAAATAGCTTCAGATAAAACCTGAAGAGGTGGTTGTTTATGACCCGGGTGGAGCAGTTGGCCAGAGAACTGGATATGCAACCGGATAGTTTAATCAGACAGAGCATTGAGTTTTTTTTAAAACATAAATTAAAGATGATCGAATCGGGGCGGGGCTAAATATGAAGAAGTTATGGAAGAATACGAACTGACCCGCGACCAAATTTTTGCTGTTCTCCGGTATGCAGCAAATATCATTAGCGGAGAACAGGTCAAATCAATTTAATGAGCTTGAAGTTTCTTATCGATGAAGACTTACCCCGCTCCACTGCGAAGGCGCTCACTGCTGCCGGTTATGATGCGTGTGATGTCCGGGATATCGGCCTTCCATCCAGCCTTCTTTTTTGAGGATTAAGCCGCGGCATCGATTAGATTAGCCGCGGCATTGAATTTACCCGCTTTCCCGCCCTCGCCGAAAGAACTCGCTGCCGGCACGTGGTTCTACGCTTTACCCGGTGAGCTGTACGCGCGTACGCTTTACCCGGTACCCTTTCACCGTTTCTCAGTAGGGGTTCTGAGCCCCTGAGCAGTTAACGGAGTCGCGTTTTGGCGGCACGGCTACGGCCGGATATAGCACCTCCGGCGGGGAGATGCCCTCAGCAGTTTGCCCTTCCGGCTACCCCGAAAACGTTTTTATGTTTTTAACGCGTATCCTTTTCTTTTGTGATTGCCATGGTTGTCGTTACCCTATTTATTCTTCCCTGAGATCGGTGGTCCAGTTCGCGGCCTGGATGGCCGCGTCCAGTTCCCGGTAGGCCTTGGCCAGGGCGTCGGCCTCGCGCCGCCAGCGGGCGACATCCACCGTTGGCTGGAATTTGATTTCGGAACGGGTCAGCCGCCAGCCTTCCCGGTCGGGCGCGGCCGCGCCGGCCAGGTCCCTGGCCAGTTGGTGACGCAGCCTGAGCATATCCCGTTTCACGATGGCTTCCATGATGGTCTGTCCGTCCGGCAGCCTGGCCTGCAGGTTCGTCCGGTTAATGGCCGTTATAATTGCTTCCAGCCGCTGCACCAGCTTTTCGATTTCCGCTGCCAGTTCCTCCGGACGCTCGGCGGGCTGGTCCCCCTCCTGCACGCGGGCGTCCTTGACGGCCCGCTCTTTCAGGGCACCGATCTGGTCTTTTAAACTCTTGCGCTCCAAAAGCGCCTCGGCCAGCTTCATTTTCATCCCCTCCTTCAACACTTAATTAGACACGGAGGAAGGGAAAAAAGTTCCTTTTCTGCCTGTCCGGCAAAAGTGGGTGCAAAAACCGTCAGGCCAGAATTTCTTTGAGCAGCGGGCGCAGCTCCACGGGAATGGCGGCGATTTTGCACTGGCGGTTGTTGAGCACGGCTTTACCCACCATCACTAAGGCCCGGGACCAGAGCAGCCCCAGGGGGGAAGCAGGCTCCTCCTCTTCCCAGAAGAAACCGTCTCCGTCGGTGGTGCCGAACCGGCGGGTGACGGCGCTGATCCGGCTGAAGCCGCCCCGCAAAAGCAGAAACTTTAAAAGCTCCCGCTCCTCTTCGCCCGCTTCCTGCACTACTTTTTCCAGGTTTTCCCGCCGGGTCAAAAAGTTTTTTAACTGCTCTTCCTTTTCCCTACGGTGCCGCGCGGGCGGAATGCCGTAAGAGGCAAGCGCCGCCTCCAGCCAGTTGACGGGCATGTTCTGCTGCGTTACGACCTTTATTACATCCGTAACTATTCGCTGTGGCTGGATGTTGTTTTAGATCCAACTGAGGAAAAAAATAAAATTTTTTTCCTGACCCAGGCAGGAGAACGAACATATATTCGAGAATTAAATATGATATAAACGGTTTAATAGGCATGAAAGACCGTGAAAAAATTTCCCCAGAGAAAAGGATTTTTTAGCAGTATAAAACACTTGTTCGGAATGAACTATCCCTCATCATTTAAGGTGAATTTTTTATCATGAAAGAATGTATAGCCAGGTTTATTTCCATCCGGTAAGGCGGATTTACGACATTCATTTGAAGGATTTTTTAAAGAAGTGGTTACCTGATGGAAAATTTCCTACAAGTGTTAAACATTTTTTGGATTTTACTGATAGTGAAGTAATAGCAGCGCTTTTAGAAGCTTCCCGGGATCCTGAGCACCCAGGGCACGATCCCGCCCGAAGGATTGTTGAACATAAGCACTATAAGCTTTTATATAAGCGAAATCCAGTCGACCTTCAAAAAAATATCCGGGCCGGAGAAGCAATTTTTAGAAGCGCCTCCGCCATGTTCGGCGAGGATTCGGTCCGTGGTGACTTTTACAAGGAAAAAGGCGGTATTCCTGATTTTCCTGTGAAGACCAAGGATGGGAGAATTGTTTCTTCCCTTGTTATTTCCGATACACTCAGGAATATTCCGGTGGTCGCGGTTGATTACGTGTTCATTCAGGAAGATCTTTTAAAAGCAGCCAAGGAATGGCTGGAAAAAAATCGGGAAGAAATAATCAGGCCGGGAAAGGAGGAGTAAAGGTATGGATAGTTTAAAAAGGGCGGCAATAATTCTGGAACTGGTTGAAAATATGAAGGAACAGGGGAGTTGGTGCGGAGAAACGCATATCCAAAAATGTGGTTACTTTCTTCAGGAAATGATGGAAGTACCGATGGGATTTGATTTTATTCTTTATAAGCACGGTCCGTTCTCTTTTGACTTAAGGGATGAACTGACGGCAATGCGTGCTGATAATCTACTTGAGCTCCATGTTCGGCCTTATCCTTACGGACCTTCCCTTTTGCCCGGAGCTGCTGCAGAAATAATCATGAAAAGCTACCCCAAAACAAGGGCGAAATACAAAAGGCATATTGATTTTGTCGTGAAGACGTTTGCGCTGAAAGGAGTAGCTGAACTTGAGCGTCTTGCCACGGCATTTTATGTAACCAGGGAGCAAGGAGAAAAGCAAAATGTGGAATGGCGAGCTAAATACATTCATAATCTCAAGCCGCACGTTTCCCTGGAAGAGGCGCGCCTTGCGGTAGAAAAAATTGATTCCTTGCGATTTGAGGCGGAGGAATTATTGAAGGCGGTTTGTTAAAATCGGCCCCTCATTTCTAAATACATTTCAAAATATTATCTTATAAGGAGTAAACGGCTATCAGAACGGACAAGAAAAAAGGCAAGTCGCAGACCCCGGCCCTGCCCCTTCCCGGTGAAGAGCAGATCCGCGAACTTGCCGGTGAAGCCAGCTTTCAAAGGGGATGGGAGTACTTCCGGAGCGGGGCCGTTTTGGAGCCCGCTGTTTTCGGCCGGGAACTGCGGGCGCAGTGCGCGGGTTCCCGGTACGAGCCCTACAACGTTCGGGTTGTTTTTGATGAGGAAGGGATCGCGGAGGCTTCCTGCACCTGCCCCCGCGGAGGGTTCTGCAAGCACATCGTTGCCCTCTTGCTGACTTGCCTTCACCGCCCGGATTCCTTGAGTTTTCACCGGCCCTTGCAGGAAATTTTGACCGGCCTTTCCAAAGAACAGCTCGTCGCCCTGGTGGAAAGCCTGGTCAACCGGGAGCCGGAGCTTCTTACCGCCGTTTTTGCGGCCGCCGCCCTGGTCCCGGGAAAGCGGGTGGACGAAGAGGCCGTCCACAGGGAAGCCCGGCGGGCGGTAAGCTCCGAAGATCCGGACCTGGCGGCCGTGACCCTGCGGGGAATGCTCAAAGACGCCGGTCGCCTGGCCGAAGAAGGCGAGTGGGAAGGGGCGGGGGCGGTTTACCAGGCCGTACTGGACGCCCTGGTAGACGGGTACGACGATCTTCTGGCCCAGATGGACGGGGAGGGGGAGCTGGCCGCCATTGCCAGTGATGCCGTAGAGGGGCTCCGGGAGTGCTTTGCCGGGGGGCAGCCCGCTCCCGCTGTGCGCCGGTCCTGGCTGGCTTCCCTTTTGGAGGCGTTCCTGCGGGAAATCGACCTGGGCGGAATCGGTTTCGCCGAACTTGCCGAAGAAGTCCTTCTGGAATACGCCACGGAAGAAGACTGGGCCTCCCTGGAAGAGGGGGTGCGCTCCGCTCTGGAAAAAAGCGGCGGCAGCGGTTGGGAACAGGAAATGCTGGTTGGTCTTTTGGCCAGCTGGCGGGAAGAACACGGCCGGCCGGAGGAGGCCGCGGCCCTGGTCAGGGAACTGGGGACCCCGGAGCAAAAGACGTTTCTTTTAATTGCGGAAGGAAAAGTGGGGGAGGCCGTGGGGCTGGCGCAGAAACACCTTGCCCAACTCCCCGGGGTGATGGTCAGAGTGGCGGACGCGCTGGCTGCGGCGGGGGCCGGGCCACAGGCGGCCGCCCTGCTGGAGGGTCAGGTGCAGGGCAAAAACCCCCACTGGAGCTACCTGGAGTGGCTGGCCGCGTACCACCAGAAGCACGGGGACCCGGCGGTGGCTCTGGCCTGCCGGCACAAGCTGTTTCTTGAGCAGCCTTCCGTAAAAGGGTACGAAAAGCTGCGGGAATCGGCCGCTTCCCTGGGGGTCTGGGAAAAGGCCCGGGAGGAGGCGCTGGCCACCCTGGAAAAGAACGGCCGGTTCGGCGTCCTGGTGGACATAGCGCTGGCGGAAAAAGACGTGGCCAGGGCGCTGGAGCTGCTTCCCCGGGTGGAGGTTTGGGGCCGGCCGGAATATCTTTTAAAGGTGGCCGAAGCGGCGGTAAAAGACCATCCGGAGGCGGCTTTGGGACTGTACAGGGACCTGGCGGAAAAAGCCATCGGCGAGCGCAAACGCGCGTCTTACCAGAAGGCGGCCGCCTACCTGAAAAAGGTTCGCTCCCTCCACGAAAGGCTGGGCACCGGCAAGGCCTGGAGCCGGTACATCGCCGAACTGCGCGGCAGGTACGCCCGCTTTCCCGCCCTTTTGGAAGAACTGGCGGCCAAGGGGTTGTGAAATGTGTTAAGCCGCTTATAAGCACGGTCCGTTCTCTTTTGGCTTAAGGGATGAACTACCGATTTTGATTATTATTACCAGCAAAAAAGCGGATCTCTTTGGGGCTGAAAAAAATTAAGTAAAACAGCATCATTGCGGAAAAAAGCGGTTTTGGGCAAATTAAAGTTTTTTGGGAAAGGATAGTTCCGGGTGTCCCCAAAGAACGGGCGCGGCAAGGTAGTCGATCTGGAGGAAAAACGCCGGCGCCACTCACCTTTTGTGTGGGACGGGCAGCGCGTCAGGCTAAAGCAAAAGGGCCGGGATTGGGAAAAGGAATTTGACCGGGACTGGGCCCGCCGCCGGCAGCGTCGGCAAAAGGTGATCCTGGCGGTAGCAGTGCTCCTGGCGGTCTGCGTATTGGGCAGCGCCCTTTTGAGGCTGGCCAGGTAGCGGAGCTGCTTTAACTTGCTCCAGGTGGATTCAAGGTAGTAAAGCATGTTATAATTAATAAGGTTCCTTTCATAGAGTAAGTTTAAAAATAAATGTGAGACTGAAAGAGAAAGGGCTGGGATAAATGGACAAGAAGAAGTATGTTTACTGGAAGGACGAGGATATGTGGATTGGCTACCTTGAAGAATACCCGGACTACATGACACAGGGGGAAACCATTGAAGAATTAGAAGAAAATTTAAGAGATATTCATAACGAATTAAACAGTGGCGCCATTCCCTGTGTTCGAAAAGTGGCGGAGCTTGAGGTCTCGTGAAGCGAAAGGATTTACTAAAAGAAATTGAAAAGATGGGGTGTGTTTTCATCAGGCACGGACGAAGACATGACTGGTATCAGAATCCAGGAACAAAGGTTTCCCAACCGATACCCAGACATACTGAAATAAATGAGAATTTAGCCAGGCATATTATTAGAATGCTCAAAGACAAGACCTGATGAGGAAGGGAAAAAAGATTCCTTTTCTGCCTGCCCGGCGGAAAAAGATGGGGTGTGGCGCCAAAGCCCTGCGGGCGCAGGGGGTTATTACTGGCCGATGGAAGAAAAAATGGTGCTGTTCAATAAGCCCCGGATCGTTTCGGTCAGCCGGCGCACCGACATCCCCGCCTTTTACGGAGAGTGGTTTATGCAGCGGGTTCGCCAGGGGTGGGCGGTGAGCTGCAATCCCTTTAGCCGCCGGGCCGTCCGGGTCTCGCTGCGGCCGGAAAACGTCGGTGCGTTTGTTTTCTGGTCGAAGAATTTTGGCCCCCTTTTGCCTTATCTGGCCGAACTGAAAACCCTGGGTTGCCAGATGACGTTTCTTTACACCATCACCGGACTTCATTGGGAGCAGCAGAGCACAGGGTCTGGTGCTATGTGTGTCCCAAAATGTCCAAAATTCTTCCAAAAAGGTAAAGTTTTCAGGTGGCTTATCACGCTTAAGAACTTTATTATCTTTTCGCATAGCTTTTACGCTCCTTTTCGTCCATGTCACGGGCGCTGCACCATGATTTCCAGCACCCGCTCGTCCTCGATTTCGTCCGGGAAGGGGTCCAGGTAGGTGATCTGCACGCGGTCGCCTGCTTGAATTCCCCCGGCTTTTTTACCGTCTTTGTCCACGATTCTGGCCCGGTCCCAGTAGTGGAACCACTCCGGCCACTTTGTTTTGTCGCCGGCGCCGGCCAGGCGCAAAGTCTTCCCCGTTAAGCTCTCCACGGTTCCGGAGATCTTTTTCACGTCCAGGACGGTGACTTTGCTCACTTCCCCGCCGGCCAGGGCCGCTTCCACGAAAGTCTCCGGCCGCAGGGACAAAAAGCCCTGGCGGGCGCTTTTTCCTTCCACCACGGCGTCCCAGGCCAGCGGAAGAGTTCTGTCCGCGCAGTTCAGATCGCTCAACTGCAGGTAGCTGTCTTCGCCCAAAAGTACGGATTTGACCGTGCCGGTGATTTTTTCCGAGGGCAGCCGCATTTTCCGGCGCTCCAAAATGTTGACGTAGCGCGCCTGTTTCCTTTTGTCCAGAATGAGCTCTACGCGGTGGTTCACCGCCCGGAAAAGTTCGGTCGATTCCCCCTGAAGAAAACATTTCAGCCCGGGAGCGGGCCTGATTTTCTGCTCTCCTTCCAGGGTGGTGAACGCGATCTCCTGCCGGCCGCGGGTCTGCTGAATTCCCGAGATCCAGCCGGTGAGCCGTCGGCCGGGGGATACTTTTACCCAATCTTCATCCAGCAAATGGGAAAGGATGACGGCCATTTCGCTCCGGCGCAAAGTCTGGTTCGGCCGAAAGCTGCCGTCCGGGTAGCCGGACATGAAGCCGGCCCGGGCGACGGCGCGGATGTAGGGGACGCAGTAAGGGGGCGCCTGTTCCAGATCGGTAAAAAGGAAACCGTTTGCGCCTGCGGCCGCCTCTTCCACCGGGAGCTGCAGGGCGCGGCCCAAAAAGGCGGCCATTTCGGCCCGGGTGATGGCCGCGTCGGGCGTGAAGGAAGAGAGCATTGGCGGCGGGAGAAACTCCTTTTCCACGGCCAGGCGCAGGTGGTTTTCCCCCCAGGGAACGGCGGGAATTTTCGGGCCTTCCGGCGCCGCCCCGCCGCTCTTCTTTCCCTGCGCCGCCCCGCGCGCGGCGCCGGTACTGCGAGTGGTGCTGCGGGTGGGCCTGATCTCACCAAAGCCCCCGGTGCGCATGATCAGCGCCACGGCTTCCAGTTGGGTTACCGGCCGCTCGGGCCGGAAGGTGCCGTCCGGATAGCCGGCGAAAATGTCCAGCGCGGCCAGCCGGTAAACGGCGCTTTTGGCCCAGTGGTTTTCCAGGTCGCCGAAGGACTGGTCCCCGGGTTGGTGATAAGCCGGGGCGGAAAAAGCCCGGGGAGGGGAAAGAGTAAGGTTCAGCGGTATGAAAAGGAGTAAAAAAAGGGTGAAAAAGAATAAAAACCCCCGGTTAAACAAAGGAATTTCCCCCTATTTTTTACCTTGCACTTCACCTTTTTGCTAAAAACTGTTTGCCGGCCACCCGGATTAAGGTCGAACGGTCCACGCCTAAATGTAAACGCCGGGCTTCCCGGGTTACTCTTCTGTTCTGCTGTTGTCTTTTATCTTATACAGCGTACCTTTATTTGTGGCCACGTACAGGTGGCCGTCGGGACCGCTGAGGGGGGGCCGGTCAATGGCTCCGTCCAGTTCCCGCTCCCAGATCATCCGGCCGGCCGGACTGACGGCAAAGAGGCGTCCGTCGCTGCTGCCGGCGTAAATCCGCCCGCCGGCGCTGTCGACCGCGGGCGGGGAAACGACGTTTAAAAGCGGTAATTCCCACTTCAGGAGCCCGTTGTCCGTGGCGAGGGCAAATACCTTTTTGGCGGCGCAAAAATAAAGTGTTCCGTCGGCGGCCGGGGCCGGGGCGCTGAGGTCGTCGTAAGGCAGGGAAAAGGTCCATAGCGGCCGGCCGTGCTCGTGCCAGTCCGCATTCTCCCCCCCGTTCTTGTTACGGCTTCCGCTTCCGTCCAGGTCCCCATCGCCGCCGGTGGCGCCCCGGAAAGCGTAAATCTTCCCCTTGTTAAAGCGGTCTACCTTCGCCGGGTTGGCCACGACAATGAGCCGTTCGTCCTTGCCCATGACCAGGTGGCACTGTTTGAGATCTCCCAGCCAGTAGCGCCACAGGATATTTCCTTTTTCGTCCACCGCCGCCAGCCGGTAGCCGTCGCCCCGCTTCCCGTAAACCACGAAAACGGTCCGGGAGTTGCCGGTGCAGGCCAGGATCTCCCGGTCTTGCGCGGGCCTGGTGGCGTACAGGTCGCCGGTGTCCCACTGCAGCAAAGACCAGCGGTAATGGCCCCGGACGTCGACGGCGTAGAAACCCGTGGGCAAGGGCAGGTAGAGCAGATACCCCGGTCCCCCGGCCAGCAGGGGGGCTTTGGCGCCCCCGGAGCCCCGGCCGTCCGCGTAAACGGCAAAACTCCACCCGGCGGCCCCGTTGAGCTTGATTTCCTGGATAACTGCCCGGCCGGGCAAAAAGATGGAGCCGTTTCCCGCGAAAACGGGTTGGCCCGGCTGGCCTCCGGCGGGGCCGGGCGCTTCCCAGACCTGTTTGCCGTTGCCGTCCAGGGCGACCAGCTTGTTGCCCGCCGTCAGGTGCAGGCGCCCGTTCGGACCCACCAGCAGATCCGCCGCCAGGTGCCCCAGCCCCGTCAGCTTCCAGATGATTTGCGCCGGCCGGCCCGCCTCCTTCGCCGGGGAGTAAGTCTCCAGCCCGGCGGCGGCCTGCGCCGGCCGGGCGCCGGGACAGCAAACCAAAAGGAAGGCGGCGAAAAGAGTGCAAAAGCCCAAAAGCCAAAAAAGGGCACAGGCCGGGGTTGGCGGAATTTGCCGCCGCGAAAAGATTATCCGCCCCATGAAAGACACCTCAAAGATCAGGCACAAAGTTCCCCAGGCACAAAGGCACAAAGTTAATATTCCCTGTACATTTCTCTTTGTGCCTCTGTGCCTTAGTACCTTTATTTATTCCGCTTCGTGGAGAGTAGCTCCTTTTATTCCATATCTGGCAGGCAGAAAAAAAATTCCCATGGTATTTAATTCGGCTGTTTTTCCAATCTCTTCATAATGAAAAAAATTTCCTTGCCGAAAAGTTTATGGAGGAAACTGGCAAATCCGATTCGAGAACAAATCCTTTTCGAGAAAATGGAAAATAAATGATCGGCTTGTTAGTTAAGCTTTTCCCTGATAAAATGAAGGTGAGGTTTTTCTCAAATCGATTTTGCCGGAATATTCTCCTCCGCAGGTGGAACTTTCCCCGGCGATTTTGTGTCTAATTAAGTAAGCGGCAGTGCAGGATCGGGCAAGTGGAGGTTTCCGGCGCCGGCAGGAGTGTCTTCCTACGTGGATGCCGTTGAAGTGCTGATTCGAAAATCCCAGAACGACGACCTGGCTGCCTTTGAGCAACTGGTTAACCTTTATCAGCAGCGGGTTTATTCGTTGAGCTACCAGCTGGCCGGGAATCACGCCGATGCCCAGGATCTGGCGCAGGAGGTTTTTATCAAGGCCTACCTGGCGATTAAGGGTTTTCGCAACGAGGCGGATTTTGGCACCTGGCTGCACAGGATAACCGTCAACCTGTGGTTGAACATGAAGCGCAGGCAAAATCTTGTCCCCGTGGTTTCCCTGGACGAACCGGTGCAGACCCCGGAAGGGGAGGTTTACCGGGAAGTGGCGGCGGCCGGCGGAGACCCGGAGCAGTTTATCGAGGACCGGGAATTTTCCGATTGCGTCCGCCTGGCCCTGGACGAGCTGTCTTCCGATCACAAGGCCGCGCTGATTTTAAGGGATATCGAGGGCTACTCCTACGAAGAAATGGCCGCCATCTTAAACTGTTCGCTGGGCACGGTGAAGTCCCGGCTGAGCCGGGCGCGGCAGCTGCTCAGGCAAAAAGTGGAGCTGATCGTTCAGGAAGCGGAAGGTATGGCGGGGGCGAAAGCGAAAGCAAAAGCGAAAGGGAAGGACGCCGGGACCATTCGAAGGTGGGCAGATGATAGAAACGGCGGATAATAGAGACGGCAAAAAGCGGGGACCGGCAAAAAGAAGGTGAAGGCAGATGAACTGCCAGGAGGCAAGACAACTTTTCTCCCCCTGGCTTGACGGGGAATTGACCGGTGAAGAAGCCGGCGCTTTGCGCGCGCACCTGGCGGCGTGCCGTTCGTGCGCCGCCGAACTGGCAAGGCTGCGGGAAATCACCGCCGCCCTGCGGAACCTGCGCGTTCCGGTGGCGCCGCCGGATGGTTTTGCCGCCCGGGTGACGGAGCGCCTGCGAAAGCCGGGCCTGGAGCCGGCCGCCGGCGCCGCCGGCGGGGCCGGGCGGGCCGCGGAAGGAGCAGGGAAGCCGGCCGTGGCGGCGGCTGCCGGGAAGGTTGTTCCGCTGGCCGGGCGCAAGCTGTCTGCGCCGGGAAGCGGGGGTTTCGGCCCGGAGGCGGCCGGGGGCGGGTTCTGGTTTGCCGGCTGGCGGCAGGCTCTGCGGGCCGGCTGGAAAAAGGGCGTGGCCGTGGCGGCGACACTGGTTCTGCTGTTCGGCGGTTCGGTAACCCTCGCCGCCAGGTATTTCGGGTGGCCCGGGATCTTTAACGCGCCTGTGGTTGTCGGGCAGGCCCCCTCGCCGGACGCGGGCGCCGGTGCAGGCGTGAAAATTGACCAGGGCGGCCGTCAGGACGCGCAGGGCAGCCAGGGGCAAGTTGAGCCCGGCAATGCGGGGGCGACAGTTTCCCCGCGAAGTGACGATCAGGGAAAGCAGCCGGTCTCGGAACCGGTTTCCCGCCCCGGGGAAGGTGATCAGGGGCGCCTGCTGGCAGCCGGGAATTCACCGGGAACCCCCGGCCGGCCGCCGGAAAAGCCTGCCGGAGAGGTTAACGCCGCCGGCGGCCCGCAGGCGCAGGGGCAGGTGACCGCCGGCGCCGGTACCGGCGCGGAGCCGAAGGTTTTCCTCAACCAGCCCCGGGCCGTCGAGAGCGTGTTAATTAAGGTCCGGGTGAACGACCTGGCTGCAGCGGCGAGCAGGTTGGCGGCCGGCGCTCAGGCAAGAGGAATTACCTGTCAACCGGTGAATAATGACGAGAAGATCAAGATCTACAGGCTGCCGGTGCCGAAGGCGCAGGATGAGCAGTTTACGGCCTACGTAGCCGGCTTGGGCCAGGTTTTTCACCAGTCCAGGGACATACGCGATATTTCCAATACCTTTGCGGAGAAGCTCGATTATTACCAGAAGTTGATCGAGGAAAGGAAAACAGCCTCCGGTACGCAGGCGAAAAAGCTTGACGCAGACATTCAAAAGGTGAAAGAAGAACTGGAAACCATGGACCGGGAAGCCCGGGAGCAGGTGATCCTGATCGTCTGGCTGGAGCAATGAATGATCAAAAGGTCTTAAAGACTTAGATGGAACAACCGGCGGTGATTGCTGGAAATTTGCCGCCGGTTGATTGTTTTTGTCCGCTGGAAAAAGTCTCCGGGGGTGGCGATTTAAACCCGTTTATGGAATTGACTATGGGGCGGTTGTTGGATATGATGAAGTTGGACGGAGAGTTGACGGCGCAGAATAAGACCGGTTTTTGAGGTTTGCCCATGAAAATATCTGATGACCAGGTTAAAATGATTCATAGTTTCTGCAGTTCCCGCCCGGAAATTATTGTTGCGTATCTTTTCGGTTCGCAGGCAACCGGGAAAGCGGGTCTTTTAAGCGACGTAGACCTGGCTTTTTTGATTGATCCGTCGCTCGTTAAAGATAAAGGCCGTTATGGTTATCACGCTCAACTTATTACTGAATTAATGAAACTCCTTGTCACCAATGACGTAGACGTGGTAATTTTAAACGAAGCGCCGCCTCTTTTGAAGTTCAAGGTAATTTACAACGGCCGGGTAATTTTTTCCCGTTCCGAAAAAGAGCGGCTGGCTTTCCACGTCAAGGCGTTTAACGAATATCAGGACTTTCGGCCGTTTATGGCGGTTCAGAACCGTTACCTGGCAGACCGTTTGAAAAAGAGGGATGCCCCGTGGTAATCGATCGGGAAACGATTCAAAAAAAGTTGGCTGAGCTTGAAAAGTATGTTACTGAACTAACAAAACACCAGTATTATACCGTGGAAGATTTACGGAAGGATTTAGGCAAACAGTGGATGGTGAGTCATGGGCTCCAATTGGCCATCCAGGTCATTCTTGACGTAGGCAACCACATCTTGTCCGACCGGGGAATCAATGCCGAAGATTACACCGACGTAATTGACAAGATGGGGGAACATTCTATTCTCCCGCCGAAATTTGCCAAAAGAATTCGTGGGATGGCCGGGTTTCGAAATGTAATTATTCACGGCTATTCAGTTCTCGATCTAAATAAATTGCATTCGGTTTTAAAAGACAGTCTGGCGGATTTTCTTGAATTTGCCCGGTATATTACCGGTTTTTTGGAGGACGATCAGAAAAATAAGGATAAGGCTATGCGCCAAACAGAACACAACTGTAAGCGGCTCTAGCGAACAATCATCTTCTGGAGCTGGTAAATGATCAGCGCGGCCTCAGCCCGGGTGAAGCCGGAGTAAGGGTACAGGCGGCCGTCGGGGTAGCCGGGCAGAAAACCGCTCCGGGAAAGCTGCCGGGCGGGGGCCGCCGCCCAGGAGGGAAGGCCGGACCAGCCGGGGTAGGGCAAGGAGGCAGCCGCGGAAGGCGTTGTTGACGGGGCGCCGGCGAAAGCCCCGCTTTTTTCGGTTATCCTGGCCAGGATGCAGACGGCTTCCAGGCCGGTGATGGGGCTGTCGGGGTGAAAGGCGCCGTCCGGGTAGCCGCCGACGAGGCCGTATCCGGCGGCCAGCCGGATGTCCCCGGCGGCCCAGGCGGGCAGCTCGTCGCTAAACCCCGGCGCGCCGGCAGCGCCGTCTTTTAGCCCGAGGACGCGGGTGATCATGGCCGTGAATTCGGCCCGGGTCACCTGCCGGTCGGGTTTGAAGGTGCCGTCGGGGTACCCCCAGAGGATTCCTGCGTCCGCCAGCGCGGCGATTTCTTTTTCCGCCGGGTGCCCGGCAATGTCGCTGAAAACGGCCGGCCCCGGAATGGTCACGTACATTCCGGCCACTCCGCCGGACCGCCGCTCCGTCGTTACCACCTGCAGGGTTTTTCCCGGCGGGCGGGGCAGGGTAAGCGCAAACTGACCGTCCGCCCCCGGCCGGATCCGCACCGCCTCTCCTTCTTCGTTGTAGATATAGACGTGCTCTCCCTCGGTTGCGCCGGTTAAAAGAATTTTTTCTCCCTGGGCGCGGCAGCTCACTTGCAGGGAGGGGGCTTTCACCCCGGGAGAGGTGTGCCCTTTGGCGGCGGCCAGGATTTTCTCTTCGCTTTTGGGCACCCGCAGGAGGGTGAATTCAACTTTTTCGCCCGGCAGGAGGTCTTCGATCTGCACGGGGTAGCCGTTTTTCGTCACGCTGGTGCGCGCCGAAACCAGGCCTTCCCCCAGCGGGAAGAATACTACCCGTTCACCGGCGGAATCGTAGTAGTCCATCAGGCCGCTTTGCTCGCCTTCCGCGTCGGCCGCGTCGATGCGCCTGACTTCGCCGGCCGGGGGGTCCAGGGTGAGCCGCACCCATTCGCCGGGCAGCAGCGAGTCGATCTCGCCGGGCTGCCACCAGCGGAAGAAGGCTGCGTCCCGGGAGACGGTGAGAGTTTGCATCCGGTTCCGGCAGTCCAGGAAATACAGTTTGTTTTTCGCGCTCTCGTAGTAAATCACCTGGCCGTAAGTGACCGCCGGGTCCGCCTGAACGCCGATGACCGTGTCGCCGGCCAGCAAAAGGGCCGCGTGGTCGCCGGCCTTTAAGTCGGCAAGGCGGGCTTTTTGGCCGTTTTTGGCAACCGGCGCACCGCTGATGACCTGGTAGCTTTTTCCTTCCTGGAAGGTAATTTGTTCTTTCGCCGGGTTTATTGACTTGATCTCGCCTACGGCCAGGGCGCGTTTGGCCGCCGCGTACACAACCTCTTTTTCCTTCGGGGAGAGGATTAACTGGACCGGCATCCCCGGGGTCAGCTGGTCGACTGTGCCGGCAACCGGCGCCCCGAAGGGCAGGTCGGCGCGGCTGCCGTCGACGGCCGTGTCGGTGAAGGAAAAGGCGGCGCCGGCGGCCAGCGGGTAGAGGTGTTCGTCGCCGAAGAGGGCAAGCCGGCGTTTTTCCGGGTCTATTTCCTTTAAAATCCCTTCTCTGATTTCGTAATCCGCTTTAATCCACCAGATGGTCTGGGAGGAGGGATTGATCAGGGCGACGGCCGGCGCGCCGGCGGGCAGGTCGGCGGCCCGGTCGATATTTTTGCCGTTGGCCAGCACGGTTACGCGGGGGTTGAGATAAAAACCTCCTTCCCGCTTTCCGGGATGGGCTTCTAAGAAAAGGGTGCCGCTGGCCAGGGGGAGGTTTTGGGTGGCGGGCGCGCGCCATACTTCCTCGACCAGGTAAAGGTTCTGGCCGCGGGCGAGGTAGGCGTCTTCCCCCGGAAAAATGTGCCGGGGCTTTTCCGGGGCCAGCCGGCGGCCCAGGGCGGTTTTCACCCCCGGCGGCACGGCCATTTTGCTTCCGCCGGCAAACTGGATGATTTCTTTCGCCGCGTCGAAGCTGCTGACCACGTCCCGCACCGGCGGCTGTCCGTAAACCAGGGCGAAGTCCTGGGCGGGGGCGCCCGCGCCGGGTCTTAACCCTTGCGTGAGCCGGGCGGCCTTCACTTCGACGGTGTAAATGCCGGGCAGGGGGTACGGAATGACCACGCGCTCCACGTTGTTGCGGTCGTCCTTCGCGCCCTGCCGGAGGTCGTCGTTGCCCAGGTACTTTTTGCCGTCCGGGGCGGTGACCGTCAGGTCCAGGTCGTTGACCAGGGTTTTGGCGGCGCCGGCGGCGGCCGGAGGGTCCGTCCAGGCCAGCGTGGCGACGAACGGCTCGGTGCGCGCGTGTACTTCAAATTGGTAGGTGCGCGTTTCGTCCTGCCGCAGGGGGTTCTGTTCGTCCGCGAAGGAGAACAGTTTTTCCTTGAGGGCGATTACGGTGGAGGCCAGGTCCAGGCGGCCGAATCCTGCTCCTTCGCCGGGGATGGGCCTGGCGCCGTTGACCAGGGCGGCCTTCAGCAGGGCCGCCGACGGGGATTTGATCTTTTCTTCATTTTGAAAGTACTCGCGGAGCAGGGCGGCGGCCCCAGCGGTGACCGCGGCGGCCTGGCTGGTGCCCTGCATCCGGGTGTACAGCGGGTTGGGCGCAAAATTGCTTTTGATTAAGGGGGAGGCGGCGGAGATGATGCCGGAGCCGGGCGCCGTCAGGTCGGGCTTAACGCGGCCGTCCCCGGCGGGGCCGCGGCTGGAGAACCGGGCCACCTCAAGGGGGTTATCTTCGCCCGGCCCGAAGGCCGGCCTGGCTCCTTCGGCGGCGCCGACTACCAGGGCGTTTTTGCTGTTGGCCTCGTTCGTTAAGGTGCCCGGCTGCGGGCCGGTGTTGCCGGCACCGAAAATAACCAGGAAATCCGGGTGCCGGCGGATGAAATCGTCGGCCTGAGCGGCTTGCGCCGAATAAAAGTTGCCTTTGGTGCCCCAGCCGTCCAGGTGGATGCGCGCCGCGGCGGCGTAGGCGGGCGCGAACAGGGTGGCCAGGTCGGGCGGGGGCGCGGGCTCGTTTGCGGAGTTCAGGATGGCCTGGAAATAGATGCTGGCCCCCGGGGCCACGCCGGCGAACTGCCCGTCCGAGGCCGCGCCGGTGCCCGCCACGGTGGCGGCCAGGTGGGTGCCGTGGCCGTCCGGGTCGTCGGCCGTTTCGCGCCCGGCCCAGGACTTGAGCATGATCACCTTGGGCATCTGGCCCGGCCGGCTTTTCAGG
>JBFMBG010000071.1:0-16327 GCA_040755215.1 Bacillota bacterium | reverse complement strand
TCCATCACGATTTGGTCGGCGGCGGAGGCCGGCCCGGCCAGGATGAACAGGATGAGGAGGACGAAAACGGCCGGACGGCTTAAAAAAGACTTCACACCTTTTCCCTCCTTTTCCTTCCGTAGAGCCAGAAGAGGGAAGCGGGCGCAAGGGCAAGGCTGGTAAGGGAAACCGCCCTGCCCAGGGCGTAGACCGGCGGCTCTTTGAGGGTTAGATCCAGGAAGTGGCGCCCGGCGGGCAGCTTCACGAGGACGAGGTTCTCGAATTTTTCCAGGGGAACCGGCTCGCCGTCAACCTCCGCCTGCATCCCTTCCAGGGCGGCCACAGGGATGACTGCCCGCACCTCGCGCTCCAGCACATAAGTGATTAAATATCCATTATCCTTAACCTGGTATTCTTCCAGGGGAACGATTTCGGGAGGGCTGAATTCCTCCGCCAGTCCGGTAACATCCGCCAGCATTTTTCTTGCCGCGGGGTCCCCGGTGAGGTAAGCGTGGTACGCCAGGTTCAAGCCCAAAAAGCCGATCTTGGAACCCCCGACGTTTTTATACCCCCACAGGGCAACTTCTTTGTTGAAGTAATCGGCCGCGAGGTCCACCTCGTCCAGGCCGTGGGGTGCGTAGCACTTCCACGCCTGAAACTCCCCGGCGAAGGGGGCGAACTGCGGGGAGCGGCCGTCGCTGCGGGTTTTGATCTCCCCGGCGAGGGTTATTTCCTCGCCGTAAACGCCCAGGAACTTCGGCTGCCGGCTCCAGACGTCCGGCGGAAAGCCGGTGAGGTCGACGACGACCCTGCCTCCTCCTTTCGCGTAGTCCACGACCAGCCTTTCGGCCCTTTCCCGGGAATGGCAGGAGGCGCCGGAGAGGATGAGCACGGGGTGGCGCGCCAGCTCCTCGGGGGTGTAGTCGTCTATATAAACGCTGCGGCCGATCTCCAGGGCCGGGAACTGGAGGGCGTATATGCTGGCGTGCTTCCCCACCGCAAGGCCGCGGTCTTTTTTGATTATCAGGTAGGGGCCGTTTGCCCTCCCGTGCCACAGGCCGATCCCGCCGGCCGAGGAAAGTTTTTGGTAACCCGCGGCCCCGGCCAGCTTTTCAAAAGAACCGGGATCTTTAACCAGGTCTTCTTTCGCCACGAGGTCGGTGGCGCCCAGGAATAGGAGCGACCGGAACAAAAAAGGGTAGTGGCCGAATTCGAAAGAGGTGTTTAAAAGCATGATGTTTTGGGCCGTGACGGCCCCCTGCCAGGCCCAGCCGAATACCTGCTCCCGCCCGGAGCGGGCAGAAAAATAGTAGGCCGGGGAAGAACCGAGCTGACTCAAATCCAAAGTGGCGACCTTCCAGCCGGGCACCTCCTTTAGCCTGTCTGCCGCCTGGACTATGAGGCGGGGCTCGGGGCGGGCGACTGCCAGCAGGCGGGCGGAAAGGGAACCGTCCAGCAGGATAACCCCGGAGATGGCGAGCAGGAGGATTCCTCCGGCCAGCCGCTTGAATAGGCGCCCCTTTTCCCTGCCCCTGGCCGCCACCGCAAACCCGCCCGCCAGGAAGGCCAGCCCGGCAACGCTTGAAAAGCGTTGCGGCCAGAGAAGGTGGTGAAGGGGGAGCAGCCTGTAGAGCGGTTCGAAGGCGGGGATAGTAATGAGCACCAGTAAAATTCCCAGCGTGAAAACCCCCTTGACCCACGGCGGCCTCGTCCGCCATTTCCAGAGGATTGCCAGAGCGATGATTACCGTTGCAAAGCTCCAGTAAAAGACTTCCGCGTCGGCGAACCGGGCCAGCGGGTTAAAAGAGATGGCGGCCGGAATAAACTGGATACCCCCGGAGGCTGCTTCCCGGCCCATTTCCGCCAGGCCGCCCTTTAGGGACGGCAGAAGCCACCAGGCCGAGGTTGCCACTCCCGCCGCCAGGGCCGCCGCCCCCCTCAGAACCCCTGCCAGGGAGCAGCCGCCGAAGAGAAAGAGCAGAAGAGAAAAGGCCGAAAGGGAGGTTATGTAGACGGCCCCTATCATGGCGTGGCAAAGGATCACGCCGTGGGTAAGCGCAACAAAAAACGCCGGTTCCCGCAGGCGGCCCCTTTCTTCCAGGGTTCGAAGAAAGAAGGCGAAGAGAAACGGCAAAAGCGCCGTGGCGGCAACCCGCGGCAGGTTGCCCTCGGAAAAGGCTACACGGAGGTTATCCGGCCAAAAGATCCAGGCTGCCCCGGCCAGGGCCGCCGGCCAGAGGCCGAGTTTTCCGGCCAGAAGGAGCCACCCCAGCCCTCCCAGGAAGGCGCAAAGGAAAAAGTAAATGTTTCCGGCCAGAAAAACGTTTGCCGCCCAACTTTTTACGGCTGCAACAAGATAATAGGATAACGGCGCCCAGTAACGGAAGGGCTGGCAGCCGTTGTACCATTGGGCCGACAACGACGGGTAAAGGTTTCCCTTCCCTATCTCGCCGGCCAGGAACTCCGCTTTGTAGAGGTGTCCCCAGGTGTCCGATCCCCAAGGGCATAGCGCTTGGGGCGGGGCAAAAAGGATCCGGTGGTAGGCAAGCAGGGCCGCCCCGAGAATTAAACAGGCCGCCGCGACGTACTGCACCGGCGGGTATGAGCGCGCTTCCGGGGAAGTGAGTTCTTTCTCCGCCGCCGTTCCGGCGGCAGAGAGTTTCAAGTCTTGACCTTCGTGTGCCGCCGCCCGGGAAGCGGCGGCTTCCGCAGCCGCCTTTTCGGTTTCCGGAGGGTCTCCGGTCTTTCCGGCACCCTCCAGCACGGGGCAGATGTACCCCGGCAGCTTCCCGGAAACTTCCACCCCTTTTATGGGCGACTCCCACGCCGTCAGCTTCCGCAGCCGGACTCCCAACCCTTCCAGTTCCTTGCTCAGGACCTGGTAGAAATATGCGCCGATATTTTCCGTCACCGGCGGTATTTTGTCAAAGGGGCTTTTTTCGTTTAACAGGGTATTTTCGAAGGGGGCCAGCGCCTGCTGGATTTTCTCCTGAAGTTCCCTGAACATGACGAAAAATTCTTCCCCGTAAGGAACCTCGGTTTCTACCTGGAACTGCCAGGAGTGGGCGTGAACCGATCCTTTACGTGATTTGGTAACCAGGAAGTGCCTTGCGTTTAAAAAAGCGACCAGCCGGATGAGGTAACAAGAAACTAAAGGACCTGTTGAATGAGGCGGGTTCTGGGGTTCCCCGGATTTGCGGACACCTCCTGCAGCGGCCGTTTCTTTAGGAGATCCGGCCTGGCCGGTAATCTGCTCCAGTAAGGACATCTCTTTTTTCAGTGCGTCGATCTCGCCGTTTAGTTGAGACAAATAAGCCATCGGCTCTTCCAGGGTTTTATTCAGCTCCCTGGCGGCAGTGTGTGCCCTGGCGGAAGCCGCGGCCGTTACTTCTGCAGCCAGCTTGCGGGCGTGCTCCACTGCTCCGGAAGCCCCTGCCAGTTCCGCTTCCCGGTTCCGCAAATCTTTTCTTAGCTCCTCTACCTCGTCTCTTTTTTGGGCCAGCCTTGTTTGCAGGCGGGCCAGCTCCTGTTTTAACTCGTGTTCCCGCGCGCGACCGCTAATGGCTACTTTCCTCCTGTCTGGGAAGAGGCGGCCTGCCTGGAGTCCTTAAGCAAAAAGACGGTTGCCTGTTTTTCCTCGCCGGTGCCGGGAAAATTCTCCAGCGAGTAACGGTAGCGCTCGAGCACCTCTTTAAATTCTTCCTTGAACTTTTCAACCCTGGCTTTGAGTACGCTCAACTCCTGCTCCTTGACGCGGATCTGGGCATTTACCTGCTCTAGAGCCGCACGGGCGTTTTCCCTTGCTTCGGCTTCAATTTGCCGGGCTTCCTGGTGGGCTTTGATTAAAATTTCGGAAATCAGCGCTTTCTGTTCCTCGTATTCTGAAAGTTGCTTCCTCAGTTGCCCTGCTTCCTGCTCAGTCTCGGTCAAAATCCCCTGGACGTGCTCGATTTCTTTTTCCAGTTGAGCGATCTTCTCCTGGTAACCGGCATCCATTTGCTCAATGGCGGTAATCACCTCCCGCGGCTTAAAGCCGAAGAACGATCTGCGAAACTTCATGATTGTTTCCCCCTAACGCAAAAAATGACATCTTATACCGAATTATATCAAAATTTTAACAAAATGAATAGTTAATTTACAGAGATATTTTAATTTTTTATTTTTGTCTTTTCGGTAGAAAAGACGTTTAATGCGTTGGTTTATGGAGTACTGGATTCCGTAACCGGCAGGTACTATTTGGGAGGGGAATCGGTTTACTTTTTTCGACACGGTTCCCGAAGGGTTTTCTTTCCCGGGTGTAAAACATATCTGCTCGGGGTGAAATTCATGCGGGCCAGCCGAGTTGTTCTGATTTTCTTTTTCCTGAATCCGTTACAGATATTTTTTAAAACGCTTGATATTCTACGATATTTAAAGTATAATGGAGATAATCAAAGTTAAATGAAACATATCAACCTCACCTTGGAGGTGCCCGGTGAAATTTCTCCTCGAACAATCTGAAGAAAACATTACTACCCACTCCGGACTGTCCCTGGTCGGGTTGCTTGTATCCAAAACATCCTTAAAAGAGCGCCTCAACCAAACCAGTTTATTCAGGTATATTTTTAGAATGAAAAATTTTTGAGAGTTACCTTTTAACCGGGAGAGGGTAAATTCTATGAGGTATTTTCCAGCGGTGGAAATTTCGCGGCAGGAAAAGCTGGCTGCTGATTGCTACCGGATATCCTTTATCTCTCCGGAAATTGCCGGCTTGGCCAGGCCCGGACAATTTTTGCACGTCAGGATAAATCCCGGGCTGGAGCCTTTGTTGCGGCGTCCCTTCAGCGTCCACGCGGTCAACCAAAGGACCGGCG
The DNA here is from genome assembly GCA_040755215.1 of Bacillota bacterium. GTDB lineage: Bacteria > Bacillota > Desulfotomaculia > Desulfotomaculales > Nap2-2B > JAIMBK01. The sequence continues at coordinate 11,495 of JBFMBG010000071.1, read as the reverse complement.
AGATTGCTCTGCTTTACCGGGTGGTTGGCCGGGGCACCCGGCTGCTGGCTCAAAAAAAGAAAGGTGATTTGCTGGATCTCATCGGGCCTCTGGGGCGGGGGTTTACCCTTCCCGCCGCCGGTCAGAACGTTGCTTTGGTGGCGGGGGGAATCGGGATCGCCCCCCTGTATTTTCTATTGCAAACGCTTGCCGGTGCGGGCAATTCCCCGGACGTTTTGCTGGGGGCGCGCACGGCGGGAGAATTGTTTCTGGCCAGTGAGGTCCGGGAGTTGGCCGGCAAGGCCGCCGTTCTGGCGGCAACCGATGACGGCTCTTACGGACACCGGGCGCCGGTGACGGAACTGCTGGCGAAGCTTTTGGCGGAGAAGAAAGTGGAGATCGTTTATGCCTGCGGCCCCGCGGCCATGCTAAAGGTTGTTGCCTCGCTTTTGGAGCAGTACGGGGTGGACGGTGAAATTTCCCTGGAGGAGCGGATGGGCTGCGGTGTTGGCGCCTGCCTTTCCTGCGTTTGCAAAATGCGGGATAAAAAGGGTCAGGATGTTTCTTATCGCCGCGTTTGCCTGGAAGGACCTGTTTTTAAAGCCCGCGAAGTGGTCTGGCAAGATTTTGGGTAAAGCATGTCCGGTCCTATCCCGATCAAGTTGTTAAGTTCCTTTGCGTTCTCTGCGTCTTTGCAGTTAATCTATTTTACAGGGAGCTAATCCAGGTGAGGAAACCAAGTTTAACCGTGGAAATTGCCGGCCTGAAATTAAAAAATCCCGTTCTGACTGCCTCGGGCACCTTCGGTTTCGGCGCCGAGTACACCCCTTTTGTTGATTTGAACAGGCTGGGGGCAGTTGTCGTCAAAAGCCTTACCTTAAAACCCCGGGAGGGCAACTCGCCTCCCCGGATTGTCGAGACCCCGGCCGGCATCTTAAACTCCATTGGTTTGCAAAACCCTGGAGTCGAGCGCTTTTTGGGCGAACACCTCCCTTATTTGCGGCAGTTTTCAACCCCGGTAATAGTCAGTATTGCGGGAAACACCATCGAGGAGTACGTTGCCGCGGCTGAAAAGCTCGCCGGGGCAAACGGTGTATCTGCTCTCGAGCTCAACATATCCTGCCCGAATGTGAAACAAGGCGGCCTGCAGTTCGGGGTCGACCCTTTGGGCGCTGCAGAAGTGACGCGGGCGGTGAAGAGGGCGGCTGACCTGCCCGTAATCGTGAAACTTTCCCCGAATGTCACCAGTATTACCGGGATGGCCAAAACGGTGGCCGAAGCAGGCGCGGACGCCCTTTCCCTGATCAACACTCTGTCTGGTATGGCGATAGATATTTACCGGCGCCGTCCGGTCCTGGGGAATATTACCGGGGGCCTTTCGGGCCCGGCCATCCGGCCGGTGGCCGTGCGGGCGGTCTGGGAGGTTTACCGGGCGGTAAAACTACCCCTGATCGGTATGGGTGGAATTGCCTGCGCCGCTGACGCCATCGAATTCATTATGGCCGGAGCCAGGGCGGTGGCGGTAGGCACGGCTAATTTTCTCAACCCCCGGGCGACTATCGAAATAGTGAAAGGGATTGAACGTTATCTGGAGGAGAACGGGATCGGGGACATTAATGAACTGGTAGGGGCGGCGCACAGTTTTTAGAACACCGGCTTTTTTCGTTAAATTTAAAGGTTCACGCGGCAACCTTTCGGGCAGCCTGGATTGGCGCCAAAACATTAGTACATGTACCAGCCGCCGCTCACGCACAGGCAGGCACCGGTAACATATGCCGCCTTTTCCGAACATAAAAATAAAACGGCGTTGGCCACGTCCTGGGGGGTGCCCATCCTGCCCAGGACAGTCTGTTTTCTTACATCTTCAAAATAGGCCGGAGGTCTCACTTTGCCTAAAAAAGGATTATAGATTAACCCCGGCGCCACCGCATTAACGTTGATGTTGTATTCCCCAACCTGGTGGGCGAGTGCTCTGGTTAAACCCAGGATTCCCGCCTTGGCGGCAACGTAGGCCGCCCCTTCCTCTTTGCCCCCCAGCCAGGCGACAACGGAAGAAAGGTTGACTATTTTTCCCTGCTTTTGTTCCATCATTACGGGAAGTACGGCGCGGCAACAGTTGAAAACGCCTTTGAGATTGACGTCGATCACCAGGTCCCACGTTTCGTCGTCCATTTCCCAGACCGGTGCGGGCCTGTCTATCCCGGCGTTATTAACCAGAATATCGATTTTGCCCCATTCCTCCATGGCCGTCCGGACCATTTCCTCTACCTGGCCGCGGTCCCGGACGTCACATTGCCTGCCCACCGCCCTGACCCCGTACTCCCTGGTTATTTCCTCGGCCACGCTGAAGGGCCTTTTGGCGTGCGCGTCGCTGACGATTACGTGCGCCCCTTCGCGCGCGAAGCTTCTCGCTACGGCCTGGCCGATCCCGGCGCCTGCCGCGGCCGTAACAATCGCCACCTTGCCGGAAAATTCCCCCATTTGTTAAATTCCCCCTTTTAATAATCTGTGATTTTGATCGCGATCCCGTTAATTAAACTTCTCTGTTTTCCCGGCTGCTCCTCCCGGTTAACATAAAAATTATGCATTGGTTTAACAGATCCGGGAACTGTCTATAATAACAAAGGTGAGGTCTTTTTTGAGGCTGGGAGTTTTCGCTTGATGAAGATAAGCGTCGGGATACCAAGAGCGCTCCTTTATTACTATTATTTCCCCTTGTGGCAGGCCTTTTTCCAGGCGTTGGGCGCGGAGGTGGTGGTTTCCGGACCCTCGACCAAAGCTGTTTTGAACAAAGGAGTGGAACTGGCCGTTGAAGATGCCTGTTTGCCGGTAAAGCTGGCTTTGGGGCATATCGCCGAACTGGCCGGGAATGTCGATTACCTTTTTCTTCCCCGCCTGGTAAGCGTGGCTTCCCGGGAGTATATTTGTCCCAAGTTTTTAGGCCTTCCCGACGTGGTGAGGCAAACTGTTCCCAATCTGCCCGGGATAATCGACGTAAACGTAAACCTGTACCGCCGGAAAAACCGGCTATATTCCGCTTTCCGGGAGGCGGGAAAAGTTGTTGCGGCCAGTGAGGCGCGCATTTATCTGGCCTACCGGCGCGGGCTGGCCGCCCAAAAGAAGTACAGGATATTTTTAGAGCAAGGGTTTATGCCTGAGGAAGCAATGCAACTCCTGGCCGAATCCGGTTTCTTTTTGCAGCAGCCGGTCTGCGGCAAAAATGCCCGCCAGGTGCTTGATCCCCGCGGTAAAACGGAGCAGGCTCTTAAGCCGCCCGAGAAAAAACCAGTGGTGGCGGTGATCGGCCACCCTTACAACCTTTATGATCCTTACATCAGCATGAACGTTTTAAAAAAGTTGCAGCAGGCTGGAGCAAGGGTGATTACTGCCGATCAGGTGCCGGAAGAGACGGTCCGCAGGGAAGCCGGCGCCTTGCCCAAGCACCTCTTTTGGACCTTGAACCAGCGCATGATCGGGGCCGCCTTTTATTTTTTGCGCGCGGGTCATCCGCGGGGGTTGCTGCAGGTTACTTCTTTCGGCTGCGGCCCTGATTCAATGACGGGTGAATTGATTGCCGGACGTGTTCTGGGTTCGGGGGGCTTACCGTTCCTCAATCTGGTTCTGGACGAACACTCCGGGGAGGCGGGTATGCTTACCCGCCTGGAAGCGTTTTTGGATATGGTTTTAAATTAAGCTGTTGCAAATACGGTCTGGCCTGCAGGTTCATTTAACAATGCCCGGAAGGCCTTTTCTTAAGGATGGGCAGGAAATCGGGCAGGCTGATCTTGGAAAAGGGTAGCAGGGAGCGAAATAGATGGGTCTTTGTTCCGGAGGTGGGCAATCGTGAAAGTAACCTTTCCGCACATGGGTTACGTCTGGCTCTGCGTAAAAGCCATGCTTGAGTATCTGGATGTGGATTTAGTCATCCCGCCCCCCTCCAGCAAGCGCACCCTGGCCCTCGGGGCGCGCTACGGCCCCGAATTCGCCTGCCTGCCCTTAAAGCTTAACCTGGGCAATTTCATCGAGGCCAGCGCCCTGGGCGCCGACACCATCCTCATGGCGGGCGGGTGCGGGCCCTGCCGCTTTGGTTATTACGCGCAGGTGGAGCACGCCATCCTCCAGAATTTGGGCTATCAGTACCGGCTGGTCGTCCTTGAACCGCCGGAGCGCCACGCCGGCCAGCTTTTGTCCAGGATCAAGGTCATTACCGGGAACAACTCCTGGAAGCAGGTGTACAGGGGGGTGAAACTGGGCTACCAGAAAATCCGGGCGGTAGACGAACTGGAAATAACGGCCCATCGGTTGAGGCCCCGGGAAATTACCCCGGGCAGCACGGACCGGGCTTTTCGGGAAGCGCTGAAAGAGATCGAACGCGCCTCGGATTTAGAAGAGCTGGCTGCCGCGAAAAGGCGGGTGGAGGAAATTATGGGGTCGGTGCGGACCGAAGAACGGGATGTTTTACGCGTAGGAATTGTGGGCGAAATATTTACCCTGCTCGAACCCTTTGCCAATCTGGACATTGAGCGCCGCCTGGGCAGGCTGGGGGTGGAGGTGGATCGCTCCATATATCTGAGCGAGTGGGTGAACGATCACATGTTATTCGGGCTGATCAAGGGCCTGCGCAGCCGTCGCGACGCCTGCCGGGCGGCGCTGCCCTACCTGAAGCATTTTGTCGGGGGGCACGGCCAGGAAACGGTGGGCAGTACCATTTTATATGCCCGCGCCGGGTATGACGGGGTCATCCAGTTGCTTCCCTTTACCTGTATGCCCGAGATCGTTGCCCGGAGTATATTGCCCGTCGTAAGCGCGGAACTGGATATTCCGGTTCTCACCCTTACCTTCGATGAACAAACGGGGGAAGCGGGCATCCAGACGCGGCTGGAGGCTTTTGTGGATTTGCTGGAGAGAAGGAGGAGAAATAGAGATAGAAAGACAACGAGGGTACGTGAAAAGTGAAAGAGGCACAAAGGCACCGCGGTAAAGAGGATTTTCCTTCGTGCCTGAATCTTTTTTGAGGAAGGAGAATCTGTTTTGGTTAAGTGTTACCTGGGTATAGATGTAGGTTCGGTAAGCACCAACCTCGTTTTTATGGATGAAACGGGCAGAATCAGGGAAGCACTCTATTTGCGCACGCAGGGGCGCCCCATCGCCGCCATTCAAACGGGCTTAAGACAACTGGCTGAAAGCCTTCCACCCAGGGTGATCGTCCGGGGGGTGGGGGCGACCGGCAGCGGCCGGCACTTAGCCGGCGTAATTACCGGCGCCGATATCGTTAAAAATGAAATTACCGTCCACGCCGTCGCCGCTTCTACCCTGGTGCCGGGCGTGCAGACAATTTTGGAAATCGGCGGCCAGGACTCGAAGATGATCATTTTGCGCAACTCCCTCGTCACCGATTTCGCCATGAACACCGTCTGCGCCGCCGGCACGGGTTCCTTTTTAGACCAGCAGGCCGCCCGCTTGGGGATCCCCATTGAAAAATTCGGCGAAATAGCTTTGCAGGCCGGGGCGCCGGTACGGATTGCCGGACGCTGCGCTGTGTTTGCCGAATCCGATATGATTCATAAGCAGCAAATGGGTTACGCTCTTCCGGACATCCTGGCGGGGCTGTGCGAAGCGCTGGTGCGCAACTACCTGAACAACGTCGGCAAGGGCAAAGAAATTTTACCGCCGGTGGTGTTTCAGGGCGGAGTGGCGGCCAATGCCGGCATGAGGAACGCTTTTGAAAAGGCCCTGGGCTTGGAAGTAAAGGTCCCGCCCTATTATAATGTCATGGGCGCGGTAGGCGCCGCCCTGCTGGCCAGAGAAAAAACGGCCCGCGGGCTGCCTTCCGGCTTTAAGGGATTTGACGTGGCGCAAACGGATTTTGCCTCCGGAGGTTTTACCTGCGAGGGCTGCCCGAATACGTGCGAGGTGGTGGAAATCAGGGAAGAAGGACGGGTCATTGCCCGTTGGGGAGACCGCTGCGGCAAGTGGGCCGGCGCCCTGGCCGAAAGAAAAACCGCCATATAGGAGACTGTCGAAAATCCAAAACATAAATATAGTATGGATGTTAAATTTAACGGTCCGGGATTAAGCCCGGACCGTCCAGTTGAAGCCGCTGTTATTGTCCCAGTTATTTGCCGAATCTTTAAAGCAGAAGTTCATCAGGTTGTTTTGCATCCTCAGGGTTTTTTCCCAACCCCGGTGGCTTCTGTCCATCCGAATGGTGTTTACATTGGTCCACCCTTTGGGGTCGCCGAAACCATAGTGCAGGTACACCTGGTCGGCACCCGATTTGGCCAGCAGGCCGTTGTAGCAAATATTCACCTCGTCAAAACCTATGGGTCTTACTTCTACCCCCTTTGGAAAGTCGTTCCATGCCTGAATCATTTTTGCCAGCACCTCCTGAGCAATTTAGATTTCAACGTTTATTATTGGCAAATAAGGATTTAATATAACAGGACATTTTTGGTAATTTAACGCACATAAAATTACCGGATTCTGAAAAAGATGAGGCGCAAACCGGCGCCCAAGTGCAGGATAACAGCCGCAAGGAGCAGAAGGGCGATGGTTAAACCGAAAATGATTAAGGATAGGGGCAGGTCCCCCCAGAGGGAAAAGCTCCGGTACACGGGCAGCCCGGGCGCGGCGAGGGCGCCGGCTACGGGGGAAAGGAGGTTGAACATAGCATAAGTATACAAGGCGGCGAGAATCGCGTGCGCGACCCGCGTCAGAATAAACGGGAGCATCCGGATGTCGGTTTCGGCAATCATGCTGGCGGCCTGGGCGTGGATGGACAACCCGCTCCAGGCCAGGATCATGCTCACTGCCACCACCTGTTGCTGGAGGGGGGCAGCCGCCTCGCTGGCCAGTTTGGCACCGATGGTCATTTCGATCAACCCGCTGGCCAGAGCCGGCAGAACGGCTTCGGAAAACCCGAAAGGAGTGAGGAGAACGCTTAATTTTCGGGTTAAAAAGTTAATAAATCCGGCCGCCGTTAAAAGATGGATCAAAACGGCAAATAAAATAATGAACCCGCCGATGTTGAAGAGGTTGTGGACGGCGTTCCGGACGGCGTCACTGATAATTTTCCCCAAAGTACGCTGGTCCTTTTGATAAACCGCAAACATTTCGGAAAAAGCTCTTTTTAACGTGCTTTCCCGGTTCGCCGGAAGGTTTACGACTTCGGGGTCGTTTTGTCCGTAAAAACGCAAAAGAAAGCCCAGGGTGAGGTTGGCCGTGTAGTGGGCGATGGCAATTACCGGTCCTAACTGCGGGTTATTGAACATCCCTACCGACACGGCCGCCAGCATAAAAAGGGGGCTGGAATTGTTGGTGAAGGCTATGAGTCTTTCCGCTTCCACGCGCGTACAGAGTTTCCGGGCCCGCAATTTCGCCGTGATCATAGCGCCGATCGGGTAGCCGCTGGTGTAGCCCACGGCCAGCACAAAAGAGCCCGTTCCCGGGACGTTGAAGAGGGGGCGCATGACCGGTTCCAGCAGGACGCCCATAAAGTGCACTATGCCCAGGCTCAACAATATCTCGGATACGATAAAAAAGGGGAGGAGCGAAGGAAAAACGATATTCCACCACAGGTTTAGACCGGTAAGGGCGCCCTGAAAAACAATTTTCGGCTGGGTGATCATCCCCAGCACCAGCGCCAGGGTGCAAAGGGAAAAGAATATTTGCGTCGTCCGGCCTCGTTTAGAATCATCCGGCGGGGAGATTTTCTTTGCGCAAGCAATCAGGACGGTCAAGCCTGAAAGCAGGATGGCGAGAGTGAGCATGCTGCTTTTTCGCCTGCCCCTTAAATGGAATTTTGCGTCTCCCCATGATATATATGGTAAAGATACTCTAGATATGTTTTAAATTACCAATAGGAAGGAATTGCTCTTCACCCCGTCGAAGTTAGGTAAGGCTACCGCGAGTACAGGCAGTGGCATTTGATGCATTTGCCCTTCGACCCTTTGAAAAGATCCTTAAATAACTGGTCAAGTTCTTCGTGTTTGAGCCGGATCAGCCCTTCCGGATTAACCAGCACGTTGTTGACGAACATCCGGATGTAAGCGTGTTCTTTGGTTTCGACAACAATTACCAGCTTGTATTCGTTCATTTTTTAAATCACCACCTTGAAGGGACGTGCTGATGAAAGTTTTTGCCCTTGGCGATTTGCACCTGTCTTTTCGGCAGACCCCCGATCCGAAAAAACCGGAAACTTTTCAAGAATATAAGCCCATGGGAGAGGTCAATGCGGCCTGGACCGGCCATGCCCGGCGAATTTACCAGAACTGGTGCAATATCGTGGGTGCTGAGGATGTTGTGCTGGTTCCCGGGGATATTTCCTGGGCGATGCGTTTGCCGGAAGCAATGAGCGACTTGAATTTTTTGGGTCTTTTGCCGGGCTTAAAAATTTGTGTGCAGGGTAACCACGATTATTGGTGGCAGAGCATCTCAAAAATACGCGCCGTCTTGCCGCCGGACGTGCGCCTGATTCAGAACGACCACGTCCGTTTGGGAAACCTGGCCGTTTGCGGCAGCCGGGGGTGGCTGTGTCCTGACGGCATGCATTTTCAGGAAGATGACCTGAAGATTTATCGCCGGGAGTTAATCCGGATGGAAAACTCCCTGCAAAGCGTAAACCCTCCGGCCCGGGAAGTTATTGTATTAATGCATTATATGCCGACAAACGAAAAGCACGAATACAGCGGATTTATCGAGTTGTTTCAAAAATACGGGGTAAAAAAAGTGGTCTACGGGCACCTGCACGCCCGGGCCTGCCGTTACCGCCTGCCGGATCAGGCCTGGGGCATTTCTTTTTACCTGGCGAGTGCTGATTATTTAAATTTTGCGCCGCGCTTAATAACCTGTTGGGCTGGTGATTAAAACATTCTACAGGCAGCCGTCTATTTTCCTGCTTGCCGGTGTGGTATTTTTTAAGGCGGGGAGGACTTTTCGGCGAACCATCTAATATATAAATATGGGTATATTTAAGATTGGGGATATTGCGAACCTTGGATTGCGAATCTTGAAGAATGAGGGGGAGGGTAAAATGGCCAAATTTATCTGCGCAACCTGCGGTGAAGAGGTCCAGATTATCGACGGGATTGTTTCGTGGACCAGGGAGGAAAAGGTGCTTAAAAACTTCCAGCTGACCCACAAAAATGAGGTGAAGAGCGGGTGCCAACCGGAAAATAACCGTTACCGGGAGTTATATACTTTGACCCTGGCCAGCGGTTTCATGGAATTTGTCCAGTATTTGCTGGAGCGTTGGGAGGACGGCTTGATGCTGGGCGATCCCGATACCTTGCAAAAGGTCATGCGCCAGTTAAGCCTGCACATGCACGAAAAGCTGCTCATGCTGGTGGAGGAGTAAGTAAAACCGCAAAGGCGCAAAGTCCGCAAAGAATAAAAGAAAAATTGAAATTTAAACCCTTTAAAAAATCCTTTTCGTTCTTGACGTCTTTGCGGTTATTTACCGCTCCAGTTTTCGTTATTTTTAAGGAGTTGCCCATGGAAACTTACGTTCCCACCATGAAGGGATGAAAATCACCGATTTTTCATCTGAACTCTGTTCTCTATAATTTTGTCTTTGTGCTCTTTGCGTCTTTGCGGTTAATCTATTTTCTGAGTCAGATTAAGCTCTCTGGCCAGTTCCGTAAAGGCGGGCAGGGAGTTAACGACCGTTTCCCTGGGCACGCTGTAGGAAAGCCGGAAGTATCCGGGCAGCCCGAAGCCGGCGCCGGGAACGAGGAGGATGTTGTATTTTTGCGCCAGCCGGACAAACTCCAGGTCGTCCGGGAGAGGGGAGCGCGGGAAAAGGTAGAAGGCCCCCTGCGGTTTAACCATGGTGAAACCTAAAGAGGTGAGGTGGTCGTAAAGGAGGTTGCGTTTTTCCAGGTATTCTTTGGTATCGGCCTTTTCCCTTTGCAAACCGGCAACCAGCCGCTGCATCAGCGCCGGCGCGTTGACAAAACCGAGCGTGCGGTTGCAAAAAACCAGCCCTTCAAAGAGCAAACCGGCATCTTTAATCTCCGGGTGGATGGCGATATAGCCGATGCGTTCGCCGGCCAGGGCCAGGTCTTTGCTGTGGGAAGTGACTACAATGCTGTTGGCAAATGACTTAAAAACGCTGGGCACGGTTACGCCGTCGTAAACGACTTTAGCGTAGGGTTCGTCGGAAATAAGGTAGATGGTGGTGCCGAGTTCCGCTTCTTTTCTGCTTAAAAGAGCGCCCAACTGATTCAGGCAGCTTTCCTGGTAGACGACCCCGGTCGGGTTGTTGGGCGAGTTGATGATGATGGCTTTTGTTTTTGGCGTGACGGCGGCTTCCAGGGCGTCCAGGTCGGGCTGGAAGTCGGGCCGCGTGCGGACTTCCTTGATTGTGCCGCCGTGGTTGTCGACGTAAAACCTGTATTCCATAAAGTAGGGAACCAGGACAATTACTTCGTCCCCGGGGTTTAAGATGGTTTTCAGCACCACGTTTAAGCCGCCGCCCGCACCGCAGGTCATCACGATGTGATCCGGTTGAAAGGGCAAACCGGTATCTTCCGCCAGCACTGTAGCGACAGCCTGCCTGGTTTCTGCGTAGCCGGCGTTGCTCATGTACCCGTGCATACCGGGGAGGGGATTTAAGGCCAGCTTTTTTAGCTCTTCCCGGAAAGCCGGCGGCGGCTCAACACCGGGGTTGCCCAGGGTAAAATCAAACACCTTGGCGGGGCCGTAAATGGCCCGCAGGCGGGCCCCTTCTTCGAACATTTTTCTAATCCAGGAAGCTTTGGTCAGGTTTTCTTTAATTTTGTCGCTGATGGACATTTACTTTCCCCCTTGCGATGTTTAAATATATTATTTTCATCTTCGTCCTTTTCTTTTAAAAACCTGCCGGATTAAAAGATTTTTTAAATTGATGCCGACAGCGTGCCCCCGGCTTAAGTCGAGCAGCTTTCCTGAACATTTACTGCCTTATTGAGCGAAAGGGGCGGATACTTTTGCAAACTTCCGTGGTTTTATTTGATTTGGACGGGACTCTGGCCGATTCCCTCCCCTTTATCAAAAAGACTTACCAGCTGGTGTTTAATCTGCTGGGGCTGCCCTGGTCCAACGGGGCGGTGATGCGCTGGATAGGGCGGCCGATCCAGGATATTGCCGCTCACTTTGCCAGGGGCAAGGAGAAGGAATTTCTGGAGCTGTACAAAGATCATTACGACCGGGAGCACGACCGGAACGTTCGCCTTTTCCCCGGTACGCTGGAGATGCTGAACTGTTTGCAGGAAAAAGGCTTGCGCATCGGGATCGTCACCTCGAAAGGAAGGGACGGGACGAGGCGGACAGTGGAATTGACCGGTCTGGGCCGTTACCTGGATGTGGTGGTCACGGCCCAGGATGTCAACAGGCATAAACCTTTTCCGGACCCTATATATAAGGCGCTCGCCCTCTTAAACGCTTCACCGCCGGAGGCGCTGTACGTGGGCGACAGCCATTTTGACATCGCGGCGGGTTTAAAAGCCGGGACCGTGACCCTTGGGGTTACCTGGGGG
>JBFMBG010000070.1:0-16434 GCA_040755215.1 Bacillota bacterium | reverse complement strand
GTGTTCGGGAATGTCGGATTGGACGAAAATAACGCTTTTCTGCGGGTCGAGCCCCACGGCCAGCCAGTCGGCCACCATTGCCAGCGTATTTTCTTTAATCGCTCCCGGGTCGTCAAAGGCCGTGGTCAGGGCGTGCAGGTCGGCCACGAAATAAAAGCACTCGTATTCGTCCTGCAGCTTAAGCCAGTTCTCCAGCACGCTTAAATGGCCGATGTGCAGCCGCCCGGAAGCCCGCATGCCGCTTAAGATTCTTCCTTTACGCATAAAAGTTTCTCTTCTCCCTTCCTCTTCTCCTCGAAAATAACTTTCTGCCATCATTCCCATCGGGCTGGTCCGGCACTCACCGGCACTCAGTATGCTTATTGTTCTACTGTCTCAAACGGCACCGGCTGACAACAAAGCAACCTGACAGCCAGTGAGTGCCGGATGTCTCGTTACCGGCCTTTCGCCCGGCACTCACTGGTAGTTCGTTCTTGAATGCCCTACTGTTCCAGATCGTCCTGCCTGATGTCGAAGCAACCCGATTACCGGTGAGTGCCGGGTCACTCGCCCGGACAAACTCCAGCCCTCTATTTTCATCACGTTTATGGAGAGAACGCAGGTTTCTCATGAGAAACTCCTTTAAAACCCTAACCGGGAAATCCCCGTGGCGATGCCGATCAAGAACCGGTAGACGGGGAAAATAATTATGCCCAGCACCTTCCCGATGACCCCGGTAAACAAAAGCACTAAAAGAATAATCACACCGTAATTTTCCAGGGTATACAGCCATTGCTGCCGGCCCGGGAGGAGGCCGGCCAGGATTTTGGAGCCGTCCAGGGGCGGAACGGGCAAAAGGTTGAAAACGGCCAACACCACGTTTATGCGGATGATCGCCATGAAAATCTCCCGCCACAAAGGAACCTGCCAGAGCCCCAGGCCCAAAGCAACGGCGCCCGCCACGGCCAAAACCATGTTGGCGGCGGGTCCGGCCAGCGAAACCACCATCATGCTGCGGCGCATATTTCCCCGCAGGTTAACCGGATTTACCGGCACCGGCTTAGCCCAGCCAAACCCCGCAATGAACAACATAATCAGTCCGATCACGTCAATGTGGGCCGCGGGGTTTAAAGTCAGCCGGCCCTGGTAACGCGCCGTCGGGTCGCCCAGGCGGTCGGCCGTCCAGCCGTGGGCGAATTCGTGGAACGTCAGTCCCAGGACGATGGCCGGGACCATCAAGAGCATTTCGTAAGGGCTGGGCAAATGGAACAATAGCAGTCGCTCCTTCGTACCAGGCACTAAAATAAGTTAAGTGCCTGGCACTTAACTTATTATTATTCTCCAACCGCAAGGACACCCAGTTCCCGGAGGCAGTCGACAACCGAAGGGAGGGGCTCCCGCCACAGCCAGCTTACCTGCAGCGAAAAGCCGGGGATCGCGGCGGAACGGTAAATGCCTTTTTCATCGGGCGGGACGGCCCGGTAGCGTCCGTTTTCCCCCAGGCGGTAGAACTCCGCCTGCTGCCGGTCCGGGTCGATCAACCAGTATTCCATGACGCCGGAAGCCTCGTACTCCACGTATTTTTCTCCCCGGTCCCGGGCCAGGCTCTCCGGGGAAACAATCTCGATGACCAAATCGGGAGCACCGTCAAAATAGGTTTCCTTCAAGAGGGGGAGCTTTTCATTGCTGATGAAGAGAATATCCGGCTCCCGCCCCCGGCGAAGGGCTCCGGGCAGGCGCACCAGAAAGGGAGCGTCGAAAACCTGGCCGATTTTCTTGAAATGCAAAAACTCCCGCAGGAAGCTGTATAAAAAACCCTTGATCTGCTGGTGTTTCGTCCCCGCCGGCGTCAAGACTACTACCTCCCCGTCCACCCACTCCGCCCAGGTATCTTCGTCGCACCAGGCCAGAAATTCTTCAAAGGTGACTTTGTTTTGCGGCAATGGTTTGGAAGCTGCGTAAGTCAAAGCTGTCTCGCGCACTTCGGTCACGGCTTAAAACCCCCCTTGGCCGGCGTGATTTTTGGCCGCCCTTTTTGGTTCATTATATCACCAGGACGGCCGTTCTACAACCGCCGCCCGGACGGATTGCAGATCACTCCGCCGGCGGCAGAAATAAAATACTGCCGACCGTAATTTCTTAACTTTGTCCCTTTGGGCCTTATTGCCTTTGTGCCTTACTTCCTTTATCCCTCTGTGCCTCTGTGCCTTTATGCCTTTGTGCCTCTATGCATCCAAACCGGCTTTTTGCCGCAAATACTCCTTCACAAACTCCATCTCCGCTTCTTTCGTCTTGATCCTGCCTTCCAGCCGGGCCTGCCGGACGGCGTCCAGGACCTCCCGGAAAACGGGGCCGGGCCGGTAACCCAGGCTTTTGATAAATTCGCCGCCCACGTGCGGGCGGCTGTCCCGGACGAGGGCGAGGATCCGGCGGAAGCGCTCCTGCTCCCGGGGCTCCGCCAGCAGGGCTAACAGCAATGGGTAGGACTCCCGGGGGACGGCCAGCAGGAGCCGGGCGAGGGCGCCGGCGTCTTCCCGCCCTTCTCCTTCCCCCTCCCGGATCCGGGCAACGATTTCCCGCCAGTGCAGCAACGTTTTCGTTACCTTTTCCGCCTGCCGCCTGTTCAGGTGATACTTTGCGCTCAAATTCGCGGCATCCGCAAGAGAGGCAGGGTGGACGACGGCCAGGAAAGAAACCAGCCACGGTTCGCCCGGGTGGGGAAAACCCCAGCTCCGCAACAGTTCCCGCGAACCGCGCAGCTTTTTAAGCGCCGGCGCCACTTCCGGGTAGGCGACCCCGGGGAAAAGATCCGGCCAGATCTGGAGTTCCTGCAGGCGGGCCAGCATTTCCCCGGCCTTTGGCTCGGCCAGGATGTGTTTTAATTCTTCCCAGATCCGCTCGTTGGATACCCGGGTTAAAACCCGCTGACGGACGGCTTCGGCCAGAAATTTTTTGGTCTGCGCCTCAATCTGAAAGCCGTAGCGCTGTTCGAACCGGACCGCCCTTAAGATGCGCGTGGGGTCTTCAATAAAGCTCAGGTTGTACAAAACGCGCACCAGGCCGTCGGCCAGATCCTGCCGGCCCCCGAAATAATCGATCAGCTCGCCGAAGCGCTCGCCGTTTAAGGCGACGGCCATGGCGTTGATGGTGAAATCCCGCCGGTAGAGATCCTGGCGCAAAGAGGAGCTTTCCACCTGGGGCAGTGCAGCCGGGTACTCGTAAAATTCCACCCGGGCGGTGGCCACGTCCACTTTGAAGCGGTCAAAAACGACTTCGGCCGTTCCGAATTGTTCGTGAGCCCGCACGCGGACACCGTAAAAACCGCCCAGGGCCCTGGCCAGGGCGATGGCGTCCCCCTCCACCACCAGGTCCAGGTCCAGGTTTTCCGCCCCCAGCAGGATGTCCCGCACGACTCCTCCCGCCGCGTACACCCGGCAGCCGAGCCGTTGCGCGGTTTCGCCCGCTTTCTGCATAATTTCCAGCATCAGGGGGGCAACGTTTTTCACCAGCAATTCCCTGATGTTGTGGGTATGGACCTGGAAAGGAGAAGCGTAAATTACCTGGTGGCGCGCCGGCAAGCTGCCGTGCAGCGTGCGCAAAACGTCGGTGCGCGAAACGATCCCCACCAGCCGGCCGTCCTGGACTATGGGAACGCGGCCGATGTCGTGCTCGATCATCAACCGCTGCACCTCGTTCACCGGCAAATCGGGCGGGGCCCAAATGACGTTGTTGGTCATAAAACCTTTTACGGGCGCGTGGCCCAGGCCGTGGTGGATGGCTTTTTCCACGTCCCGGCGGGAAATCACCCCCACCAGCCGCTCGCCCTTGACCACGGGCAGGCCGGTATGCCCGTACCGGAGCATGATCCGGCCGGCTTCGCTGATCGCGGTCCCGGGGCCGACCGTTTTCACCGGGCTGGACATGATCCCGGCGCAGGTCAGGGGCGGGCGGACTTTTTCTTTGACGACGGCCAAAAGCCGGGCGGCCGTTTCCTTTACTTTTCCGCCTTTGATGGTGGCCGCCCCCGCCGCCGCGTGCCCCCCGCCGCCGAAATCCCCCAGAATCTCCCCGACGTCCACCTGGGGGACGTTGCTCCTCCCGACAATATACACGCGGTCCTCCATTTCCACCACGGAAAAAACGGCGTCCAGGCGCTCGATTTCGGAAATGGTGTGGGTGAGGACGGAAAGACCGACCACGAATTCCGGCAGGGCGGCGGTACTCAAAAGAATTTTGACCCCGTTGGCCTGGTGGCGCTCGGCGGAGAGGAGCAGGGTTTTTAAGAGAGCCTTTTGCTCCTCGCTTAAGGGGCGACCCAGGAAATCGGCCACCACCCCCAGGTTCGCCCCCTGCTCTAAAAGAAAGGCGACCGCCGCCACATCTCTGGGGGTGGTGCTGGTAAAAACCAGGGAACCGGTATCGCCGTAGATGCCCATGGCCAGGATCGTGGCTTCCAGGGGGGTAAGGGAAATGTCCCGGGCGCGAATTTTTTCCACCAGCAGGGTAGCCGTGGCGCCGACCATTTCCACGACCTCCAGCTGCCCGTGCAGGTCGCCCTGCGCCCAGGGGTGATGATCGTAAATGTGCAGTTCGCACTCCTGCTGCTTCAAGATTTCCCCCAGTTTTCCCAGGCGGCGGGGGTTTTTCGTGTCCACCAAAACGACCCTTTTAATTTTCGAGGGATCGATCTCTTTTAATGTCCGCACAGGGAGCGTGTCCTTGTGCAGGGACATGAACTCCTCCACGTTGGGCAAAAGCTTCCCCGGAAAAACGAGCACCGCCTCCGGGTACAGTTTTTGCGCCGCCACCATCGCCGCCAGCGCGTCTAAATCGGTATTGGTATGCGTGGTGATAATATCCATCGGGCATCCTCGCTAACCTTGCTGATCTTCCGGGGGCGGGAGAAACTCATTCAGGAGGTGCAAGTAGTTAATTTTTGGCCTGACTGCCCTGGCCAGCTTTTCGTCCGCTGTCCAGAACTCGCAGTTATTTAACTCCGCAACGGCCAGGTAATAACTGTCGTAAACGACGGGAAGGCCCAGTTCCCTGGCCAGCTCCCACGCCCGCCGCCTTAATTTCGGGTGAGCTACTGTTTTCAGCGGGATCGCCTGGGCGGCTTCAAAAGCCGCCTCCGCCTGCTCCGGCGTAAGTCTGCCGCCCCGGCGGCCAACTACCGTTTTCCGGCGGAGAACGCTATCCACTTCCGCCGGGCAAAAAGCCGGGACAACAAAAGTTTTCCCTTCCGCCTGCCAACAGGCAAAGAGCGCTTCCGCAACCCCGCTGTCCGGCTCATTTAAAACGAGTTTTAAAACCAGGCTGGCGTCCACACAGACTTTCTTCGCGCCCATTTCAGGACCTTCTTGAACGGAGCTCTTTTAACAATTTTACACTATCCCTGGTGACCGGTAATTTTTCCCGCACTTCCCGACACCTGGCCAGCCAATCAACTGCCCGGTCTCTGGTTTGCCCGGCGCCGGTCACTGGTTGACCAAGGTTTTCCACGGCGGCGGGCGGGATCCGCAGCTGGCGTCCAAAACGCAGCGCGGGTAACTCGCCCGTTCGGACCCACCGCCTGACGGTCCGTTCACTGACTTTCAACATTCTGGCCACTTCTCTGGGTGTATAAACCTGCCCATCCATCTTCTCAGCCCCCCCAAAAAAAGAATTTCTTCTGCCGACCCCCGCCGGAAGGCCGTTTGCGCGGCCGGACGAACGCCCTCTGAAAAAACCTTGTCCCTTATTGTCCTTTTTGTCTTGTTATAAACTATTATAGACCTTAAAGTCAGGTTTGTCAAAACAATAAAGCAGCAGGATCGCTATCCCTGCTGCTTTTGCGTTAGTTTTGCCCCCTTAGCGGGCCGAGGCCACACTTAACTTTTTGTCTTTGCGCAGGCGGGCCGGGAGCCGGTCGTGGCTGATTAAATCGGCGTAAGTCTCCCGGGCCAGGATCAGGTCGGCGCGGCCGCCGTCCACCAGCACCATGGCCGGGCGGGGGAGACGGTTGTAGTTCATGGCCATGGTGTAGTTGTAGGCGCCGGTGCAGCTCACCGCCAGGATGTCGCCCGGCGCAAGGGGCGGCAGGGCAATGTCCCAGATCAGCATATCCCCCGACTCGCAGCACTTTCCGGCGATGGAAACCACCTCGGCGGGGGGCTGGTCCGCCCGGTTGGCCACGCAGGCTTCGTAGCGGGCCTGGTAAAGGGCGGGACGGGGGTTGTCGCCCATGCCGCCGTCCACCGCCACATACTTGCGCACGCCGGGGATGTCCTTAATCGCCCCCACCGTGTAAAGAGTCGTTCCCGCCGGCCCGCAGATGGAGCGGCCCGGTTCCACGATGACGCGGGGCGCTTTTATTTCCAGCTCCGCCGCCGCCGCAACGACGGCGCCGACGAGCGTGTCCGCGTACTCCTGGACGGTCGGGGGCCGGTCGCCGGCGGCGTAATAAATGCCCAATCCTCCGCCCAGGTTCAACTCACCGGCCAGCCAGCCCGTTTCCTGATGCACCCGGGCGACAAAGTCCATCATCACGCGGGCGCAGTGGGCGTAAGAGGCCAGCTCGAAAATCTGGGAGCCGATGTGGCAGTGGAACCCGTGCAGCCTGACCTTTTTCATTTCCAGGACCCTTTTCACGGCCGCGAGGGCCTGGTCGTTTTCGATGACCAGCCCGAACTTGCTGTCGATCTGGCCGGTTTTGATATACTCGTGGGTATGGGCCTCAATTCCCGGGGTCAACCGGAGGATTATCTCCGCCGTGGCGTGCTTTTCTCCGGCCAGGCGGTTCAAAAGTTCGAGTTCATAAAAATTGTCGACCACGATGCGCCCCACTTTGTATTCCAGGGCCAGGACCAGTTCTTCGGGAGATTTGTTATTGCCGTGGAAATAGACCCGCCCCATGGGAAACCGGGCCTGCCTGGCGGTGTAGAGCTCGCCTCCGGAAACCAGGTCCAGGCCCAGGCCTTCTTCTTCCACCAGGCGGCAGACGGCCAGGTTCAAAAGGGCTTTGGCCGCGTAAATGACGCCGGCGCCGTATTTTTGGGTAAACGCCGCGTAGTAATCCCGGCAGTTCTGCCGGAATAGTTGTTCGTCAAGGACGTAGAGGGGGGTGCCGAACCGGCGGGCCAGTTCGACGGTATCGCACCCGCCGATTTCCAGGTGGCCGCGATCGTTGACGCGCATTGTGCCGTGCAGCTTCATCATGTTTCCTCCTCGAAAATAAGTTAAGTGCCTGGCACTTAACTTACGCGTTCGCTCCGCGTTAATAAAAATTAAAGCGGCCTTAAGCTTTTCCGGGGAAGGCCGCCTGTCCTCGTTACCCGAAGAACAAACCCCTCCTCCCACCGTGAGATAGCGCTCCACCGGGCAACGGAGTTATTGCCGCGGTGACAGTCCGGCGCCTGTTCGACGCCGGCCCAGCCCGGGAGCCCCGGCAATCTTCCCG
Organism: Bacillota bacterium; assembly: GCA_040755215.1. Classification (GTDB taxonomy): domain Bacteria; phylum Bacillota; class Desulfotomaculia; order Desulfotomaculales; family Nap2-2B; genus JAIMBK01. Next base: position 9,017 of record JBFMBG010000070.1, on the reverse strand, counting down.
GACTTCGGCAGGCAGCCCCTTCCCGTTCGCCTCATCGCTTCAACCGGGAAGCTCGGGCAAAGGTACTCATGCTGGCCTGCGCCTCTACCTCACCTCCAGGGGGAGATGAGGCATATCGCGATTTATTTAAGCGAGCTTTAACTGACGTTATTCTAACATGACCTTAAAATTTTCGTCAATAATTAATTAATGCCGCCCGGGATTTCCCGGGACATTCAGGAAAGGAAACGGTATAAAGTGGCCCGGCCCACACCCAGGAGGCGGGCCGCCCTGGCCTTGTTGCCTCCGGCCTCGCGCAGGGCTTTTTGCACCTTTTCTCTGTCCAGCTTGGGCTTGCGCCCGGGTTTCCCGGCCGGGCCGGCCGGCTTTTCCTGCTTGACCTGTCTTTCCGGTTTTTCCTCCGGGCTTTCCGCGCCCCTGACGATTTCCGGCGGGAGGTGCTCCGGCTTGACGGAGTTGCCCCGGCACTTGATCAGGGCAAACTGGATGGCGTTTTGCAACTGCCGGACGTTGCCGGGCCAGGCGTAACCCACCAGAACCTCCAGGGCTTCGGCGGACAAGAAGACTTCCCGGCCGGCCTCGGCCGCCAGCCTTTGCAAAAAATGCTGCGCCAGCAAAGGGATGTCGTTGCGGCGCTCCCGCAAGGGAGGCAGGGTGATCGGCACCACGCAGAGGCGGTAGTAGAGATCTTCCCGGAATTTCCCCTGTTTGATCATCTCCTTTAAATCGCGGTTCGTGGCGCTGATCACCCGGACGTTGACCCTGACCGTCCGCTCGCCGCCCACGCGCTCAAAAGTCCCTTCCTGGAGCACGCGTAAAAGCTTCACCTGTGTAGCCGGGGGCAATTCGCCCACTTCGTCCAAAAAGATGGTGCCGCCGTCGGCCAGCTCGAAGCGGCCCTTTTTATCGCGGATGGCCCCGGTAAAGGCGCCCTTCACGTGCCCGAACAGTTCGCTTTCCAGCGTCCCTTGCGGCAGGGCGCCGCAGTTCACCGCCACAAAGGGCTTGCCCGCCCGGATGCTCTCGTTGTGAATGGCGGCGGCCACCAGCTCTTTACCCGTCCCCGTCTCGCCCTGGATGAGCACGGGGGCGCTGCTGTCGGCGACGTCGCGGATCAGCTCAAAAATTTGCAACATCTTGTGGTCCCGGCCGATAATCCCGGCGAACTGCTGGATTTCCCCCAGGCGCCTTTCCAGTTCCAGCAGGCGCGTCTGGTCGCGGTAAGAGGCCAAAATCCCCACCATCTCGCCAGCGTTGTCTTTAATGGGCACCACGGACACCTCCAGGTACTTTCTTTCCCCCTCCCGGGAAGTAAAGTCCAGGGTGTAGTTAAGGCTCCGCGCCCTGCACACGCCCTTCTCTGCAAAGGAGCACTTGCCCCCGCAGAAACCGCCCGGGAACACCTCGTGGCAATCCCGGCCCAGCACTTCCTCCCGGCGGTAGCCGGTAATCTTCTCGGCGCCGCTGTTAAAGTAAAAGATCCGGCGGTAGAGGTCGTGGGCCACAATCCCCTCGGAAAGGTTGTCCAGGATCCGGTCGGCGTTGTCTTTTAGCGTAAGTAAGGCATAAAAGTAGCCGCCGGCAAACAAATCCGCAACCCGCCTTTTTATTTCGTCGCGGCTTTGGCGAAAAGCCGCCAGAAGCTCTTCTTCGCCTCCCTTTGCCCTGGCCGGATCAGCCAGGTTCCAGTGCACGGCGCCGGGGATGCCCTGCAGCACCGGGCAGTTTTCCCCGGCCCGCGCACTTAAGGCAACCACCACGTCAAACAGCTGCGTCCCCAGGTCCGCCACCGTTTTGGAGGCGTGGGAAGCGATGTCAATCCCCGCCTCGGCCATCACCCGGACGGCCAGGGGGTGGATTTTTCCTTTTGCCAGACCCGCGCTGGCTACCTCCACGCCGGGCGGCGCCAGGGCGCGGGCAAACCCTTCGGCCATCTGGCTGCGGGCAGCGTTGTTTTCGCCGACAAACAAAAGTCTGGGCATCTTTATTTCCATTCACTCCGTGGTAGATTACTCATTTCTCTTGCACAATGAACCACCGATAAAATATTAACTTCTTGCTTTTTTCTAAGATAACGATAAACTATCCGGTAATTCTGAAAAATAAGCTCCCTCAAATTATATCCTTTTAATTCAGGCACTTCCCGTCCCATCTCCGGAAATTCCGAGAGATTTTCAGCATACATAACTAAACGCTCAATAAACCTTCCTGCATAAGTTTCAGAGTCCTTGGCAATATAATCAAAAATTGAACGCAAATGTTTTTTTGCTTTCGGGGTCCATTTTACCTTCGCCATGATTTAATCTCTGATTGAACTTTTTCATGTTCAATTAGAAGCCCCTGATCAGCTTCCGTAAGACCTTCTATTACCTGCGAGACAAAATAAACTTCGTACATAATGTCATCCACTGTACAATCATCGGGCAGCTTCTGAATAGCCTCAATAGCTTTCTCTTTTAAAGCACTCACGGGAACAACCTCCTTAATCAAAATTTCTTTTTGCCGTACCTCTGGTCCCTTTTATTCCTTTATGCTTTTCTGTTTTGATGTCTTTTTTGCCTTTGCGCCCCTGTCCCTTTCGATCCCTATCCCTTTGTCCCTCTGTGCCCCTGTCCTTTTGTGTCTTTACTTCTGAATGCCTTTGTCCCTTTATCCTTCTGTACTTTTAAGCCTTCCCTCTTTAGTTTAGCTCTTTTCGCTCGCCGGTAACCAGGTAAATCACCGCCTCGCCGATGTTGGTGGCGTGGTCGGCGATCCGCTCCAGGTAGCGGCTGACGTACAAAAGGTAGGCCGATTGCATCACCACTTTGGGATCTTCCGTCATGCAGTTAATCAGTTCCCGAAAGGCCCGGGCAAAGAGGTAGTCGACGTCGTCGTCCAGCGCGCACATCGCCCTGGCCTTCTCCACGTCGTTGTGCACGTAGGCGTCCAGCCCGTCCTTGATCATCTGTTGCGTCAACCTGGCCATCTGCGGGATATATTCAAGCGGTTTGACGTTCAGGGGATGACCGCTCAAACACATCGTGGCGCGGGCGATGTCCACGGCGTGATCGGCCATGCGCTCGAGGCTGAGCAGGATTTTGATCCCCGTGATCACGATCCGCAAATCCCTGGCGATGGGCTGCTGGGTGGCTACCAGTTTCACGCATTTATCCTCGATCTCGAGGTACAATTCATCAATCATCTCGTCCCCCATGATCACCTGGGCCGCGCCCGTAACGTCCAGTTTCACCAACGACTGCACGGAATCGTACACGGCCTGCTCGACCAGGCTGGCCATGCGCAAAATATCCTGCTGAAGCTCTTTAAGCGCTTTATCAAAAGCACTGCGCGGACTCATTCCCATACCCCCTGCAAAAAAATTTGCCCTAGCCAAAACGCCCGGTGATGTAATCTTCGGTGCGCTGGTCCTTTGGCCGGGTAAACACTTCCTCGGTCGTCCCCCATTCCACCAGTTCGCCGTTTAAAAAGTAGGCGGTGATGTCCGAAACCCGGGCGGCCTGCTGCATGTTGTGCGTTACGATGACAATGGTGTATTCGTGCTTGAGCACCTGGATCAGTTCCTCTATTTTTAAGGTGGAAATAGGATCCAGGGCCGAACTGGGTTCATCCATTAAGACCACTTCCGGCTCCACGGCCAGCAGACGGGCAATGCAGAGGCGCTGTTGCTGCCCGCCGGACAACCCCAGGGCCGATTTAAACAACCTGTCTTTGACTTCGTCCCAGAGCGCGGCGCTGCGCAAGCTCAGCTCCACGATTTCGTCCAGCTGGCGTTTGTTTCTCACTCCGTGAACCCGCGGGCCGTAGGCAACGTTATCGTAAACGGACATGGGAAAGGGGTTGGGCTTTTGAAAAACCATGCCGACCCGTTTGCGCAAGTTTACCACATCCACGTCGGGCGCGTAAATATCCCGGCCGTCCAGTTGCACGGTTCCCTCCACGCGCACTCCCTCAAACAGATCGTTCATCCGGTTCAAAGTGCGTAAAAAAGTGGATTTGCCGCAACCGGACGGACCGATCAAAGCGGTGATTTTATTGGCCTGGATTTCCAGATAAACGTCTTTTAAGGCCTGAAAATCTTTATAAAACAGGTTCAAATCCTTGACCAGTATTTTTATCTTATTCAAAAAGAGCCCTCCTAAAGCGCATCCCTTTGAAAATTTTAACCGCCGCCCCGCCTTATTCTTCCCCGCCGGCTGCTCCTTGGGCAACTGCTCCTTCGGCAGCTCCTTCTCCGGTGGCTGCTCCTCCGGAGGTCCCCCGGCCGCTTTCTTCCACCGGCAGGGTAAAGGAAAAAGTGCTTCCTTTGCCGACCGTGCTCTCCACATAGGTTTTGCCGCCGTGGGCGCGGATGATGTGCTTGACGATGGCCAGGCCCACGCCGATGCCGCCCAGCTCACGGGAGCGTGCCTTATCCACCCGGTAGAACCGCTCAAAAATGCGCGGGAGGCTTTCCGGCGGAATCCCGACCCCGGTATCTTCCACACTGACCCGGACGTCCCCTTCGCCAACGCCGGCCCGGACGGCAACCTTTCCTCCCGCGGGCGTATATTTGACGGCGTTGTCCACCAGGTTGATCAGCACCTGGGTCAGCATGTCCGGATCCCCGTGGACGGCGGGAAGGCCCGCCGGTACCTCCGCGATCAGTGCCAGGTTCTTTTCGTTGGCCTGGGGCCGGAACATGGCCACCACGCGGCTTATGGTGTCCGAAAGCTGCACCGGCTGCCAGCGGTGAACCACCCGGCGTTCCTCGATCTTGGACAAATCCAGGAGGTCGTCGACCAGTCTGGTTAACCGCTCCGTTTCTTTGTTCATTATTTCCAGGAAGTGGCGGGCGGCGGCCGGATCCTCCAGGGCGCCGTCCAGCAGGGTTTCCAGGTAGCCCCGGAGCGAGGTAAGCGGCGTGCGCAATTCGTGCGAGACGTTGGCGACAAACTCCGAGCGCATATCTTCCAGCCTTTTCCGCTCTGTGATATCCCGCAACAGAACCACTATCCCGCCCTGTTCGGCCCCCTGCCCTTTGAGCGGGGCGGCGTGCAGATTAAAAACCTTCGGCTCCGGGTAAATGAGCTTGATTTCCTGGGTAAGGGGCTTGCCTGTTTTTAAAGCCCTCTCCAGCAGGCGCTCCACGTCGTAGTTCCGGATGACGCCCAGGATATTCTTGCCGTGGGAGGAAAGCTGGCTGATCCCGAAAATTTTTTCCACCACCGGGTTGATAAAAAGCACTTCCCCGTTTTTGTTTAATGCAATTACCCCGTCGGTCATGCTGTTCAAGATGGCCCGGGCCTGGTTGCGGGCTTCGGTAATCTGGGCAATGGTCACTTTTAACTGCCGGGCCATTTCGTTGATGCTGCGGGCCAGCTGCCCGATTTCATCGTCGGCGTAGACCAGGATTTCCCGCTCCAGGTTGCCCCGGGCCATTTCCCGGGCCGCCTCATTGATCTCGTTCAGCGGGCTGATCACACGCTTATATAAAACCCAGGCCAAACCGACCGAAACGGGAAACCCGATGACCAGGGCTGCGGCCAGGCTCAGCTCCCGGGCGGCGTAAAGCTGCAGCAGGGCGCAAAAGACCAGCAGCATAACAAAGTAGCTGGCCACCGCCCGCCAGGTGATCCCTTTTAAAAAGAAAAGCCTCGGCACTAAGGCACCTCCTTAAAACGGTATCCCACGCCGCGGACAGTTTCGATAAACTGGGGTGCCCCCGGCATCTGTTCCAGTTTTTGCCTGATGTGCCGGATGTGGACATCCACCGTGCGGGAGTCCCCCGCGTAATCGTAACCCCAGATGTGCTCCAGGAGGTATTCGCGGGAAAACACCCGCCCCGGTTCGCCGGCCAAAAAGCGTAAAAGTTCAAATTCTTTCGGGGTAAAATCTTGTTTTGCGCCGTTTAAAGTAACGGTAAATTTCTCCTGATCAATGACCAGGGGGCCGTGCACCAGCTTCTTCTTGACGGCGGCGGCCTTTTCGCCGTTTTCCAGGTGTCCGCGCCGCAGGCGCGCTTTAACGCGGGCCAGCAGTTCCCGGAGGGAAAAGGGCTTGGTGATGTAATCGTCGGCGCCCATTTCCAGCCCCAGGATGCGGTCCACTTCCTCCACCCGCGCGCTCACCATGACGATGGGAATGCGCCTGGTTTCGGGATCGTGCTGCAGGGTGCGGCAAACGGAGAGCCCGTCCTGACCCGGCAGCATGACGTCCAGGATGATTAAGTCGGGCTGCTCTTCCTTCGCCAGTTTCAGAGCGGTGTCGCCGTCGCCGGCCGCAATTACCGTGTGGCCCTCCCGTTCCAGATTATAGCGAATCAGCTCCACGATGTTTTCCTCGTCATCGACCACCAGAATCCTGGGCATCGCCAGCCTTCACCCTTCTGATTCAGAAGTATTTATTCATTTTCCTTAAACATGTTTTTGGTATATGGATCCTTGACTTGCCTGCCGTCCATTTACCTTTATTACCTTCGTTATTACCTTCGCGCCAACGTTCGCGCCAACGCTCCAGAATAACGAAACATCGCCCTCAAATATAAGTTAAGTGCCTGGCACTTAACTTATTTTGTTTCTTCAGGGCCGAAGCATGAGCAAAGCCGCCATTCTCCCCGTTTTCCCCCCGCTTGCCCGGTGCGAGAAAAACAGGTCTTGCCGGCAACTGGTACAAAGATTCGCCGCCGTAATGCGCTCTTCCTGCAAACCCGCTTCCAAAAGAGCGCGCCGGTTGGCTTCCCAGAGGTTTAAATACCAGCGCCCCAGGGCGACCGGCGTAAAGAGGGCCGGCCAGCAGTCCGCAAAAGCGTATTGAAAACGGCTGAAGACCGGTTCGTCCACCTCGTAACAACAGGGCCCGATGGCCGGGCCGATTCCCGCCAGGCAGTTCCGGGGGCGGGTACCGAATGATTGCTGCATAGCCTCCACGGTTCTGGCGGCAATTTTAAGGGCCGTGCCCTTCCAGCCGGCGTGGACCACCCCGATTGCTTTTTGCACCGGGTCGAGCAGAAAAACGGGAACGCAGTCGGCGTGGTAACTGGAAAGGAAGACGCCCGGCTCATTGGTAATCAGGGCATCTGTGGCCGGCAGGGCGCTTTCGGCTTCAGCCGCCCCTTTCCCCCGGTGCTCCGCCGTCACCCGTGCCACGCCGTCGCCGTGCACCTGGGCGGCGGCCACCAGGTCGGCCGGCTCCGCACCAAGCGCCCGGCAAATGCTCAACCTGTTAATTAAAACATTTTCGGGGCGATCGCCTACGCGAAAGCTCATATTTAACCCGGCGTACGGCCCCCCGCTCACCCCGCCGCGGCGCGTGGTGAAGGCGTGGACCACCAGGCCGGTGCGGGAAAAGGAATCAATCGTTAAATAATAGACGCCGTATTTCTGGTGCAACGTAAAGCCGGTCAAGGACACTTACCTTTCCATGGGCGAAATTTTTTCGTTCACATTTTAACACAAAAAACGTGTTTTTGGCTAGAGATTATCGAAAACTACACAATAAATTCAATCTTTTGGAAAAAATATTGCCAAAGGAACATAACGTGTTAAAATTAAAAAGAAAGTTGTGAGTGAACAGGAGGCAAGACCAGAAGGAGAAAGAAATTATTTTTTTAGTGGAGGAATCCGCGGGGTTGTCATTTTGAGGAAAAGGAGCTTCCGAAAATAATCCGGCTCCACTTTGTCAGGGACGAGGTTATCGCTATTGATTTCGCCCGTAAGTTTTAAAATTTCGGTTGGAACCTCACGTAAATTGTAATATAATATCACCATCGCAGTGATATTAACGGTGAGGATCGATACAATGCATGAAAAGATTTTTCCTTTGGGCGGACCTGTTTCGGAAAAAGATATCGTTGACCGGGAAGATTTTCTAAACTCGCTCCAAATCAGACTAAACGGCGGTCAGAGCGTCATGCTGGCCGGCCCGCGCCGGATAGGAAAAACTTCCCTCGCCCTGGAAGTCCTGAGAAGGCTCAAGAAGCAAGGGCTCTACACCGCGTTTGTGGACCTGTTCCGCGTTTCCAGCAAGCTAAGAATTGCTGCGTATTCCCGTCCCACTGACACCGCCCGTCTTTCCGCAGCTTCACTCCTTCCCCGCCAGCGCAAGCCCCCGGCGGTAAGCCTGGAGGTTTATCTCCGCCGCGCCGCCGGAGAAGCGGCGCCGGATGGTTTTTTCCAGGGATTCCGCTTTGACGAGGCCGGTTGTGGCCACGACGGCGCCTAGGGAGACCAGGTTGGCCGCCCCCACCCGGCCCAGTTCGCGGGCCGTGTCGGTGAAGGGGAAGCCGTAGGCGCGCGCTTTGCTTTTTTCCATTTTTTCGGCGTCAATTAAGCTTGTATCGTAGATCAGGACGGCTTCCGGGGGCAGGGAGCGGGCGTAGAGCGCGTAGGCTTCCGGCGTCAAGGCCAGGACCAGGTCTGGTTCTTCTACGCCCGGGTAGACGATTTCTTCTGTGCTGATGACCACTTCCGACTTGGTGAACCCGCCCCGGGTGGCGATTCCGTAGGACTGGGTCTGGGCGGCGTTTTTTCCTTCGCCCAGGGAGGCCGCTTCGGCCAGCAGGATCCCGGCCACAATTAAACCCTGCCCGCCTTCGCCGGCCAGCACTACCTGCCAGGTTTCTTTCACGACGATAACCCCCCTTTCGCCTGCGCCTTCTGGCGGACCAGGGCGTAGCGGGCGGTGAAATCCGGGTCGGCGCGCTCGGCCAGTTTGCCGATGAGAAAAGCGCCTGCCGGGAGTTCGCCTTTTTTGGCCGCCGGAGAGTTTACGTTGACCGCCCGGGTTTTCAGCGCCTTCATCATTTCCACCGCCGAGCCCAGCTTGTTGCGCCGCCCGAAGTGGGTGGGGCAGGGGCTGATCACCTCGATGAAGGAGAAGCCTTTTTTGGTGATGCCGTCGCGGATCAGGCGGTCCAGCTGGGGGACGTGGTAGACCGTGCCCCGGGCCACGTAGTTGGCCCCGGCGGCGTCCACCAGGCGGCAGAGGTCGAAGTCCCGCTCCGGGTTGCCGTATTTGGTGGTGCTGGTGACGGCCTC
>JBFMBG010000069.1:0-16895 GCA_040755215.1 Bacillota bacterium | reverse complement strand
ACTTTGTCACGGCGCCTTAACGCTGGGATTTCTCCGCGCGTTAGCCGTCAGCTACCGGGCAACTTGGTCTTTACCCGGACTGGACTTTCACCAGCAAGCAGGTAGAAGCTTAGCTGGTCGCGACATTTTTCGTGATTCGCTTTAACCATCCTCAAATACTCCACCGTAAACCGGCTTGGCTGATCATCAACAAGTTTATGGTGCGTTTTACAGAGTAGTATCAAGTTGTCATAGCTGTCCAACTCCATTTTTACTCCCGGGTCGTATCTCGGACCGCCTGGTTTCTTGCTAATGATATGGCACTCGTCACCGACAACTGCCGCCGGATCAGTTGCAAACTCTTCCCTAACAAGCTCACAGCGGCAAATTGCGCACCGGTTTCCCGACCGTGCCCAAAGAATCTTTCGTGTTCTCTCGGAGATAGCCATCAAGACCCTCCCTACATCTCATTACGATGGTACAAAGCGCTTGAAACAAGTTGATTATAGAATTCACGCAACATCCCATAGCTATTAGTTAATCTATCTACAGAAAGAAACAATACCAAAGTTAGATATAAAAAATCCACCCAGTAATGAGACGTTGAAAGCTTGTATACTGTAAAACAAAATGTGATTATACAAGCAAACGCCCATAAAAAGAACTTTCGTCTTGCTTTAACGAATTTCTCTTCAGGGGTGCCCTCCGGAAGTATTAGGACACGCAACATAAGGTAAATGGTTGTATGAAAAGAGAGTAATATTAGAACAATAGAGTAATTATTAAAGGCTGAGAGTATCGTCTCATTAACAAACTTCGATAATACAATAAGTGATAGAAATGAACCGACTAGAATATAACTCAGGAAAATATAAACCTCAAATAGGGATCGGATGGATGTTAGCCTTAGGTTACAAAAAGACATTACCTCTATAAAATTAAATATCCGTTCTGAATAATTATAACTATAATTGAAAAAATTTGTTAAAAAAGGTATAAAGAATGGCATGGCGATAAGAAATGTAAAGGCCCATAAGCTACTTAACCCTTTGTCAATATCGAACATATTGAAGCTTAATCGATTATCAATTTCGATGAGTAACAAAATCATCATAATAGTCAGTAGATATATCATTATGGCGAAAGTTATCAAAGAGAAGAACCGGGCTACAATTAATCCACTAAAGCTCCTTTTCTTGAGCCAGTTTCGTTCAATATCTTTTATCGGCCTAAAAATCTCCAAAAGTAACAACCACACTTGGTCCATCCCCCCTTGCTCTAATTACTTTCAAAAAAGTCAAGTTCCAGTTGTTTCGACGGAGCTACCCCGCGAGCAGCAATATGGTTGCTGACGCTTTCCAGGAGGGAGCGTTCGTCGCTGCCGGGTGGGGCGAGCTCGATTAAGGCCTGGAGGAGCTGGTGGAAGAGGCGGTGGCGGCGTAAGCCCCGGGCGTCGAGGTACTCATCCACCTTCACTACGTCGCCGGTCTTCCACAAGTGCATCAGCCGGTGCACCTGGTCGATGAGGGGCGCAGGGCGGCCCTCGCCGTCCAGGCCCAGGGTTTTTCGTTTGCGTTGCTGCCAGGGTTTGAGCCGGACTTTGCTGCCGGTGCCTTCCTGGATTTCATCCCCCTCTTCTTCCCCGGCTTCTTTATCTTCTTCGTCCTGCTCCTGACCGCCGGTGCGGGCCAGAAGGTCGTACTGGTCGACGAGTTCGCGGTCCGAGAGGCTGCAGGAGACGGCGTAGAGGATGCAGGCCCCGGCCGGAACGTCCTCAAAGCCGAAGTCGTGGCGGTGCAGCAGGTAGTAGGTAGTTACGTCGTCTAAACCGCTCGCGCCTTCCGCGCCGCCGTTATGGGAGAGCACCCGGCCGACGACAAAGTCCACCACCAGCCGGCGGACGGCCCGCAGGAACTCGGAAATGGTCATGACCTGGCCGGGCTCGTTGGCCTTTTTCACCACCGGATGTTTGCTGTAAGCCTCCAGCGCCGGGCCGGTGGCCGCCCAGACAAAGTCGGGCCCCCGGATGCCCGCGTCCCAGAACTCCCGCAGCCGGGTGTGGATCTTCTCGCGCATCTCCTCTAAGACGCGGTTGTCCCAGCCGGGGCGGGCGTTTTCCGGGCGCTTCCTGCAGACCAGCCAGACGGAGGAAGCGAGCGCCGCCGAGGAGAGGGCGCGGGTGCGGTTGCCCATCTCCGTCTGGATAGGCCAGCTGGCAACCACCACAAACCCGGCCCGGATGATGGCCGAGACCAGAGCCTCCCAGGCGTCCGGGTGCTTGTGGGCGAAGACCACGACCAGCCGCCCTTCGGGCTTGAGTGCCCGGTAGCAGGCCTGGAAGGCGCGGAACATCCCCTCCTCGTACGCGGCCTTCGATTTCTGCCTGTCGCCGCCGAAGCGGCCGGCGTCGTCGATCAGCTCCCCGTCGTTTTTATCGTGGTCCCACTTGGGGGAGAGCGGTTCCCGGAAGGCCACGTCTATTTCGGGCGACAGGCCGTGCAGCACCCGCCGCAACCAGACGTAGAAGAAGTCCATCAGGTCGGAGTACGGGATGGCGTCGTAGTACGGGGGGTCGGTAACAATGAAATCCATCTTGCAGTCCCAGGTAAAACAAGTTGCAGACGATGCGAGTGCTTGGGCCGTTTGATAATCTTTTACTGCAACCAGGCAATGTTTAACAAATTGTTCGATCCATTCAACCGCCCCCGGGTATCCACCAGTGGTATCTTTCAAGGGAACACCCTCAGTAAAGTCCCACGTAACTGGTAATGCAAAGCGAACGAACGTATTCCGAATTTTGTCCCACCCAACAGTCCAAGTGCAAAGAGAACTTCCGCGGTCTGCCAATCTGTCTATCGCACAGGCCAAATACGCCCCCACCGCCTCCACCCACTCGGGCGGGTAGCCAGCCTCCCGCATGGCGTTGCGGGCGACGCGGGTGTATTTGACGAAGGTGCCGAGGGCCAGGAGCTGGCGGGGGGTGAAGAGCGTTGACCATTTTTCAAAGCCGTAGCCGTCAACCGAGAACGCCCTGCTCGCACCACTCCCACCCTTGGGCGTGGGCTCCTCCGGCAGCCCGAAGGGGATCCCGGCGAAGACCCCGTCTATCTCCTTCTCCGCTTCCTGCGCCAGACGAATCTCCTCCGCCGCCGGCAGGCGGTACTCCTTACCGTTCGGCCCGTCCACCACCACGGCGGTCATCTGCGCCCCCAGGCACCCGGCCCGCCCCTCGAGGCGGATGTCCTCCATGGTCATGATGGTACCGCAGCAGGGGCAGGTCGCGCCGGAGCGGGACATGGTGCCGGCGCCGGTCTTCCGGTCGTGCTCCCTCCTTTGCGCCGCGTTGCCGCCGGCCACGGGCACATCATTCCAGATGCCGAAGACCACGCCGGTTTTATCCGGGTTCGGCTCCATCGTCAGCACCACACGCTTATTATCCTTCTTGCAGAGCCAGCGGGTTTTCAAAAGCGGTACCGTCGCCCGGCAGTTCTTGCACTGCACCGTCCGCGCCCAGAGGTAGGCCACCGTCGGCTTGGGCACCCAGCGGGGGTTGCGCGGGTCCCGGAGGTATTCCTCCGGAAATTCCGCATTCAAGGCTTCAAGGTCGAGCGAACCGTCCTCTTTAAGCGGCACCAGCCTGGGTTCGCGCAGCTCAAACGGACGCCCGTCCGGCTTCAGCGGCTCGAAGTCGGCATAGGTCGGGTAGAAGCGCGCCAGCTCCCGGCGAGCATGCTCAAGCACCCATCTCCCCCAGGCGCGCACGTGCCAGGAGAGATCCGCCTCCGGCACCGGAAGCTCTCCGATTTCTTGCTGGCTGAATAAACTTTCCAAATCAAGTTGCCTCTTCTGCGGCCGCCCCCGGCCAACAATTCCCGGATGGACCTTGTAAAAGGCTTCCATAAAATCCTGGTCGGCTAAAATAAACTCCGGCAGCGGCCTTTTCTGCCCGGCCAGCTTCTGCGGGTATTCCAGGGTGCACTTGAGGATGAACCAGGCTACCGGATTGATGTCGATGGCGGTCACTTCGCAGCCGAGCCGCATCGCCTCCAGCGGTATTGACCCGCCTCCGGCGAAGGGGTCCAGCACCTTCGGCGCCCGGCCGCCGTAAGCCTTTTTGATCTCCTCGCGGAACCATTCCAACGCCGGGCCGTTCTCCCGCCCCCAGTGCAGGATACCGCCTTCGGTTTCTTCCCTGATGCGCTCGATGACTCTACCGCCGGGCAGCTTCTTCTTCTCCACCTTCCGGACCACCCGGCCCGCCAAGTTCTCAAGAATACGCCGGCGCTCCTCCGGCGTGCCGGGATCGGGCAGCAGTGTGGAGATCAGCGCCGCCCGGCAGGCCGCCAGCGGACGCCGCGCCGGCCAAATGTGCAGCGTGGAGATGTGCCCGTGCCGCACGTTCTTCTCGTGCACCGCATCCAGCGACGCCTGCTTCAGCGGGAAGACCCTCTCGATCAAACGGGGACAATCCCCAACCACCAGGGCACCAAGAGCGCCAAGATTATTATTAAAATTATCTTTAGAATTGTTTCCTTCCATAAAAACCACGACCGCCTTCCCCTATCCAAATCCTTAGAATTTACTTGATGTCCTTCGTGTCCTGGCGTTTTTTTATCCTCCCTCCGCCGCGGCGAAGACCTCCTGTTCCCCGATGACCACGCCGCCTTTGCGCCGGGCCAGCAATTTCCCGAAGGGGTCCTGGACGCGCAAGAGGCGCGGGTGGGCGCTGGCACAGTCGTAGACGACGTAGAGCCAGTAGCGGTCGCGCAGGTTGCAGGCCCTGGCCCATTCGTTCTCCGAAAGTTCTATGTCGCCGGTGCCGGCCCGGCCCTTGACCTCGATGGCGCGCTCCTCGCCGCCTGGGTGGCGCGACAAAAGATCGAAACCGGGGTAAGCCTCCAGGCCGGCCCGGATGGCCAGTTCCGGGGCGGAAACATCCCGGACGGCACAGCCGCGGCTCTCCTCGTAGCCCCAGGCCACCCGGACGGCGATCCGTTCAATCTCCCTGTCGTAACGCGCCCTGTCTTCCGGATCAGAAGAGGGCACCACTAAAGCGTGCGCCAAAAAGTGGACCTCGCCCGGAACAATCAGTTCCGGCTCCCGCCGCAGCACCGCCAGGGACCGCTCGATCCGGTCGGTGAGTTCCCGCTGCTGCTTCTTAACCTTCGTCAGTTCACCCTTAGCCGCCGCATCGCCCGCCCCAGCCCGTTCGGAAAGGCGGGTCCGTTTCAAGGCGAGTTCCGCTTCCTGGTAAGCGTAACCCCGGAGGATAAACTCCTCCCGCCCGGCCAGGGTAGCGAGCAGCGCCTGCCTGCGGGCCGCGGCAATTGGTCCGGCAATCCGCTCCCCAACGAAGTTTTTCACCTGCTCGCCGGCAGCGGCGATCGTGGAAACAAGAGGGATGGCCGCCGCGGGGATTGCTGGCGCGCCGCGCAATAACATAAGGTGCTCCACCGGACACTCCTCGATCTTGCCGGTCTCGTCCTGCCGCAGCGCCACCAAACGCGACTCCACCAGTTCTTCCCGGCCAAAAAACTCGGGCAGCGCCGGATCGGCCCGCCGCATAACCCTGACCAACACCACATGGAAGAGGTAGGGGCGCTCCGTATAAGGATCAACAAAAACGCCGCCCTTTCGCGCCAGAGCCGCGAACCGGCCGCGCACCAGGGAACAGTAGCGATCGAAGAGCGGTTCGCCGGGGTGCAGAAAGATCGCCTGCTCGCCCTCGGGCGGCTTATTAACGGTCAACCGCTCCCACCTTGCGGGGTCGTAATTTTCCAGGACGGGCCACAAGGGGTCGAGCGCCCCCGGTTTGAGGGGCCGGAAGGAGAAATAGCCTTCCAGATCGCCGTCAATGCCGATATCTAAAAGCGGTGCCGATCTCTCGAGAAAGCGCCGGACGTATCCCGGCAGCAGCCGCCGCAACGTTTCGCGCTCCAATCTGGCCCGTTGTTCAGGTAACTGACGGGCGATATCCCCGCCGGCGCCGAGAAGCTTTTCCCGCTGCAAAAGCCGCGCCCTGACCTGTTCCGGCGCAAGGCGGCCCTCAACCTGCCGGACGGCATCTTCGGTCTGCTCGTCCACCACCGCCTGCAGAATCAACTCTTTTAGCGAAACCCCTTCGAACTGCATTCCGATCACGTCGAAAACCTTATCCGAGCCGAGTTCGCGGCGGATTTGCTCCAATTTCTCGAGCAGCGTTTTCAGCACCCTGCCCTCCCGGGTTTTCCCCGCCACCAGGTTGAAGATCAGCACCGGATCGTGCATCTGCCTGTAGCGGTGGACGCGCCCCATCCGCTGCTCAAGCCGCGCCGGGTTCCAGGGAATGTCGTAATTCACCATCAGCCAACAGAATTGGAGGTTGATCCCCTCCCCGGCAGCGTCGGTGGCGACCATCAGGTTCGCGCCGCCTTCCCGCACCGGCCGCTTGAAGAAGGCCACCTGCGCCTCGCGTTCCTGGTAGTCCATGCCGCCGTGGATAAAGGCAACCTTTCCTGTGTAGCCCAGGCCTTCCAGGCGCCGGATCAGGAAATCGAGGGTATCCCGGTGCTCGGTGAAAATCAGGATCTTTTCGTCCTTGAAACGCTCGTCCTGCACCACCTCGCGCAGTTTTTCGAACTTCGCCTCCTCGCCGGACGCAAACACCCGCCGCGCCAGGCCAAGCAGGTCCTCAACCTGCATCCGCTCGGCCTGAAGCTCGGCCAGCGAAGTGGCGACCACCCCTTTTAAGGCCTGGTCCTCAACAATTTCGTTTTGCTCGCGGCCCTCCTGCGGCTCCTCTTCGTCGGCGGTCATCCGGTCAAAAATGTCGGGCGTTTTGTCCACCTTCCGCTGGTAGGCGGTAAGCTCTTCCTCCGTAAGCCGGCCGGTCCGAATATCTTCGATCAGGACGCCCAATTTTTCCAGCCGCCGCTCGAGAGACCGCAACAGAGCGTAGGTGGAACTCGCCAGCCGGCGCTGAAAGATGCTCATGGCCAGGCGGGCGGCCGAACGGTTTAAGACACGGGCGCGATTATAATAGGTCCGGATGTAACTGGTAGTCTCGTCATAGAGCTGCTGCTCGGCAGGTCCCAGGTCATAGCTCAACGTGCGGGATTCCCTTTTCGGATAAATCGGCGTGCCGTCAAACCGCACCATTTCTTCTTTGGTACGCCGGAGGAAATGGCGCCGCCGCGCCTGTGCCGGGTAGGCGTTGAAGGCGTCTATAGTGGAGAGTATCTCCGGTTCCAGCAGCCGCCACAGGCAGAAGTAGGGGAAGTCTTTGCCCATATGGGGCGTGGCGGTGAGCAGGAGCAGGTGGTGGCACTGCCAGGACAGCATCCAGTCGGGGTCGTCCGAGGCCCCCGCGATCGCTTCGGCCAGGCGGTAGCGGTCGGTCTTCCGGACGGTGAAATCGGGATTGCGGTCGGCTGCCAGTTTATGTGCCTCATCGAAAACAACCAGATCGTAGGGCTCCACGCCGGACTCGCGGAGACGGGCAAAGGCTTGCGCGCCACAGAGCGTGTCCACGCTGACGATAACCAGGTCGCTTTCCGGCCCGGTGAAGGGGTTGCCGGCGCGCGCATCCGCACCGGTCACTATTTTAAACGGCAGGGAAAAGAGTGTTCGCAGTTCCCTTTGCCAGTTCCCCACCAGGCCTGCGGGCGGCACGATCAGGACGCGCCGGATCAGCCGCCGGGTGAGCATCTCGCGGATATAGAGACCGGCCATAATGGTCTTGCCGGCACCGGCATCATCGGCCAGCAAAAACCGCAGCCTGGGCTGGGGAAGCAGATGGTCATACACGGCGATGCGCTGGTGCGGTAACGGGTCAATCAGTGAGGTTTCGGTGGCCAGGGCCGGGCTGAAAAGATGGCCGTAAGTCAGGCGCTCGGCTTCGACGGCCAGGCGGACGATCTCCGGCGGGGCGGTGAAATCTACTTTGCCCGGCTCGTGCGGCTCTGGCGGCACAGCGGACGGCCGGTAGGCCGCTTTTTCTTCGGCCGCAAATAGTGCGTTGACTATCTGACTGCTGCTGCCGACGGTTAGCGGCGGCTTGCGCAACCCTTCGGAATCATCTATTTCCAGGTGCAGGATCTGAGCCCACGCCAGGCGGTTGGGGCGCGCCTGCCCGTTCTCCCACCGGTTGACGGACGCAAAGGAGACGCCCAGAAGTTCCGCCAAGCGCTTCTGGCTCAAGCCCAATTTGGCCCGCAGCCGCCTGATCCGGTCCGGATAATCCTGAGGGATATACTCCACTCTACTCCCCCATTTTCATCCAACGAAGGATTCTCTTGCTAAGAGCATATAGGATCGCGTGGCTTATGTCAAGGCTATATCAAATGCGATGTGATCCGTTAGGGATATTGTCAGGGTAAAAATCGGTCAGTGAAAATTTCAGTACGAAGGAGTAGCTCGTCGTGCCACCCTGTATAGGTGGGATTCCAGCCCCCCGGGCTTCTTCCATTCCTGTTTGGCCTTGCTGCGGATGTGCAGCTGGTAATCCGCAGGGTCGCTCGCCGAGCCGGTCATCACCACCGCCAATTCGGGACAGCCCGGAAGCTCCCGAAAAAAATTTAAAAGCTTGATGCAGATGCGCCGGCTCATGCAGACAATTAACGCCTTGCCCGCCAGCGTTTTTGATCGTTCCGTGAAGTGATCTAGAATATCCCGCGCAATCAGCTTCAGCCGCTCCGGCGTCCCCGCCAGAAACCGCCTCTTCTCGAAAATCCCGCGGAGCAACACCTCTAACTACGGCAGGTCCGCCGGCGTGTCCCTCTCCCCTTCAATTGTGCGCCAGGGCGCGAAGCACTTCCAACTACTCGTAAATCGTCCCGTGTCGCGCCGCCGTGGAATTAAAAACCACCAGGATCTCTTTATAAAACCCCGTGCGCACACAAATCTTAAGAAATACTCCTGGCCGGAACCGACCAAGCCGGTGAAATTCGGGCGAAACCGAGCATCAGCCTAGCCAGAATGTTTCTTAGCCGGGTTTAATCTTAAAAGCTACTTTTAACATATCCCATTAGTATGAGTTGATCGTCACAGATAAATTTTTTACAAAGTGCAAATCCAATTCCTCAGGAAATCAAATATTTCGTCTAGGTGATCTTCGGTGATCTCTGGTATATATATGCTAAACTCTTCAGTAATAAATTCATGTAGGGTTGACCAGAAATGATATCCATCACCCTTTCGTTTTCTTCCGATTAGTCCCATCTGTATTAGATTTGAAGGATTATTCTTATACAGTGTTGATTCGCTATACTCAACCCAGCTAGCAATTTGGGAATATGTGTAGGCAGAAGGATGACGAGACACAAGCAGCTTTAAGACTGCCTTTTGTACCTCATTTAAAGTTAAAATACGTTTCATGATTCGAATACCGTGCAGCTTGACTGGTTCAGAAAATCTCTCAAAAAAAGACCCGTCTAAACGCGACTCATTTTTTTCTTTATTTATTATGGTACTTATATGTTTTTGCTCTGTAATTAAAGAGGACTGCGACTGACTCCTTCCTTTTATGACATTTTCAAAAATTTTCGCCAGAATGCGTTCATCCATGTTAACCTTAAGCCGGCTGAGAAGTTGCAACTGACTTTCTAGTTGTTCAATTTGTTTATCGCGCTCAGCCAGTTGGAGTTTTAACTTTTCAACCTCTTTTTTCAACGTTGCTAGCCTATCTTTCTTGGCACCCCCTAATTGAGTGACTCTTGTAATCGCCTTGATAAGTTCATCGCTGGTCTTTTTCAATTCTGGCAACTTTGCTTCTTTTAAATCGGGAGTGAACCCTGCGTGAAAAGTATAGCGTTTTCGAACTGTAACACGCTGACAATAATCTCGAAACAGAAATATGGCCTCCCCTTGCTTTAGCTGCAAGACATTTTCCTCAACCTGCTTATGCGGCCACGGGATGAGGTCTTTATATACTCGTAAGTCAGAAGGATGGACGACTTTATGTAACAACAGTAGTTCTGCTTGAGTAAGAATATCCTTTTCCACCTTAGCTGACCTTTGACTAACCAGAGTCACTCCCAATCCACGTTTTCTTCCTCGAAGCGCAATACGACCGAGAATTTCTTTGAGATCTGTTTTCACATTCTGCGGTACGAATTCATGTGCTTCTTCAAGCACGATATGGTAGGGTGTCCGCTTAGCCCCCGATTCTTGCCATAGACAAGTGAAAAAATCAAGCAAGAGTGCATTAATATCATCCATCATAAATCCACTGACATCAAGAATCAACGGAATTCCCAGCCTTAAGCTTTCTCTCGCAAGTGGTGCACCATGTTCGGAACCAATCATGATGTCAGCTCTAGCTGATTTTCCGACAACGATTACTTCAAAACGCTCTTTTAAACCCCAATATTCCCCTTCTATATCTACTACGACAATAGGCATCCCTCCAGCTAGCAGCTCCTCAATAAGAACTGCTGATGTATTAGTTTTTCCGGAACCTCTAATACCTAGAATCGCTATGCATTTACCTAAAAGGTTATCTAGTGGCAAAACGAGGTCTTGCCCGATATTTATACTAGATTGAGATGCGTCCATTACTACTTTCTCCTCAGGAAGTTGTTATGCCGAGGATGCGCCAATGCCGGCCACCCCAACAACTCCGGAATTAGAAAACTTTCTCCTCAGGAAGTTGTTATGCCGAGGATGCGCCTCAAAATTGGGGCAATTTCTTTTCTATAGTTGTAGAGTAATTTAACCTCGTCATTGTTCTTACTAAACCATTTTGCTTTTTGGATATGGTTGTATGCAAAATTAGACGGATCGTATACCCTCCACTCCCTTGCAACGGCAGCAAGTTCGTCTATAGAAACGCTTTGCTTATTATATACAATGTCGCAAGCTATTAGATATAAAGCGGAAAGTTCCCGAACCATTTGCGCTTGAGGGCGTTGCGCATCAAAATCATAATGCTTAATAAAGGGTACATCTTTACGAAACTCATAAATCTCCAATAACTGTTCTACGCTTAATTGTAATAAATTACTTAGTTTTATAACATTTTGGTTAAGTTCTTCAGGAACTGAGATCATTGTCGCATCATCAGATTCTCCTTTGTTCAGTATACTGAATATGCAAGAATCAGCTGGGAGGAGTTTTTCCAGGAGTTTCTCAAATACTACTACACGCCATGGTTCTCCATAACGACTGGCAATCTCTATACAAAAGTCAATACCATTAACTAGCTTTTCTTTATTCATTTTTCGGTGCCTCCTAACAGACCATTTTTAGGCGTTTATATAAAATCTCCCTGTTGCTTGTTAAGCTTTTTTTCGTCGCAAGATATCCTTCAGAATTTTTGTGTAAATAACCATGTTGGACCAGTTTTGGTAGTTCATTAAGGATGCTTTTAGCAGATTTCCAAGTCACAAATCTGACGAACTCGTCCCTCTGGACCCTGCCAGGATAACGATAACTCGCAATAATGATTATTGCTTCTCGAACTGTCCATGAACAATCTAAAAAAACGAGGTCGTCCTCGATCCTTTGTATTATGAAGGGTGGCGGCTCGAACGCGTCTATCAACGTCTGAATTAAGCGGGGCTCAATTTCGGAAAATCTCCTTAAAAGCTCTAACATGATCCATTGAACTCCAACGAATGCAAATTGTGCATCCATAGAAACTGGGCTGACTTCAAGGCTATCGTGCCCTCCGCCCCAATTACTTCGAAGATCATATAGTGCCCTACATACTCGCGGAATATAAACACGAATACTAGCATCAAAACTATCTCTCGGTAGGTTGGCAAGTCTATTGATCTCTTTTTCAACATCAACAGTATCGTTAATCTCTCCAGTTGTATGGTATCGAAGGCATCGTAAGGTAGCCTCGATAAACTTCCCAGTATGCCCTAAACAATCTTCCCAATCCCCAGCGATGTATTTTTGCTGTACCATTTGGAATTTTTCTTGTAGTCGTTGCACTGGTTCAACTCCTAATGCTGCTTTGAGCTTTTCGATAATATTACTTTCCATTAGTATCACCCAATCTATCTTCAACGAATTTGATACCTGTTGACGTGAGACTAATAGCTCTTTGACCGCTCTCCATCGGTTTTTCTAACTCGACGAAATACCCCTTAATAATAGTCTTGGATACAGCATCGGAAAGGTTGACGGGAATTTTTCTCTTTGACTTCTTAAACAGGTCTTTCAATTCATCATTGCCAAATCTGTCCATACCATGATTCCGAAGGTAGTAACCAAATATGGCTAAGAGTTCGGAGTTGGATTTGGGCTTAACCAAATTTATAAGCTCATTGATTTCCAACTTCATTGACGTGTTGATGGGGCGTTCCGTAACTTTATCTTTCATGCCCTCTTTTATACTAACGAACACCGATTCTAATTCCTTTCTAGCCATGAGGTCAAATACCTTGGCAATGAGGAGTGCTTTTACCAAAAGTGGTTCTGAAGGTCCGAGTACTTCTTCTATCAAATTTGCGCTCTCGCGAACGAGTTTTTTTAGGAGTTCTTGATCCAAAAACCCATTCCTCCGCTCTTTCTAATATCGTAGGAATATATTGGCCTAAAGCTCCTATTCTCACGGGTTGTTTCATCTTTAGATATCTCGCAAACAAGGATGTTTGTCCAACTACCTATTACCAGGAGAATTTTTAACTAACACCCCAACCCCACTCACGTTATTAAGAATCGTTAATTTTTCCTCGTCAGTTGACTGTGAATGGCCTGCAACTTAAACGCTGGTACAAAATACCCTTCAGAACACTGATCTACCAGACCTTCTCGACGAAGTCCCATCAAGCTGGGTCTCAGTGAGCCTCCTTTGATTCCGGTTCGAGCTTCGATTTCCGCTGGACCCTGTGCTTCCTCTTCCTGCTTGACTATCTGCATGACGACAAGTGCTTTCCTCGCCAGTAAATAAACCAACACCTTGTGCTTATTGCTAAGCTTGCCCCACTCGTCCTTGAACGTGATCTTTCCAGAATCCTTTTCTATACCTATATACGGCAGGAGAATCTCTGCAAGTACTTCCTTGTCAACCTGATTGGGATCAAATAACAGGTCTTCAAGTTTTGGCATAGCATACACCTCTTTGAAAAATATTACATTACCAAAGTGCCCATTTTAAGGATACATATCCTACGGCAACCTGTCAAGGCTAAAATAATCGCCTATATACTTTGTTATATTGTTTACATCTGTAATTTACCACATTTCTAATTGTAGCTTGCTTAATCACGAAATATTAGTAGATAAAGATATAAATGCAACTAGCGATCAGATCTAATATGCCTAAATAATTTTTTTTCAATACGCCATTGTCTATAGCATTTTCCGTATAAACTGTACTATGCCTAACGATCCGGCCCCACGGTTATTTATTAAGTTTTTATGCCTTGTTACAACTATTAGCGATTTATGATAGTTGCTTTTTATTTCATTTCGCACCCTTCTTAAGCCGGGTCAATCAGATTATCTGTCTATGTTTCTTTTTTACCTCGTCTTTTAGACATTAGCCAAAATTCATGATCAAATAATCATCTATCATCCGGTGCGCGTTCCGTGAACGGGTACCTTTTCTTTTTCTGCCGCTTTCCGGAGGTGGCCGTCACCGGTAAGTAAAACGCCGCCCCTGGCTTTGGCCAGGACCAGGGCGAAAAGGTCCACGCGCGAAGGGGCGGGGTACCGGGCGGCTAATCCAGCCACTTGCAGTACCTCTTCGCCCGAAAGTTCTTCTTTCTGTAATCCAAACGATACAAGGGCTTGTCCCTCCGGATCTTTTAATTCGGCAATGATTACATCGGGGGCAACCAACCAGAGCGGCAGTTGGAACGCTTCATTTATCAGCTCTCCGGTATACAGGTCGATCCAGATGTTCGCGTCAGTTACGTAAACCTGCCGGGAACCCGCCATGCCGCTCCGCCACCTCCCGCCAGAATTCGGCCAGCGGTTTGTCGACCAGTTCGGCGGCACGGGACTCGGAGATGAGGTCCTCCGTAAGCGCGCGCATTACCAGCCGCTCCATCCGCTTTGGTTCCTCCGGCGGCAACTGATCGCCGGGCTCTTTTTCGCACCAGCCGCGCCGGCGAAACTCACGAAACAGGTTCCTGGCAAGCGTTTCCGAAATGATCCCTAAATCCTTCGCCCGGTAAACCCATGCCTGCATGCTGAGACCGTACTTGTGCTTCAGGAGGTGGAGTTCATAGAGACTAAGCGCGTGCCGCCGGTCTCCCAATTCGCGGCGCGCAGCCGGCGCGGGGACTAAAAACGCACCGGCAAACCGATGCGCTGCTTTTTCTGTGCTTACCCCTTTTCCGGGCCGAAGGATAACGTGGCCCAGTTCATGGGCTAAATTGAAGCGCTGGCGGTCGCCGGGAAGGTCACGCCGCACGGCGATAACAGGACAGCCTTCTTCCGTAGTGAAAGTACAGGCGTCAAAGCCCTTCGCACCTTCTACCAGCCCGACTTTGATGCCTTTATCTTCGAGGAGTTCGGTAAGGTTCTCGATGGGATCCAATCCCGCCTGCCAGGATGCTCTCAGCTCTTCCGCCACCCGCTCCGCTTCTGCCGGGACAGCAACGGAAGGATTTACATCTTCCGGTAAAATAAAACGGCGGGCAGCTTCCCCGGAGGGAAAAAGCTCCTCGACCTCCAGGTATCGTTCGAGCCATCCTTGAACCTGGGCGAGAACCGCCCCCTCCATCTTGCGGCGCAGGGTGGAATTTTTGCGATAAGCCGGCAGGGAAAGGTTTACGCGCCGCGCCCGGAAGAAATATTCGACCTTGACACCGAGCGCCTCCGCCAGGCGCAAAAGTACACCGGAGCTTGGGGTATCCAGGCCGCGTTCGTATTTCGAGATAGCCTGAGCCGTTACTCCCACATTTGCCGCTAATTCGCGCAAGCTTAGTCCGCCTGCCCGGCGGGCTAACTTCAGCCGTTCGCCAATTATCACTTTTTCACCTCCCGGTTTACATTATATTAAATCCGTATAAATTTGTAAACCGGAAAGCAAAAATATATTAAAAATGCTTCAAATCAACCGTAGACCCGTGCTCCGGGAATTTATCGGATCCTAAGAAAGGTTCCCTGTTACTCGCACAGTTTTCCCGTCATATATCTTCTCGAAGCCGCATCCTCAGTTGCTCAAGGAAAAGCCAGGGTGCCGTATCCTTGCCTGAAAGCAAACGGAGAAGCAAAGGCACATGCCCGGCAAGCGGCCTCCTGCGCGCGAAGCGACGAACACCTGTCCACCTTCGGCCAGTCGCCGCCATAGCGCAATCACCTCAAGATCAATCCAGAAGTGACTGGAGCAAAGAAATTCTAACTTGGCTGCTTCCAGCAGAAAATCTTTGTTGTCCGCCCGGCCTGCTTGCAAGTAGGCCCGACGGATAACCAGAACGATATTCAAACGAAATAGACGACCGACGCCCTTGGAAAAGCTCGATAAATTTTCATTTCGAAGTATTTCTTTAGTTCAGTCATAATATCATCAACGTAAACATATTTCCCATACCCAAATTGTCCGAACTTAAACTTTCTTTTATTTTGTTCAAAAGGGATCTTCGTTTCAGGATAAATCTCCTGAATGTTTTTCTGCGCCCTACTGGTATACCGATGGGTAATTAATTCAAATTTAACGGGAATATCCCCGGGTATATACTTTTTTAACACTGTAAACATCTCATCGTATTCCTCCTTCCACCCTTCAAAGTACATAACAGGCGCGATCAAAAAACCTATGGGATACCCAGCCGAAATCACTTTTTTAGCCGCCTCCAGCCTTTTGAAGAGGCCCGGAACCCTTCTTTCAAACTTCAAAACGTAACGGCAATTAATACTGAACCTTATTTCGGTCTTGCCGTTATGCTCAATATCCAAAAGACTCTCCACACTGCTGAATTTGGTCACAAAGCGGAAACGAGCCTTGTCCAAAGTAGCAATTACTTTGATTGTCCTGCTTAGTAAACCGGTCCAACTTTCTGAAGCCAAAGGGTCCGAAGTAGCAGACCCCTCGAAAGAAGTTTCTTCCGGCAACCTTTCCCAAACGTATTTTTTCATCCGGTCGAAAATATCGTCTACATTTACATTGACCTTTATATAGGGCCTGCGGCCAAGATTTGTGTGCAGATAACAGTACTCACACATGCCGGGACATCCGGTCAACAAGGGCAACTGGTAATCGGCCGAAGGTCGACACGGCTGGAACTTGCTTCCTGCCCAAACTCCAACAACAAAAATGTCTTTGGCCATGTAAAAATTCTTTTCAAAGGTATCTAGAAACATTCTGGGTATCCTGTTCTTATAAACTATTGTTTCGATCCCGCTCTCATTGAATCGTTCTTTGAGCTCTTCTCCCAGCGGGTACTTTAGTGCTTCCTGCTGAATAAGGACTATTTTTGGAACAAAAGACAATTTCGTTTCACCCCATACTTATTCTGTCCCGTCCAGCAAGCACTCTTTCACCCGAATCCGTTTGTCCATCCGCTACCGCACCCCAACCTTTCTGCATAAACCCGGCACACAGGTGGGACTTCGGGAGGTTGAGCGACCTTTTCGTCCGGTTTGTCGGCATGGTGGAAAATTGGATAGCCGGTCCCTGCTAAATATATGAAGGTTAGCAGGTCCTCAACATACCCTGGTCCGCCGGCATGGTCAAGGAAATCTCCGGTCTTGAAAACACCATCCAGGAAGGGGAGAATAGGGCTATTCAGGCAGTTTTTTTGGGATGACGAGAGGTTTGACGGTGGTTTTATAAATCTGGTAAAAATTTTTGAGGAGCGATGAGCAGTAACCCGTAGGAACCTTTTCGATTTGAGCGGCCGCGTTGTCTTGATCACCGGTGCGGCAGGGGGCTGGGCCGGGAAACTGCCCGGGAGCTGGCTGAATACGGCGCTACATTGCTTTTGCCGATTTGCTCCCGGAGAAGGCCGGCGAAGCGGTCTCGGCCGCATCGCCCG
>JBFMBG010000068.1:0-17266 GCA_040755215.1 Bacillota bacterium | reverse complement strand
CTTGATCTTTTTCTTGCTTTGTGCCTTCGTGCCTGTGTTCCTCTATCCTTAAATGTCTTCATCGCCGGCCAGCCCGGCGGCCGTTTTTCCGGCTACTCCCGCAGTCATATTTCCTTCCAGCGCTTCCGGTTCGTCGGCCGTCTGGAGGTTGTCGTCGTTAACGAAAACCACCTCGTCGCAATTTGGGCAGATGATTTCTACCGTAGCGTCGTCTTCCAGGATGTCCGCGTCAAAACAGACTGTTTCGCCGCAATTTGGGCATTCTACCTCTACATACTCAGCATCATCAGTGACTTCTTTATTTCTTCCGTAAAACTCTTCTTCTAAAGTGGTGAGATCCTGATCAACGGTTTCCAGGTAATCCTCCAGTTCCTCATGGGATTTCTCCAATTGGTCGAAGGATTCGGCAAATTCCTCTAACACACCGATAATGCTCTGGAACAATTTCCCTTCCGTGGTCTCGGGGTTCAGGTTCATCCCTGACGATAAACCCTGCAAATAAGCAACTTTTGATTTTAGTTCAGGCACTTTCATTTAACCCCCTTAAAAATAGGCTGCCGCAACTTTTTCTTCGTTCGTGTTATTATTATTTCTCTTGACCGGGGGTCTTAAACACGCTTTAAATACAATCCTGTACGGGTGTCGATCTGCAACACGTCGCCGACGTTTACAAATAATGGCACCTGGACCACGTAGCCGGTTTCCAGGGTAGCGGGCTTGGAGCCGCCGGTGGCGGTATCGCCTCTTATTCCGGGCGCGGTTTCAATTACTTTCAATTCAACGTAATTTGGCAAGTCAACCCCGATCGATTTCCCCTGGTACATGACGATATGGAGGGTCATGTTCTCTTTTAAAAATTTGGTTGCATCGCCGAGCTGTTCTTCGGTCAACGGGATCTGGTCGTAATTTTCCATGTCCATGAAATAATAATTGCCGCCGTCGTTGTACAGGTACTGCACTTCTCTTCTTTCCACGTGAGCCCGCGGAATTTTTTCGCCGGCGTTGAAGGTTCTCTCGATGACCGCTCCGGTGCGCAGATTTTTTAATTTGGAGCGTACAAAAGGTGAACCTTTACCCGGCTTGACGTGCTGAAAGTCAATCACCTGATAAGCTTCGCCGTCTAAGTCAATGGTTAAGCCAGTGCGAAAGTCGTTGGTGGAAATCAATTCGAAAAACCCCCTTAAGTAAAAATGAAGCATATCTACATTTATCTACGCCGGGCTGGCCAACCGGAAGCTTATCGGCCGGGTTTACCCGCATACGATCAGCTCTTCCTTGGGCGCGTGGGTGAGCAGGCGGCAGCCGTGTTCTTCGACGACGGCCATGTCCTCAATGCGCACGCCTCCCCAGCCCGGGAGATAAATTCCCGGCTCAATAGTAACCACCATCCCGGCCTCTAAAACTGTTTCGTCTTGTTTGGCCAGGCGGGGGGCTTCGTGAACCGCCAGGCCTACCCCGTGGCCCGTACTGTGCCGGTAATTTTCCTGGTAGCCATACCTGGCGGTTACGTCCCGGACCGCTTGATCGACCTCGCTGGCTTTAACGCCTGCTTTAAGCGCCCGCAGACCGGTCGCCTGCGCCTCCAGAACGACCCCGTAAATTTCGGCCTGCTTCCGGTCCGGGGGACCCAGGGAAACCGTGCGCGTAATATCCGAGTAGTACCCCTGATACTCGCAGCCGTAGTCGATCGTTACCAGTTCCCCTGCCTGCAAGGTTTTTTCCGAAGCCACGCCGTGCGGCATGGCGCCCCGGGTACCGGACGCCACGATAAAATCAAAAGAAACTTTGCGGGCGCCTTTTTTTCGCAAAAAAAATTCCAGCGCCAGCGCCACATCCCGTTCCTGCACGCCTGGGCGGATAAAATCCAGGATATACCAGAAAGCGTGATCGGCTAATTCCGCCGCCCTGCGCAGATTTTCTATCTCCGCCGGATCTTTTATTTTTCTGATTTCCTCTACAAGGCCGTAAAGAGGAACGATGGTTTCAACCTGGACTAACTTATCCCGGAGATCATTAAATTGTTTGCAGGTCAGGTAGTCTCCCTCGCAGGCCAGGCTGCTGATCCCCAGTTGCGGCAGAAGTTCGGCAAGCGATGCAAAGATAGACTCTTTAACTTCATAGATCTGCCACCCCGGGCATTCCTCGCCCGCCTGCTCGAGATAGCGGAAATCGACCAGGAAGTGGCATTTTTGCTGGTCAATTAGCAGAGCGCCGGCGGTGCCTGTAAAACCGCTCAAATAACGGCGATTTTCCGGCTGCATAACGAGAACTGCCGCTAAGCCTTTGTCTTTTAGCTTTTCCCGCAGGCGTTCAATCCTTTCCGTCAAATTGTTTGCTCCTCTTTTTCGCCAGATTTACCGCCGCCCTTAAGGCCAACAGGTAACTATCCGGGCCCAGTCCGCTGATCTGGCCGGCCGCCGCCGGGGCAATTACGGAGCTATGCCGGAATTCCTCCCGCGCGTAAATGTTGGAAAGGTGCACTTCGATAACCGGCACCCCAATGGCGGCCACCGCGTCGCGCAGGACCAGACTGTAATGCGTGTAGGCGCCGGGGTTGAAAATTACCGCGTCAACTTCCTGGGCCGCCCGGTGGAGGCAATCAACCAGTTCACCTTCGTGGTTGGACTGAAAAAACTCCACCTGAGCGCCGAGTTCATCGGCCAGCTTTTGAACAGAAGCATTAATCTCGTCCAGGGTGAAGGAACCGTAAATTTCCGGCTCGCGCCGTCCCAAAAGATTTAAGTTTGGACCGTGCAGAACAAGAATTCTCAAGATGCGTACCACCCGGTTTTTCCAAAAAATTTTTCAATCTGTGAACATTACCTCTGAAGAATAGGCATCCGTTAAACGACCAACGACAAACAACCAACGACCAACAACCTAGTGCCCCCCGACGCTCATCCGGGCGATCCGGATGGTCGGCGCGCCCTGGCTGCCCAAGAACTTCAGATCGTTTCCCACCCCGTCCACCTGGCGGAGCAGTTCCTGGATGTTCCCGGCAATGGCCACTCCCCTCACCGGACGGGTTAATTCGCCGTTTTCAATTAAAATTCCTGTCGCGCCTACGGAAAAATCTCCCGAAATGGGGTTGGCGGTGTGCATGCCGATCACTTCCGTGACGTAAAAACCTTCCTTTAGTTCGCCAATGAGCTCCTCCGGGGAAGAGTCGCCCGGCTCGATAAAGAAGTTCGTGGCACCTACTTCCGGGGTACTTTTGTAAGAGGTGCGGGTGCCGTTGCCGGTGGAAGCGACCCGGTCCTTTGCGGCTGTGTACGTGTTGTGCAAAAACCCTTGCAAAACGCCTCCCTGAATCAATACAGTCCGGGACATCGGCACTCCTTCGCCGTCGAACGGGGCGGAAGCAATCCCGTCTGGCAAAATACCGTCATCGACGATATTTATTTTTTCGGAAGCGATTTGCCGCCCCACTTTTCCCCGGAAAAGGGAGCGGCCCTTTTGCACGGCTTCGGCGGTAAGCGCCGGCGCCAGGAGGCCCAGAAAACCTACCGCTACGTAAGGATCGAGAAGGACAGGTGTCCGGCGGGTGCTTACCGGCTTTGCGCCCAGCATGCGGATTGCCCGCCGGGCGGCTTCGCGCCCCAGTTCCCGGGCGTTTAAATCGTGATAGCGCAAACGGTAGTCCAGGGCGAAACCCGTCTGCTGGTCGCCGTCTTCTTCCGCCACCAGGGAGAGGTAGAGTCCGCAATAAGCGGCCTGATACGTCTTTTCCAGACCTAAAGAATTGATCAGGACAACCCTGGTTTGTCCGTCCTGATAAGTAGAGCGCTCGCAGATTTTTACCCGCGCGTCAAAAGACCTGGCAGTTTCCTCCAGGGTTTTGGCCAGTTCTATTTTTTCTTCCAGGGGGGTATTCAAGACATCGCGGTCGAAAAGATTAAGGTCCGGGTATTCGGGAGCGGGAGAGGGTAATTTGCGGTACGGGTCTGCGGAAGTTTCCCGGGCGTTGGCGAGCGCCTGCCGGACAATTTCCTCCAGGGCTGCTTTGCTTAAATCAGAAGTAAAGGCGAATCCTGCTCTGCCGGCCGCGATCACCCGCAGGCCCAAGCCCTGGTCCCGGGCCAGCTTCATTGTTTCCACCTGGCCGTTGCGAACCTCGATCGTTATTTCCTGGTTGTTCGCAAGGTAGGTTTCCGCTTCCGTCGCCCCGAGAGTTTTGGCCCGCGTGCAGACAAATTCGCCCAGGCTCAAAAAATCCTTTTCTCCGGCCACCAAATTTTCGCTCCTTTCCATTTTAGTATAATTCAATGGAAATGAGCCTATTCCTTTTTTCAATTGGAGAAAAATTGCTGAAAATTGGCCTTTACCCTTTCAGGCCACCCGGGTTTAATGGGTATAAACGTTCGTCGTCAGGGCAAATAAGTGGCGCAAAGAAACCGGTGCCAATTCTTCGACAGAAGCTTCCATTATTAAGGAGGGGTCCAGCATGGCCAGAATCGCTACCCGCTCCCCCGTACTTTGTTTGGTGTAGAAGCCCAGGATGCAAAACTGGACGTCCTCTCCGTAAATCCTGCGCGTTACTATATCGCCGATTTTCATTATCTGACCACCTCCAGCCTTCTAAAATAAAAAATATGCTTTAACTAAAAATGTGTGCTGATAAGCTATTGTATATTTTAGAAAGAAAAGGATCACAATAGTAAAAAAAGGTATTTGAGAATGCGGAAAGGAGTTTTTCGAAAATGGATTTTAAGCGGGCAACCCTGGATTGGGAAGCCTGGAAGCGATTCTTGGGCCAGGCCGTGGAGTTTGCCGGCGAACTGGGGATCAGCAGGGAGCGGATTGTTTCTTTCGCCCGGCAGGCGGGCGACCTGCTGGCCGAAAACGTGCCCCCCGCGACTCCGGAACAGAAAGCCTTAAAAGAGTTATGGACGGTGGCCGACGAGAATGAAAAGCAGACGCTGGCCAACCTGGTTACCAAGCTGGTCAGCGCAAACCCGGGCAACTACACGATGTTTTAAAATCCGCCGGTTTATAACCGGCGGATTTTTCCCTGGTGGTTCCCGTGGCCCGTGCCGCCTACCACCAGTTCTTTGATCGCCATGGTCGGCTGGGCGTCGCTTACGGGGACGCCCTGACCGTCTTTTCCGCAGGTGCCGATGGTAAAGCCCAGGTCCCGCCCCACCATTTCAACGATTTTTAAAACCTCGGGGCCGTTGCCCGTCAGCGTAGCCCCGCGCACCAGAGGACCGATCTCGCCGTTTTCGATCAGGTAGCCTTCCGCCACGTCGAAAACAAAATCCCCGTTGGTGGTATTCACCTGGCCGCCGCCCATTTTTTTGACCAGCAGCCCCTTTTTCGTTTCTTTAATGATTCTTTCCGGGTCCACCTTGCCGGGAGCGATGTACGTGTTGCCCATCCGGGGAATGGGCTTGTGCTGGTACGATTCCCTGCGGCCGTGGCCGTTGGAGGCGCGCCCTTCCTTGCCGGCCGTAAGCCGGTCGTACATATAGTCGGTAAGGAGGCCGTTCTCAATGAGGGTTACTTTTCGAGCCGGTACACCTTCGTCGTCAAACCGGTAGGAACCGTAACGGTCGTTCATGGTGGCGTCGTCGATGACGGTCACTACCGGGGAAGCCACCTGCTCCCCTTTTTTGTCCGCGTAAACGGACAGTTTTTTCTGCACCAGGTCCGCTTCCAGGCCGTGCCCGCAGGCCTCGTGCACCATGGTGCCGCCGGCCTCGCCGGCCATCACCACGGGCATTTTTCCGGCCGGCGCCGGTTGCGCTTTGAGCATCCGGACCGCCCGCGTACCCGCTATCCGGCCCAAATCTTCCGGAAGATATCGTTTCAGAAGATCGAAACCGGCCAGGCTGCCCGCCGCCTCGTATCCCGTCTGGATGACCCCGCCCTCGGCGGCGACAGCGTGCACCACCAGGCGCGTGCGGATGCGCTCGTCTTCCACGTATTCGCCGGCGCTGTTGGCAATCACCACCTGCTGGATGGTGTCCCCGTAGCTCACGATCACCTGCTTGATCAAATCTTTGTCCACCTCCCGCGCCGCCCGGTCGGCGACGGTGACTGCTTCCGCTTTCCGCGCGATTTCCACCTTGTCGGGCCGTTCCTCGAATTGAAAATCCACCACCGGTTTTAAGGTGCGCAAATCCAGGTTGTATTCTTTCTTACCGGCCTTTACGGCCTGACTGACCGTGCGCGCCGCCTCTTTTAAGCCCCGGGGGCTGAGGTCGTTGGTATAGGCGTAGGCCGTGGAATCACCTGCCAGCACGCGGATCCCGGCGCCGGCATCGATGCCCGAGTGCACGCGCTCGATCTTGCCGTCCTCGGCCCCGATTCCCGTGGCTGTTTTGTGTTCGATGAAAATGTCGGCGAAATCCCCGCCGCCGGCCAGGGCGAGGTCCAGCACCTCTTTTAAAGTGCCTTTATCTAAATGATTCTTCGTAAATTGCTCGCCGGTCAAAACAAACACCTCCGCGTCCACTCTTTCTTACCAGACCCGTACAATTATTCTGCCCATAATTTTTCCCCTTTACTAGAAAACAACCGATTATTTTTTAGTTGTTCTATAGCTTATCACGACAGTGAAAATTTGCCAAGATAGGCAACTTCATTTGAAATAAAACAGCAGGATCATCCCGGCGGTAACTTCCCCCGGAGCCGCAGCCTCATCCGGCGAAGCCGGCGCGTACACAAAAGAAGCGGTGCCGGCGCCGCCGGTTGACCCCGCCCCCGGCCGCTCCCCTCTGCCCCCGTTGTTCCGCGGCCTGGCGGCCGCCAGCTTTAAGCTCCTTATTTCCGTAAAATGAGGAGCTTTTTCCAGCCGATCAATTACTTCCAGTACAGACGGATACAGTCCGCGCAGTTCCACCTCTACGGGGAGAACCCGGCCGAACCCCAGATCGGCCGGCGGCGCTGGGTTAAATTTCAGAATCTGGACTTTATTTTGTTCCGCCAGGCTTCCGATTTGCGCAAGATACAACCCGTCCCCTGTGGCGGTGGAAAAGCGGGCGGACAGCTTTTCGAAACGCGCGCGAGCCTCCTCCAGGGCGGCTATTTCTGACGGCAGCGCTCCTATCTGTGTGTTCAGGCGCGCGTATTCCATCCGGGCTTCCGCCAGCCGGGCCGCCTGTTCCTGATAAGCGTCGATCTGCGGCCCCAGCACAAAATAATAAACGGCGGCTGAAAAACCTAACACCGTCAAGATGGAAAGCAAAATTTTCACCCGCTTACTCAACCTGTTTTCCATCGGGGGTTCCCTCTTTCAAGGAAGCGGCAATAGCAAAGACCAGGCAGTCCTCGCCTTCCTCAAAATGTAAACCGGTCAAAGTAACCTTCGAAAAATAAGGCAGTTGACCCAGTTGTGCAATAAAAATACCCACCGCCGGCGCCGAATGGCTGGCCCCTGCGATCCAAAGGGTGTCCGGGACGCCGGGGATGACTGCCCGGGGCAACCCTGGCGGGGCGGGTTGCGCACTTAACCCCGGCGGAGCGGGTTGCGCCTGCCTTGGTCCTGATTGCGCCTGCTTTTCCTGCTCCTTTTCCGTCGCCTTTTCCAGCCGTAAACCGGTCAGCCGGACCTCATCAGGGACTACCCCGGCAACCGCAGCCAGAATTTCCGGACAGGTCCGCCGGTTCCGGAGCAGGGCGGCCAACTCCCCGCCCCTTTTTTCCAGGTCCAGGCGCTGCCTTTTGATTTCCTCCAGCCGGGCGGCTTCCTTCCTCAGGGGCGGCAAACTTTCGTTCAGCACCGTCAGTTCCCGGGAAATCTGCGCGCAGCGCGTCAAAAAAGCGCTGTAACCGGCAGCCAGGCCCGCCACGACAACAATTGTCAGCAAAAGGGGAACGAAACGCCGCAGTCTGTCCGCCGGCCTTTTACGCAGTTCTGCGGGGAGCAAATCAATTCTGTAGTTCACCGGATTACCTCCCGCAGGGCCAGCCCCGCGGCAACCGCCAGGGCGGGGTCCACAGGTTGCAGTTCACCCGGTTTTCCCGGCACCGGTAATAACGGAACGCCGGGTTCAACGGGCATGCCTAGTTCCTTCCCTAAAAAATCGGCCAGCCCGTTAATTTTGCTGCCTCCTCCGGTCAGTAGCAATTTTTCCAGTGGCAAATCCCTTTCCTGAAGGCGGTAAAAATCCAGCGAACGCCGGATTTCCGCGACCAGCCCGGAAAGGTTTGCCTGGCCCGGGTGCTCACCCTGCGCCGCTTCCGGATTCGTGATCACGGCGGCCCCGGACGTCGCGGGAGAAAGAGTTCCCGCTTTCCCGCCGATCACCTGGAAAGCCCCTCCCGTCCCTGCATTTGCCTCGGGGAATTCTGCAGCTCCGGGCGATCCGGCCTCGTTGATCCCCTTGCCCCCGACGGGCAGGGTGCGCACAAAAAGCAGTTTATTTTGCCTGATGGCGATAAACTGCGCCGCCGTAAGGCCGATGTCCAAAACTCCGTAGGCTCCCGGCGCCGGCGCCGGCGCAATCACCCCGCCGAAAACCCGCCACAGGGCCAGGACGGGGAGATCGATAGCCGCAATGGTGAAGCCGGCCCGGGCGAAGGCTTCGTAATGCGCGTAAACGGCCTGCCTGGGCGCGGCAACCAACAAAAGATTGAACTGGACAGCGCCGTCAATTTCCTTTGTGCCCAGCACAAGATAACGGAGGATGAGCTCGTTGACCGGCAGGGGGATGTACTTTTCCGCTTCCCATTTGATGGCCCTGGCCAGTTCGCGGCGGGGCATCCGGGGGACCAGGATGTGCCGCAAAATTACTTTCTGGTGACCGAGGGCGGTGACCACGCGCGCCCGTTCAATCCCGGCGGCCCGCCCGGCCTCCTGGAGGAGCAGGGACAGGTCTTCCCCGCCCCGTTCATCCGGGTTTGGAACGGCTGAAACAGGATAATCGGCCGTATCTATGATCGAAACGCCCCTTTTGGACGGGGAAAGACTGATGATCTTGATTGCCGAAGAACCAACATCCATGGCTGTATGGATCCTTTTGCCGGGTAAGATTTTGAACACATCCTTTGCTCTATTAGAATTAAGGCAATCATAAGTATGCAGTGAAACGCCAGTGGCTGGAATATGTTCCGGCAGGCCAGGTTAATAAGCATAGAAAATTGATAAGGTCGAATCCATGGCGCAAAAGAGCTGGTAATGGTTGACACCTCTTTTTCTAGAATGTTTTTCCTTTCGACATGGTCGATCTTTTTTCCTGCTTATGGCAACAAATCATCATCGCCCAGAATAAAAAATTTAATCGAAAAGGAAAAGTTTAGCTTTTTTTAAATACGGATGATATATTGAAGTAAATAATTTTACTTCGCAATAATTTTACTTTGCAGGATTTTGTCTTTTTTGGTCTAATATTCTAAGGCAAAGAGGAAAATAAGCAGACTTGTAAGCATAAACAAAGAAAGATTTTCTTGCGGAGGCAATGAGCTGCGGGCCGATAAATGGGCGCCTGGCCGGCAGCAAGCCGGAGGCGCAACCGGCCGCTTAAAAAATCACCGGAAAGGTGACTAAACAGGCGGCATTCTTATTTTCATAATTTCCTATTTTCCAGGGAAGTGACAATTTTCGAGATGACTTTAAGTACCAAAAATATGGAAAAGAGCCAGAATCAACCTGTATCCAGGGGTGCCGGAAGCGGCGGCGCCGGCGAGCAGGCGTACCCGGCCGATCTGGACCGGCTGCTAAAAATTACCTTTGAGCGCAAAGGTTCCGACCTGCACCTGACGGCCGGGGCGCCGCCTATCGCCCGGATCAACGGGGAACTGGTCCCCCTGGATTTTCCGGTCTTGCGCCCGGCCGACGTGGAAAACCTGGTATTTTCCGTCCTGGAGCCCCGCCACCGGAAAATTTTCGAGGAGCGGCTGGAGCTGGATTTTTCGTACTCCATCGCCGGGATGAGCCGGTTTCGGGGCAATGTGATGCGCCAGCGGGGGAGCCTGGCGGCGGCCCTGCGCCTGGTTCCCTATAATCCCCCGCTGATTGAGGAACTGGGCATGCCGCCGGCCGTGGCCAAAGTAATGAAAGATCTCTGCTACCTGCCGCGGGGCCTGGTGCTGGTGACCGGCCCGACGGGAAGCGGCAAGTCCACCACGCTGGCCGCCATGATTAACGTCATCAACCAGGAGCGCAGCCTGAACATCGTAACCGTGGAGGACCCCATCGAGTTCCTGCACCGGCATAAAAAATCCATTGTCCGGCAGCGGGAGGTCGGTTCGGACACCCATTCCTTCGCCGAAGCGCTGCGGCACGTCCTGCGCCACGACCCGGACGTGATCCTGATCGGTGAAATGCGCGACCTGGAGAGCATTTCCATCGCCCTGACGGCGGCGGAAACCGGGCACCTGGTCTTTTCCACTTTACACACGCAAACCGCGCCCCTGACCATTCACCGCATCGTTGATGTTTTCCAGGAGTACCTGCGTAACCAGATCCGCCAGCAGCTGGCCGACTCCCTGCAGGCGGTGCTTGCCCAGCAGCTCCTGCCCAGGGCCGACGGCGCCGGGCGGGTGGTGGCGGTGGAGTTGATGCTCTCTACGCCGGCGGTACGGAACATGATTCGTGAGGGTAAGGAACACCAGCTCTATACCAGCATCCAGACCGGCCGTACCCTGGGGATGCAAACCATGGACCAGGCGCTGGCCGAACTGTGCCTGAGCGGGAAGATTACCCGGGAGGTCGCTTTCGCCCGCTGCGTTGATAAGGTCGAACTGGAGCGCCTGCTGCAAAGACCGGGAAATGATTCAACCGCCTGGGCAAATGGATGGTTGTCAACAAGACCTTCCTGAAGGAGGGCGAAAAGTTGGAGTTGTATGCTTATCAGGCAATTGACCAGGCAGGGAAAATAATCGACGGCCAGCTGGAAGCCGAGCACGAATGGATGGCGGTTGAACGGCTGCGCAAGATGGGGTTGACGGTGGTAGATGTCCATAAAGCCAAAACGTCTCCCTTTAAAGGCGCCTTTCAGGTTCGCCGGAAGGCCGGCGTAGGCGACCTGGCCCTGTTCAGCCGCCAGCTGGCGGCCATGCTGAACGCCGGTATTCCGCTCACCCGCTCCCTGTTCACCCTCGGCCGGCAGGTCGCCAACCCCGCCCTGCGCAAGGCGGTGAACGGGGCGGCGCGCGACGTGGAAGGCGGCATGAGCTTTGCCGACGCCTTAAGCGTCTATCCTGACGTATTTTCCCCTCTTTATATAAGCATGATCAGGTCCGGCGAGGTCGGCGGCTCCCTGGAAGAGGTGCTGCAGCGCATATCCAGCCAGCTCGAACAGAATAAAGCTCTGCGTGACCAGATCCGTTCCGCTACTTTTTATCCGGCCGTGGTGGTTTGTTTTGCTGCCCTGGTTGTCCTGGGGATGCTTTTTTTCATCGTACCCATCTTTATGAAATTCTTTCCGGCGGGAGTAGCCCTTCCCTTGCCGACAAGAATAATCATTGCTCTTTCCAGCTCTCTGCGGCACAGCTGGTATATCTGGCTGCTGGGTATAGCCGCCGTGATTGCGGGGCTCCGCCTCTATCTGGGCAGCGTTTCGGGCAGGCGCATTTGGGATCGCTTGAAGCTGAGGATCCCGGTATTTGGTCCGCTTTTCCACCGGGCGGTCATGGCCCGCTTCGCCCGCACGCTCTCCACGCTGCTGGCGGGCGGCATCCCGGTGCTCCAGGCTCTGGAGAGCGCCGGGCCCACGGCGGGGAACGTATTGGTGGCCGAAGCGGTAAGCGCCGCCGCCGAAAAAATTCAGGAAGGGAAAAGTATTGCGGCACCCCTGGAGGAAAGCCGGATCTTTCCGCCCATGGTTACGCAAATGGTGGCCGTCGGCGAAGAATCGGGCACCCTTCCCGAATTGCTGACGCGCGTCGCCGAATTTTACGAAGCGGAAGTGGCCGCGATGACCAAGGGGCTGACGGCGATGATCGAGCCGGTTCTGATTATCATGGTTGGTTGCCTGGTGGCTTTTATGGTGATCTCCATGTATCTGCCCATTTTTCTGGTGGTTACTTCGGTGGGGAGGTAATAAGCTTGCAAGATTGCGGTCCCGTCCGGGCCCAGCGGCCTGATCTGGAAAAGGCGGCTCAGCTGTATTTTACCGGCCGCGGTGAAGAGCGGTTGCGGGCGGTAATCGAAGCAGCCGGCCCCCTGGTGCGCCACTTTGCCCGGTTGTACTCGGGCGGGCGGCCGGCGGAAGATCTTCTCCAGGCCGGATACGAAGGGCTCTTGAAGGCGCTCCGCCGTTATGATCCTGCCCAGGGCGTCCGGTTTACCACCTACGCCGCACACTGCGTCATGGGCGAAATCCGCCACCAGCTGCGGCGGGAAGCGTCGTTCGACCGGCCGGGATGGGTGGCCGACCTGCAGGCGCGGATCTACCGGGCGGCGGAAGAACTGCTCCAGCGCACCGGCAAACCGCCGGGCCTGCAGGATATTGCAGAAGCGGTGAACGTACGGGAGGAAGGGGTTATCCAGGCGTTGCGGGCCGGCCGGGTCAGCCTGGAAGAGCTTGACCTTTCGCGCATCCGGCACCTGTACTACGAAAGTTTTCAGCTGCCTATCGAAGACCGGATCGCGGTGCGGCAGGCCCTCCAGCGTTTGAACGACCTGCAGCAAAAGGTGATCTACCTGGTTTTCTACAGGGGCTTTACCCAGGCGCAGGCGGCGGAGAAACTGGGCATCGGCCAGCGGCGCGTTTCCCGCCTGCTTTCCCGGAGCCTGGCGCACCTGGCTGAATATCTGGCCTGACTAAAGGGGCGTTATAGTTGGCGTTGTTGTCAATGAGGAACCGCGCTCAAACCGGGGACCAGGGAGGCTTAACCCTGGTAGAAATTCTGGTGGCCCTCACGATCCTGTTGATTACCGTGGTGGCTTTTGTGCCGCTTTTTGTCTACATCAGCGAAGGTTCCCAGGCCAACCGGGCCAGGCTGACGGCCCAGTTGCTGGCCGCCTCCGTGATCGAGGAAATCCGCGCGCTCCCGTACGATCACATCGGCACGGTCGGCGGTAATCCGGACGGAGCCGTTGAGCACGAAACTACCGTGAACATCGAAGGCCGCGATTATACCGTCCGGACGGACATCTGGTGGGTCGACGACGAGAGCGACAACGACGCCGGCGGGAACGACACCATTCCTTACGACTATAAGCGGGTGCGGGTGACGGTTGCCGCGCCGGGTTTCTTTACCGGCGCCGTAACCATTACCGAAGACATCCGCACCCTGGCTTCCCTGGAGGGTGAAGAGGAAGCCTTCCCGGGCGGGAACATCCTGGCGCTGGCGCAGCGCGGCTGGCAGACCACTCCCGGTGGCCCCGTTCCCGTCGAAGGGGTGAAAGTCGAACTTACCGCCGGGCCGAACGCGCCCCAGACCATGTGGACAGCCGAGGACGGCCGGGCGCTTTTTGCCGTCCTGGAGGAGGGAATTTACACGGTTGCCGCGGACGCCGGCGACCTGGGAATGATGGTCAGGCCCGACCAGGTGGAGCAGTCGGCGGAGGTAACCAACGGGGTAACGAATTCGGTAGTCTTTCAGGTTGAATTCCCCTGCTACCTGGATATTGAGCTGGTGGACGAAAGCACCGGTTCCCCGGTTAACGCCGGAGGGACACTGATCCTGAACACCCCCTTCGGTGATCTCCACAAAACGTTCACCGCCGGGATGGGGGGCGCCCTCCCGCCGGATTTTCTGGGGGAACTGTGGCCGGTCGGCGAAGGGTACGCCGGTGCGTACAATCTGCAGGTATTGGCTGAGGGGTATGTGGCTTTCGATCTCAGCGAGCATCGCGAGGTATGGGACGGCACTTTCCGTGCGCCCGGAGAAACGAAAAATCTCACCATTCCTCTTACTCCGGCTACCGCCGGCGTTACCGTAACCGCGGAGGGGTCCGGCATGCCGGTAAACGGCGCCAGCGTGGAGATTTACCGGCATACCTATACTTACGACGCAGAGAACGGCTGGACGGATACGTGTGCACCGCTGGAAAACGGAACGGCTGTAACCCGGACCGACGGGCGGGCTTCCTTCGTCCTGCCGGATAACGATCCTTACGCGCCGCCGGCGGAACCGCGGGACGGCGACCGGTACACGCGGTACTGCGTAAAAGTAACGGCGGACGGGTACGATTCCTTCGGACCGGCGCACGACGCCTTCTGGGTGACCGGGGGCCGGCAAATGACCGGGGCGGGACCGGTCGAAACTTACGGTGTAACGCTGCGTCCAAACTTCCGCAGCATCCGCGTAAGGACGGAGTACCCCGGCGGCTACCCGCGGAACAATGTTTTAATCCTGGTCGAGGGCCCCGGGGGATACAGCGAGCAAAAGAGCACAGGCGCGCAGGGCGTGCCCGGCGAAGCCCTTTTTGAGAACCTGGGTAATCATAAATACGATGTATACCGGAAAAGCGGGGAAAATTGGGTTGATCACCGGGAAGTAGATGTCGACCGGGGAGAATATTTCGTATTATACACGTTTTAGTTTTCCCTTCGTAAAGATTACCCCGAAAAGCAGGTGGAAACCCGTGAAATTCTTACGCATCCGTTACCGGCTGCGGCAGGTCCTGCGGAGCCAGGCCGGCCTGAGCCTGGCGGAACTGCTCACCGCGCTGGCCATTTTGGGATTTGTCCTGGGCGCCATTTATCAATACTTTTTTTACGCGCAAAACAGCGCCGACAGGGCCTTCGCCGAAGCCCGGGCAATCCAGGAGGCCCGCCTGGTGATGGAGCGGATGGGCCGGGAGGTCCGGGAGGCGCAGCCGGCGATAGAGGACGATGAAGGACGGGAAAAGGCCGTTGAACGCGTTTCTGCCGCCGAACTCCGGATCTATACCGACGTGGACGGGGACGGCCGCCCTGAAATGGTCTGCTACCGGTTGCGGGACGACATCCTGACCCTGGACCGCGGAACGGCGGAGCCCGAAAACGATCATTTTCCTTACCTTTACGGCGAACCGGGCAACTGGGAGCACGTGTTGAACAGAGTGGCCAACACAAACATTTTCAGCATTCCCGATGTAGATGGAAACCCGGATACTCCAAACGCAAGGGAGATCATCAACGTAGAGCTGGTAGTGAATGATCCGCAAACACCCCTGGCGCGGCCGCTGCGGATCTGTTCCGCGCTGACGGTGCGCAGCAAAAGGGAGGCGGAATAATGAGCGCCTTAAACGAAAAAGGGATTGCCCTGCCCATCGTGGTGGCCGTGACCGCCATCGTTACCATCCTTGGTTTTACGGCGGCCTACCTGGTGGAAAGCCAGGCTTCATTGAACCTGCACTTCATCAACAATAAAAAAGCGCTGTACTATGCCGAGGCCGGCATGTACGAATATCTCTGGCGCTTAAATAAAGACTCCAAATTCTACGAGCACGACGACGACTTTATTTTCGACGGCGGCGTTCCCAGGGTGCACGACGTTCCGGGAGGGCACTACCAGCTGGCGATTGACGATCCCGCCACCGATCGGCCGGTGGTGACCATCAGAGCCACCGGCTGGCCGGACCGGGACCCGGGGAACCGGTCCACCATCGCGGTGGAAGTACACAAGCGCCAGTTTGTCCAGCATATCTACCTTTCCGGCGAAGAACAAACGCCGGACGGAGAGGAGGTATGGTGGATCACCGGCGACGAGGCCTGGGGGCCTTTGCACACCAACGGCACCCTGCACATTGACGGCGATCCGGTGTTTCACGACCGGGTTACGTACTCCGTGGGGATTGAGGAACGATGGGGAAGCAATCCTGTTTACGAAGCCGGCCCCCCGGAAAAGGTGGCGCCCCTGGTCTTTCCCGCCTCCAACAGCCAGCTCAAGACCCAGGCGCTGCTTAACGGCTATTACTATAACGGAAGGACCTGCATTCTTTTGAACGGGGACCAGGTAGTGATCAGGCACCGGGACGGGGCAGCGGAAACACGGCCCCTCCCCCCGAACGGCGTCATCTACGTGGACGGGAGCACCAGCGGTTCCAAGTGGGATCTTAACACGGGTAACGCCTTCGTCTCCGGCACCCTGGACGGCCGCCTGACCATCGCGGCCGCCAAGGATGTCTACATAACCGCCAAAGATCCCACGAACTTTAACTATGATTCGGCGGCTCCAACCGGCGGCGTCCTGTACGCCGATGCCGATTTTGACCCGGAAGGAGGAATGACCGACGATATGCTCGGCCTGATCGCCGGCGGTTACGTGCGTATCCTCCATTACGGCTGGCCCCACTCGCAGCCCCCCTACTACAGGAATGGGAATAGAGACGTCGCCCCCTATAACATTACCATTCACGCCGCCCTGTTTGCCCTTAACTGGTCCTTCGAATACGAGGATTACGACCGGGGCGCCTTAA
This sequence comes from Bacillota bacterium, assembly GCA_040755215.1. Lineage (GTDB taxonomy): Bacteria > Bacillota > Desulfotomaculia > Desulfotomaculales > Nap2-2B > JAIMBK01. The sequence continues at coordinate 969 of JBFMBG010000068.1, read as the reverse complement.
AAGGAGTGATAAACCTCACGGGATCAATAACCCAGAAGTACCGGGGCGCCGTGGGAACTTTTTCAAGCTGGTCGGGCAATCGCCTCACCGGCTACAACAAACATTACATGCACGACCCGCGCATGCTTTACGACACCCCGCCGCACTTTCTGGAGCCCGTCAACGCCGGCTGGGAGATTGTCAACTGGCGCGGCGCACCTAACCCGTAAATACCGGCGGGGCGACAAATGAACATTGAAGGAGTTGATTTTTCGGATGGGTTTTTTTACCTCAGGCGGCAGAGCCGTCGGCCTGGAACTGGACACGGACGAAGCCAGGGTGGCGGAGCTGCGCGGAAACTCCCGCGCCCCCACCCTGGCGGCCTGGGGGCGGATACCGCTGCCCGAAGGAGCGGTTTCCGAAGGGATGGTCGTTAACCCGGAGGTTGTGGCCGGCGCTCTCACGCAATTGTGGTCCCAGGCCGGCATCGGGACGCGGGAGGTGATCCTGGGGGTGGCCAACCAGGGCGTTCTGGTGCGCATCGCCAATTTTCCCAAAGTGCCCGCCGACAAAATTGCCCAGGTAATCCGCTACCAGGCCCAGGACTACCTGCCGGTGCCGTTAAGCAGCGTTATCCTGGATCACGCGGTGATTGGGGAAGCCTCCGGAGAGAAAGGCCCGCTTCTGGAGGTTTTGCTGGTGGCTGCCCGGCGGGACATGCTTGATTCCTTTCTCGCCGTCCTTACCGCCGCGCGCCTCAAGCCCCGGGATATCGACGTTTCTTCCCTGGCCTTGCTGCGGCTGCTGCCGGCGGCAGACCGGGAGGGCACGTTCGCCCTGGTGGATGTGGCCGGCGGGATCAGCAATATCCTGCTGGCGGCGAAAGGCGTACCGCGTCTGGCGCGCCTGATTCCGGCGGGCCTGCGGGATTTCGCCGGAATGCTGGGTTGCTCCGTGGACGAGGTGGTTCCCGCATCACCCGCTCCCGCC
>JBFMBG010000067.1:0-17753 GCA_040755215.1 Bacillota bacterium | reverse complement strand
GCCGGTTATTACCCAAATCGGCCACATAGATCCGCCCGCCGTTATCGACAGCGACATCATACGGAGTATTAAGCTGGCCGTCGCCGCTGCCAAAGCTGCCGATGGTCTGCAGCAGCTCCCCCGCCGGGCTTATCTTGCGTATGCAGTGGTTGCCCCAATCAGCCACGTAGATATTGCCCGCACTATCCACCGCTATTCCCCTTGGGCTGTTCAGCCCGGTATAAAACGGAGTAAACAGCGGGTCTGCCGCCTGGACAGACAGCGGCATGGCGAACAGTAATACCGCCGCCAGCAGGAAGCCGGCCAGAAGGCGGCGGGTTTGTAAAATAGATAAAAATTTCATCACAATGTACCCTCCTTGTTATGAAGTTTCGCAATCCGGGCATAGGAAAAAATGCCGCAGGTTGCCATCTTCATTGTAAAAAACCGACTACCACCAAAAGTGCCACCAAAATAAAACTTCTTGAAAAAATTTTTTTCGGGAAAAACGGGCGCAAAAAAGCACAGGGGTTTGTCTCCCCTGTGCCTGCTCTGAAAATAACTTATACTGAAACTCTTTCCGGTCGGAATTCAGAACTCAGATTAGTTTCACATAGTCCTGCGCGCCATAAAAAAAGCGATGAATAATAACCGCCTTAGCTGCTTCATCAACCTTATAAACCAGCACATAGTTTTTGATGGTCGCCTTGCGATAGCCCTCTTTTTTCAGGTATGTGTCATGACACTGTTCATACATAAACGGATTTCTTTTCAAATAGCTGTAACATTTTTCCACTTCATCGAGGAAATTGGTAGCTGCTGTGGGGTTTGCAAGCTGAACGGCAATATATGAGACTATATTATCCAAATCTCTGTGAGCAAGCTCCGAAACAACAAGCCTATACATTATATTTTTCTCTTATGCTTTTTAAAGAGGTATCTCCGTCCAGCACTTTTCCTTCCGCTATTTGCGCCTCGGCTGCAGCCAATTTGTTGTACACATCCAGCATAAACAATTTTTCCTCGTACATTTTTACACTCATGATAACCATATCGCCATAGCCGTTTTTGGTAATATATATCGGCTCTGTTGCCTCCTGGCACATTCGAGAGATTTTGCTTGTGTTTTTCAAATCTCGAATCGGAATGATTTGCGGCATAACCGTCAACTCCTTTCTGTGACATTATTATGCCATAATTATGCCCCGCCTGCAAGAGCATAATTCACTTTTCCACAAGACTTGACGGTGCCTGGCCCTTATTCTTTATCTGTGCAATCTGTGTTAATCTGTGGTTTCTTTTTGCCTTCTTTCGCCGTGTCGTGCCGGTGCCCATGGTAGCTTAAGCCGGTGCAGCGCCTTAATAACTCCATGGTTTTCGCCCGCTCGCCGGATTCCCTGTAGCTTTCCAGCAGGGTTTCCGCCGCCGCGAGAAAGGTATCCTCGCAGGAGAGCCTGGCGCTTTCCGCCCACAGGGCCTCCAGGTCGTCCAGGTAGCGGCCGGTGTAGTGGTCAACCACCTTTTGGGCGTTTTCAGGGGTGGGCTGGCGCCGGAATTGGTCGGCCGCCTGCCGGAAGGCGTCATGGTCGCAGATGATTTCCTCCATGTTCAGCCGGTACACACCCTTTTCACGCACGATGGGGTTTTTGGCCCCCAGGCTCTCGAAGGCCCGGCGGATTTCGCCCCGGCGGGTGTGGAACAGGCTGGTGACGTCGGCCTCGCTGTCTTCCCAAAGGTCGGCGTAGATCCGGTCGCGGGCGACGCCTTCCCGGTGTTCCAGGAGGTAAGCCAGAAGCTCCCTGGCTTTCTGGGTGCGGATTTTGACGGGGGAGCGCCGGTCGTGGGCCGGGGCGATGTAGAAGCTTCCCAGGGTGTTGATGTAGACCCGCTGCGCCGTATAGCCCCCGTAGGAGAGCATTTCGCGGGTGAACTCCGGGGTGATGCCCTGCTCGGCAGCCAGCTCCAGCACGCTTTCAAAAAGCGGCCTGAGCTGGAAGTAAAAACGGTGGCCGTATTCTTGAGAAAGCTCCATGAATTTCCGCGCATATTCGCAAGCTTTGTCCAGGTCCCCTTCCCGCAGGCAGATGGCCGCCATCTCGCCGAAGGCAAGGATGGGACAGAGGAAAGAATTGGACTTCAGACCGATTTCGATGCATTTGTTGTAATACTGCTTTGCCTTTTCCGGTTCCTGCCCGGTGTGGTTCAGCGCGTTGGCAATGCTCAGGCAGGCCAGCGACTGGAAATAGGGGGTTGTCTGCTCCACCAGCGGGATAACTTCTTCCAGACGGCGCACGGTCTGCTCCGGCGCCGACAGCAGGCCGGCGCTCATCCTGAGCACTTTTGTGAACACAAGGTGGTCACGGGCGTTTCTGTTTACGGCCGCATATTCTTCCGCCATGCGGATGTAGCGGTTGAAGGCGGAGAAATCGGTGGGGCGGCACTGGTAATAGTTCCGAAGCTCTATGGAATGAAGGATTTCGGCATAGATCAGGTAATTGGCGCAAAGCTCCTCATGCAGCCCCAGATGGCGCAGTTTCGCCAGTTCGCTTTCCATCAGGGGGATGACTTTTTCCTCCTAACCGGCCACCTGATACGCCTTGGCGGCGTAGGCTCCCACGCAGTGGCGCATCAGCCAGTCCTGTTCTTCCGGGGGCAGGGACAGGGATTGTTCATAGGCTTTCAGTGAATTCCGGTAATCTCCCATGAAAAAGTATACCGCCGTGAGGTAGCGCTCGAACCAGGCTTTCACCCGCAGATTGCCCCGTTCCGCGCATTTGTCCGCCATGGACAGGGTTAGCTCCAGGGCTTCACGCAGGCGGGTGGATAAGGGCGTAGGCGGCCTCGTCGAAAAAGCCCCAGAGCTTTTCCGCCTCCTCCCGGCTGAAGCGCAAGTCGGTCCTGGTGATCTCGGCGATTTTACCGTCCATCTTGAGCCTGAAAAGCCCGCTCCACAGCTCATGGCGGCCGGCCATGACGAGGGTGAGGTTGGGAGGGCAGCTCCTGGCCAGCCGGGTCAGGAAGTCCATGGCCGCGCCGCCTGCGATGGTGTGGACGTCGTCCAGGATGAGGGTGAGCCTGCGGCGGCCCACGGCCTTAAGCAGCGCCGACAGCGCCGCGGGGACGAAGGTGTCTTTGGCCGCGAAAGGGAGCAGGTCGGTGGTGTAAAAATCAAAGCGGGGCAGCTTCTTCCGGAGGGCGTCCTCCAGATGGCGCAAAAAGCAGGCTACGTCGCCGTCCCTGTCGTCCAGGGAGAGCCAGACCACGTCGCTGCGTCCACTGGCGTACTGCATCAGGAGGGTGGTTTTGCCATAGCCCGCGTCGGCGTGGATGTAGGTGAGACTGCTGCCGGGCGGGGCTATTCTTTCGATCAGGCGGGGACGGGGGACGGCAGTGTCGGGGGCCGCGGGGATGAGGAAAGGGTTTTGAGCCTTGCTGCCCGCGCCGGGCCGGGCTTGTTCCTTGTTCAGGTCCTGTCCCCGCTTGACGTAGCGGCCCGATTTGACCCTTAAGTCCTCCGGCTTTTCCGCCGTTTCAGGGATCAGCCATGTCCAGCCGTGGCGCTCCGCGCCCTCAACCCTGCCTTCAAGACAGAGAGTGTGCACCCGGCGCTGAGATATGCCCCATTTTTCGGCAGCTTCTTTCGGCGTCATGTACTTCAACCTCATCCCCCTCCTTCTGTCTTCTTATTTTCTTTCCGCATTTTGCCAATTCATATATCTGTGTTTATTATAAGCGAAACTTCGAATAATATCAACAATTGATATGAGCCTTCTTCATAGCGTGAATTTCCGCAAGCGTTACGATCTTTTCATGGAGAAACCTTCAGAGTTTTGATCCTGTCCAACATAATCCGTGTTTGACAGTTGTTCTTTTTCTGCCGTTAAAGCATTTATAGAGTGAGAGGTTCGCCTTGATGGTTCACCATGACCTCTCCCCCAGTTCACCAAAAAGACAGACCTTCCCCTTGGCGCGGCGATAGGTTTTCGGCCATCCTGGCGCATAACCGGTTACCGGATATAATACATGCAGCTGCTCTTGCCGCCGTTTTCACGCCACCTCTGTTCCTTGCGGAGATACCCGCTCTTTTCAAGGTCTGCGATGGCTCTTTTTACGGTGCTCCGTGACTGCTTCAGCTCCGCGGCGATGGTCCTAATCGCCGGATAGCATTTTCCGTCCCTGTCCGCCCGATCCTTTAGGTACATATACGGCCACCGCTCGGTGGGGAAGTTCCGAGGCATAGAGGGATGTAAAATAACCCACGGCGTCACCTCCTTACTCAACGCGCACAGGCGCTTCCGGCTGTTTTGATTTAAGCAGCGTCTTTGTTTTTGGCGCGGCTTTCGCTTCTTCCTTGACAGGCGTGTGGGCCATGCCCCTCTGGGCCGCTGATGCGTTGCGCTAGGAAGTTCAGCTCAGCAAGCGGCGGGTTTTCAGGAATGAATTCAAGGTATTCACCCTGGCTGTTGAAGCACTCCACGATCTTGTATGGCTGATCTCCGGTGATCCTTGCACGTTCCAGCGCGTCCTGTATCTCGCTTTGGTTTGCGGGGAGCTGCAGGTAGGCGCCGGTATAGGCGGGACTGTCGTAAAGGTCGGCCCGCATCAGGGTTATGGCCATGACTTTTTGTGGTTCAGACATTTTCTTTTCCTCCTGTCGATTGAAATAAGAAAGGCGGCTACATCTTTTTCTAAATGCAACCGCTGACTTATATATTAACATCTGTTTTGCGTGAATGTCTGCCGATATCTGCTTTACATTCCTCCCATGGCCTGACCGTTAAAATTCTGTTCGCAGCCTTGCTTTAGTTCCTGCTCCGGCTTGATGAAAAAATGATCACTGTTCCAGAAGCTGACGTAAATATCGCCGTCCTCCGTTTTGATGGGACGCTGCTCGAACCCCTCACCCCAGCCATCAGACATTTGTCTAACTGCAAATTCAAGCAGTTTGGCTGTTTCAGCTTCGGTCAACTCACCGTAAACCTCGGCCACCATCACGCCCTTTGACATTTTTCCTCCAATCGTTTGTGGTTTTTTACCTTAAAAAAGGGCATAAAAAAAGCGAGTGCGTTCTCTTGAAAACACACCCGCTCATCTGAAAATTTGCTGTATATATGAAAAGAGGCCGCACCTCTGCTCAGCCTCTCACAATCAGTTTATATGGTGTTTTTTTATTGGAAGTTCATACAAGGTTAAAACCTCGCACGCATCTATGGAAAACGGGCTTCCTGAAATTGCTCTCAGAAAGCCCGCAAACCCTTATATTTACTGGCTGAAATGGACTTGTATCTATTTCAACCTAAAATTCTGGTGGAGGCGGGGGGAGTCGAACCCACCGTCCGAAAGACAGACCACAGAAGCTTCTCCGAGCGCAGGCTGTGCTTTGGCCTTCGCCCTGCAAGCGCCCACAGCCAGGCTATTGCAGCGCTATCTCGATTGTTGTCCCGCGCAGACCTCCGAGAATTGGCCCGGCAGCCAGCCCGTCGGGGTGACACCCTTGCTTGCGCCACGGGCCGGCGCAAGCAGGATGGGCCGCTTTAATTAAGCAGCCAGAGCGTATCTTTCGTTGGCAGTTATATTTTTTCCACCGTTTTCCGGGCTGATGGAACCCCGGCTCGCTTCTTCTGCCATCTTATCCTCCGTCGAAACCATTTCGCCCCCGTTTTCAAAATTACAAATAAAAACAACCTGTTTAAATTATACCATAGCCGAAAAACGAGGTCAATAACCGCCAAATTTCTGTTTTGTACCGCGCCAAATTTCTTTCCCCTAGAGGCCCCTGGCGATCATTCAAACAATTATTTTCCGGCTGCAACGCCCTTTCAAGCACGGCACTTGTAACTTTCCAAAACAAGTGTTACAATTAATTTTGCGAAAAGGTGCAATAACTGCTTTTTTATCCAACAAAGCTTGCTATAGGCAGTTCTTGAAAACGGATTTTTCTTCACAGGCAGGTGATTTTATGCTGAAGGCGCTGCGTAATTTACTTGATGATAATGCGCGCGAGATCAAACGCCTGGAGCGGGTGGTCCAGCAAATCAACGCGCTGGAGCCGGAGGTCAGGGCGCTTGGCGACGCCGCCCTGCAGGCCAAAACGCCGGAATTTAAGGAGCGCCTGGCGCGCGGAGAAACGCTGGATGAACTGCTCCCGGAAGCTTTTGCGGTGGTCCGGGAGGTCAGCCGGCGGGTTCTGGAAATGCGCCACTTCGACGTGCAGTTGATGGGCGGCATCGTCCTGCACCAGGGCCGGATCGCCGAAATGAAGACGGGCGAAGGAAAAACGCTGGTGGCCACGCTGCCCGTATATTTAAACGCCCTGACAGGCCGCGGGGTGCACGTGGTTACGGTCAACGATTATCTGGCCCGCCGGGATAGTGAATGGATGGGCGGAATTTATAAATTTTTAGGGCTTTCGGTAGGACTGATCGTCCACGGGCTCGATACTGCGGGGCGCAAGCGCGCCTACGCCGCCGACGTCACCTACGGCACCAACAACGAATTTGGCTTTGATTATTTAAGGGACAACATGGCCCTGCATCCCGACCAGCTGGTGCAGCGGGAACTGCATTACGCCATTGTCGACGAGGTCGACAGCATCCTCATCGACGAGGCCCGGACGCCGCTAATTATTTCGGGGCAGGCCGAAAAAGCCACCGATCTGTACTACACTTTTACCCGCCTGGTCCCGCGCCTTACGCGGGACAAAGACTACACCGTAGACGAAAAGGCGCATACGGTAGCGCTTACCGAGGAAGGCGTGGCAAAAGTGGAAAAAATGCTCAAAGTGGAGAACCTTTACGACGACCGCCACATTGAGCTGACCCATCACCTGTACCAGGCCTTGAAGGCGCACGCCCTGATGAAGCGTGACCGGGATTACGTGGTCAAAGACGGCCAGGTAATCATCGTGGACGAATTCACCGGCCGGCTCATGTTCGGCCGCCGCTACAGTGAAGGGCTGCACCAGGCCATTGAAGCCAAGGAAGGGGTGCGTATCGAGCGGGAGTCCCAGACGCTGGCGACGATCACTTTTCAAAACTATTTCCGGATGTACGAGAAGCTGGCCGGGATGACCGGCACCGCCGCCACCGAGGAAGAAGAGTTCCGGAAAATATACAAGCTGGACGTAGTGGTCATCCCCACCAATATGCCGATGATCCGCCGGGACTTGCCGGACGTCATTTATAAAACGGAAAGGGCCAAGTTTCAGGCGGTGGTGGAGGAAATCGCCCAGCGCCACGCCACCGGCCAGCCGGTGCTGGTAGGCACCATTTCCATTGAAAAGTCGGAGATTTTGAGCCAGATGCTCAAAAAAAGAGGCATCCCCCACCAGGTGCTCAACGCCAAGTACCACGACAAGGAGGCCGAAATTGTCGCCCAGGCCGGCCGCCTGGGGGCGGTGACCATCGCCACCAACATGGCCGGGCGCGGCACGGACATCCTTTTGGGCGGCAACCCGGAGTTCCTGGCCCAGGCGGAGCTGAAAAACCTCCTGAACAACGGGGGCAACGGAGGCAACGGGGGCAAAAGAAATAAAGGGGATAAAAGGAAAGGGGATAAATATAAAGATAACGAAGGATATAACGCAAATGAGGCAAACACCGGGAACAGCGGGACTGGAAGCCTGGATGACGCCCGGGTGCAGTCCCTTTACCGGGAACTCCTGGAAAAATACAAAAAAATTACGAGCGAAGAACATCAGAAAGTGGTCACCCTGGGCGGCCTGCACATTATCGGTACCGAACGGCACGAAAGCAGGCGGATCGACAACCAGTTGCGCGGCCGCGCCGGCCGACAGGGAGACCCGGGTTCCACCCGGTTCTTCAGCTCCTTAGAAGACGATTTGATGCGTCTCTTCGGTTCGGACAACATCGCCGGAATTATGGACCGGCTGGGCATTGACGAAGATACGCCCATCGAGCACAACCTGATCACCCGCTCCATTGAAACGGCCCAAAAGCGGGTCGAGAACCGGAACTTCGACATCCGCAAGCACGTTCTTCAGTACGACGACGTGATCAACCAGCAGCGAGAACTGATCTACCGCCAGCGCCGCCAGGTGTTGGCGGGCGAAAACCTGCCGGAGATCATCCGGCAGATGATTAAAGATGTTGTCGAGAGAACGGTAGACACCTATTGTCCCGAAGGGGTCCACGAGGAAGAATGGGACTTAGAGGCGCTGCTGAAAACAGCCCGGGAACTGTTCTTGCCTAATCACGAGCTGAACCCCGCGGATTTTACCGAAACGGGCAGGCAAAAAATTAAAGAGGAGCTGCTCGCGCTTGCTTACCAGGCTTACGAAAAAAGAGAAGCGGAACTGAGCCCCGAAACGATGCGGGAGTTAGAGCGTGTCTTGCTCTTAAAGATTGTCGACGACAAGTGGATGGATCACCTGGACGCGATGGATCAGCTGCGCGAGGGTATTGGTTTACGGGCCTACGGCCAGAAAGACCCGCTCATCGAATATAAATTTGAAAGCTATGAAATGTTCCAGAACATGATCGCCAGCATCCAGGACGATGTAGTACGTTACCTTTACCGCGTGAACATTGTCCAGGCGCCCCAACCACAAAGGCGCCAAATGGTCGAAAATCGCTACCAGGATGAAGGCCCGCGGCAGCCGATAAAAAGAGAAAGCAAGGTGGGCCGTAACGATCCCTGCCCCTGCGGCAGCGGCAGAAAATATAAAAAATGCTGCGGCCGGGCGGCCAGCTGATCAGGGAGACAATTCCAGCCCGATGAGAAATGATGGCAGAAGCTATTTTGGAAGGAGCGAATGGAAACATGTACGCAGAACTCAGCCACGAACTCAAAGCAATCGGCAAACGCCTCGCCGAATTGAGGGTTTCTCTTTGACATTGCCCATAAAGAGCAGGAAATTGCCCGGCTGGAGGAGCAGATGCTCCGGTCCGATTTCTGGAACGACCAGGAAAAAGCTCAGCAGGTAACGCAGAAACTATCCGCCTTAAAAGAATCCGTCGAAGCCTTTCAAAAATTATTCCGGAGCTGCGAAGACCTCTCGGTGCTGTTGGCCTTGGGCGAAGAAGAAGACGATCAAGAGGTTGCCCGGGAAGTCGCTAAAGAATTGAAAAGTTTGCGCAACCGGGTGGAGCAAACGGAACTCCGGGTGTTTTTGAGCGGCCCTTACGACCAGGAGTCCGCTATTTTATCCCTGCATGCCGGGGCGGGCGGAACGGAAGCCCAGGACTGGGTGCAGATGTTGCTGCGCATGTATAATCGCTGGGCGGAAGATAAAGGATACAGGGTAGAAATACTTGATTTGCTGCCGGGTGACGAGGCGGGGATTAAAAGCGCTACCGTAATGGTGGCCGGAAAGTGGGCTTACGGATACCTGCGGGCAGAAAAGGGGGTGCACCGGCTGGTCCGCATTTCCCCTTTTGACGCCGGCGGCAGAAGGCATACCTCTTTTGCCTCGGTAGACGTATTACCGCAGGTGGAAAATGATCTTGAAGTCGAAATCAATCCAGAAGATTTGCGAATCGATACCTTCCGTTCAAGCGGCGCGGGCGGTCAGCACGTAAATAAAACTGAATCCGCCGTCAGGATAACTCATTTGCCCACCGGCATCGTCGTCCAGTGCCAGAGCGAACGGTCGCAAATTTCCAATCGCAATACCGCCATAAAAATACTAAAGGCAAAACTCCTCGATCTGGAGTTAAAAAAGAAGGAGGCGGAACTGGCCGCCCTGCGGGGGGAACAAACGGAAATCGCCTGGGGAAGTCAGATCCGTTCTTACGTTTTTCACCCGTACAGCCTGGTCAAAGATCACCGGACCGGGGTGGAAACTGGCAACGTAGGCGCCGTTATGGACGGCGAAATCGATCTCTTTATCTCCGCCTACTTGAAGGCAAAGGTAAAGGAACAACGTCCCGACGGCAGATAAACCCCAAAAAGAATGGGGGTCGACTCCCCTTGAAAAACTGGCGGCAACGCGCGATCAGCGCAGTCTTTGAATTTTTCGGAGTAACCACCGGAGTATTGTTAATTGCCCTGGGGCTGGACCTGTTTTTAGTCCCTAATAAAATTGCCGCCGGAGGGGTAAGCGGGATCGCCACGGTGCTGCACTACCTCCTCGGCTTACCCGTGGGCATGACCATGCTGGCCTTAAACATTCCCCTGTTTTTGCTGGGTATTTACCGCCTCGGGTTGAAGTTTGGTTTTCGTTCTCTATACGGGACGATCGCCCTGTCTTTATTCGTTGACGGCCTGGCCCCCTACCTTCCTGTAGCCACCCGGGATGCGTTGCTGGCCAGTGCCTTTGGAGGCGCCCTGATCGGCCTGGGTTTGGGTATCGTCTTTCGCTACCGGGGTACCACGGGGGGCACCGATCTGGCCGCCGCCATCCTGCGTACCTACACCGGGGCCAATGTGGGTCAGCTTCTGTTCCTGGTGGACGGCCTGGTGGTTATCACCGCGGGATTTACCTTTCACTCCTGGGAACTGGCTATGTACGCCTTGATTACCATTTTCATTACCGCCTGGCTGGTCGACCTGGTGCAGGAGGGGATCAGCTACACCAAAGCCTTTTTGATCATATCTGAACAGCTCGACCGGATTGCGCAGCAGGTCATTAAAGATTTAAACCGCGGCGCCACCGCCTTAAAAGCGCGGGGTATGTATACGGGCCTGCCGCGGGAGGTGCTGCTGGTGGTGGTCAACCGGGCCGAAGTCACCAGGTTAAAAGACCTGGTTTACGCAATAGACCCGCGGGCGTTTATGATTTTAGCTGACGTTCACGAAGTTCTGGGAGAAGGATTCAAGCAATACAGGAAGTAAAAAAGGAGGTAAAACAGGAAGTAAAAAATGGAACAGGAAAAAATTGCCTGGCTGGAAAATAAGGCCAGGGAAATTCGCGCCCACATCATCAAGATGACCGCGGCGGCCGGTTCCGGCCACCCGGGCGGCTCCCTGTCCGCCGCCGACATTGTCACCACCCTCTATTTTCATCTCATGCGCATCGATCCCCAAAACCCCTCCTGGCCGGACCGGGACAGGTTTGTCCTTTCCAAAGGCCACGCTGCCCCTTTACTTTACGCCGTTTTAGCCGAACGGGGCTTTTTTCCGGTGGCCGAACTGCTTACGCTGCGCAAGCTGGGCAGCCGTCTGCAGGGCCACCCGGATATGAAAAGCCTCCCCGGAGTAGAAATGTCCACCGGTTCTTTGGGCCAGGGGTTGTCGGCGGGGAACGGAATGGCCCTGGCGGCAAAGCTAGACGGCCGGGATTACCGCGTTTTTGTTTTGCTGGGCGACGGCGAAATCCAGGAGGGGATGGTGTGGGAAGCCGCCATGGCGGCGGCGCACTACCGGCTGGATAACGTCACCGCCTTTTTAGACCACAACGGTTTGCAGATTGACGGACCGGTTGCCGAAGTTATGTCCCCCGAGCCGGTGACCGACAAATGGAAGGCTTTTGGCTGGGACGTTCAGGAAATTGACGGCCACGACATCGCCCAAATCATCAAAGCAGTCGAGGCAGCCAGGCGCGTGCGGGGAAAACCGCAAATGATCGTAGCCGGCACTTGCAAGGGAAAAGGCGTTTCCTTCATGGAAAACCAGGTGGACTGGCACGGCACGGCACCCAAGCCCGAACAGGCCGAAAAAGCCCTGACGGAACTCGGATGCCGGTAAATTGAGAAGCGGGAAGTGAGAGGTGAGAGGTTGGATTTAAAAATTCTCACCCCTGACCACCTGCCTCCCCCCTCTCAATTGCCTGGTTCTCGTGACCCAAGGCAAGCTGATGCCTGGTCAGTCCGGGGCTCTTAAGCGACGCCGAACAAATCCACCCCGTCAAGAGAAATTGGTGAGGCAACTACTTTCCCAAGGAGGTTTCCAATGAAAAAGATCGCTACCCGTGAAGCCTACGGCGAAGCCCTGGTGGAACTGGGCCGGGAAAACCCGGACGTGGTCGTGCTCGACGCCGATCTGTCCAAATCAACCAAAACGATTAATTTTAAAAAGCATTTCCCGGAACGTTTTTTTAACATGGGTGTCGCCGAGCAAAATATGCTGGGAACGGCGGCGGGACTGGCCGCCGCGGGGAAGATCCCGTTTTGCAGCACTTTTGCCGTTTTTGCTCCCGGCCGCTCCTTCGATCAGCTGCGCAACAGCATCGCCTACCCGAAACTGAACGTAAAAATCGCGTCCTCACACGCGGGTATTACCGTCGGCGAAGACGGGGCTTCCCACCAGTCCGTAGAAGACATTGCCCTGGTGCGGGCCGTTCCCAACATGACCATTTTCGTCCCCGCCGACGCTGCGGAAACCAAAAAAGCAGTCCTGGCCGCCGCCAAAATTAAAGGTCCGGTATACATCCGGCTGGGGCGGGCCGCCGTACCCGTTCTCCACGGGGAAGATTTCCTCTTCGAACCCGGCAAAGCAATGGTAATGCGGCCGGGGCGCGACGCCACCATTATCGCCACGGGAATCATGGTGGCCGAAGCACTGACGGCGGCGGAAGAATTGTCTAAAGAAGGGCTCACTGTCCGGGTTTTAAACATCCATACCATCAAACCTCTGGATGTGGAGGCAATCATCAGCGCAGCAAAAGAAACCGGCGTGATCGTGACTGCGGAAGAACACAACATTATCGGCGGCCTGGGCTCGGCGGTGGCCGAAACGGTTTGTGAACATTACCCTGTGCCCGTATACCGGGTAGGCATCCCGGACGTTTTCGGCGAGTCGGGCACCCCCGACCAGTTGATGGAAAAATACGGTTTAAAAACGCAACATTTAATTGCGGCGGTGCGCAAAGCAACCGAACGATCCCGTCGAGGGCGGGAATAATTACTTTATGATTTATTCGTTAGCGAGGTCGGAAAAGATGAGCGGTATTAAAGAGGCGGAACTTCCCGGTTTGGGCAAGAAGTATCAGGTAGAATTGGAAAGCGGCGAGAGCGTGGTGGTGGTGATTTACGACGAAGGACACCGGGAGTTATTTTACTTTCCCGCGGATAAAAGCGAACCTGCCTGTTCGTTCACAATGACCGATCAAGAAGCGCGGCAAATTGGCTCGATCATCGGCGGAGCTTTTTATCAGCCCAGAATGCTGGAAAAGCTGGAAATGGCAATTGCCGAATTACGTATTGAATGGTTAAAAGTTGCTCCGGACGCGCAAGTAGCCGGAAAAAGCATAGGAGACCTGGGTCTGCGTAAGAATCTAGGGATAACGGTGATTGCCATCATCGAAGAAGACAAAAAGGGAAAGAAAAAAACGACCGCCATTAACCCCGGCCCCAGCTTTGTTTTTACCCCGGGGCAAATTGTGGTCGTTGCCGGAAAGACGGGAAGCATCGAGCAATTTCAGGTAATGGCTACAGGGAAAGGGGAGTGATCTGTGCTTGTTAATTTAGGCATCATTTTCGTGCTGGCCAGCCTTGCCATCCTGGCGGCCAAAAAGATTAAATACTGTTCAATTCCCCTGTTAATCTTGTTGGGTATTTTCCTGGGCCCAAACGCCCCGCAGTTTTCCTGGATGGATCTAAGCTTAATCAAAAACAGCGAATCAGTCGAATTATTCAGCCGGTTAGGAGTGCTTTTCCTGCTTTTTTACCTGGGATTAGAATTTTCGATCGGCCAGGTAGTGCAGAACAGTAAGCTAATCGTCAAAGGGGGCAGTATTTTCACAGGTTTAAATTTTTTTCGGGGTCTGGCCCTGGGATGGGTGTTTTTCCATTCCTGGCCATGCGCCTTGATCGTTGCCGGGATAACGACCGTTTCCAGCAGCGCCATCATTACCAAGCTGCTGGTAGAAACGAAACGGACGGCTAACCCGGAAACGGAATTGATTCTTGGAATTATGGTTTATGAAGATATTTTTATGGCCTTCTTCCTTTCTATTTTATCGGGTTACTTATTGTCCCAAGGAAGTTCTTTGCTGGTGTCGGTTACCGGCGGCCTAGCCGCCCTGAGTTTTATAATGGTTGTCTTTTTTCTGGGCCGGCGTTTGGGTATTGTTCTTGACCGTCTGTTAAATAAGCCCAGCGTAGAAGCGTTAGTTGTGGTAACATTTACCTTATTGCTGCTGAGCGCTGTCCTGGCTGAAACCCTACGCGTTTCGGAGGCTGTGGGAGCCTTATTGCTGGGCTTAATTCTGGCCGAAACAGCCCAGGTCAAAAAGCTTGTTCAGATGTTTACGCCTTTTCGGGATCTCTTCGGAGCGGTTTTCTTCCTGTCATTTGGCATGCAAATAGATTACCATCATTTTTTAACAGTTTTAGATATTACTGCCTGGGCGGTTATTTTAACTGTAGCCGGAAATCTCCTGGCCGGGTGGCTCAGCGCGCTGGCCTGTGGTTATAGAGGGGCGGCAGCGGCAAATATAGCCTGCTCAATTGTTGCCCGCGGCGAATTCGCCATCATCGTCGCCGGACTCGCCGCCTCTGCGGGTATGTCCGGGGCATTCCAGCCATTCGCCGCCCTGTATGTACTGATCCTTGCCTTGTTGAGCCCTCTCCTCATGAAAAGATCAAAATCACTATATAACTTTTTTATCCGCTTACGCAAATTATCGAGAAAAACCAAAAACATTTTGACCGGAGCTTAAAAAACATCGCCTGGGAGGGTGGCTACGATGAAAGAAAAAGTCGTTACGGTGAACAGAAAAGCCCGGCATGACTACCATATTTTAGAAACTTTCGAAGCAGGAATTGCTCTTACGGGAACAGAGGTTAAATCTTTGCGCGCCGGGCAGGCCAACTTAAAAGACAGTTACGCGTGCGTGGAAAATACTGAATTATTCTTGCGCAACATGCACATCAGCCCCTTTGAAAAAGGGAACCGCTTTAACCACGACCCCAAGCGAACGCGCAAGCTCCTGATGCACAAGCGGGAAATCTTGCGCCTTTTAGGCCGGACGCGGGAGAAGGGGCTGGCCCTGATTCCGTTAAAAGTATACTTTAACGAACGGGGGAAGGCAAAAGTTGAGCTCGCCCTTGCCCGCGGAAAAAAAGTCTACGATAAACGGGAAGACATGGCGGCGCGGGACGCCAAAAGAGAGATGGAACGAGCCGCCAGGGAACGCAGTTATTAGACCTCTCGATAAATTTTATTTCGCTTCGTTTTCCCGGATGGCCGCCCGCAAAATCCCGTAATCCTCAATTACTTCGCTTACAAAAAGCCCTTCCTGTTCGGCCAGGCAAACTTCTTCGCTCCCGAGCAAGGGCTCTCCGGAAGCAGCAAATAAAATACGCACTTTCGGATATAAAGAATACCCTTTCTTCGTTTCCAGGACAACGCCGATCTCGCCTGTGTTCAACTTGACCAGTGTGCCGGTGGGATAAGCGGCGACGTTATCCAAAAAAGCCCTGACGAGAGAAAAGGCAAACAAGAGGTTTCCCGATCCGGAAATCATTTCGTAAGCCTCGTACGCCGGGCAGGCCTTCCGGTAAATCCGGTCGGAGGTTAGGGCATCGTACATATCCACCATCCCCGTTATCCCGGCGAAGTGATGAATTTCCCCGCCGCTTAAACCCTTGGGATATCCCTTTCCGTTGTATCGTTCGTGGTGCTGCAGGGCAACCACCGCGCAAAGTTTGCCCAGGGCGGGATCTTCGCTAATAATTTCATAACCATAAGATGGGTGTTTCTTTATTTCGGCAAATTCGTCGGCGGTTAAAGTGCCCGGCTTATTTAAAATACTCAAGGGGATGCGGGTTTTTCCGATATCGTGCAAAAGAGCCGCCATGCCGAGTTGAAAAAGCTTGACCCGGCTGTATCCCAGATTTATTCCCGTGAGAATGGCCAAAACGGCAACGTTCACCGAATGCCCAAAGGTGTATTCGTCATGGGAGCGGATGTCGGTGAGGTTAACGACAGTTGATTTATTGGTCATGATCTCTTCCAGCAGGCGTTCAACCACCTTCGCCACTTCTGCCAGGGCAATCACCGGTTTTTTCTGGGCGGACGGTTGGGAAGGGGAGAAAAGCCACTTCACCTGTTGGGTGGCCCAAACGCGGGTTTGTTCGGAAATGACGTCGTCTATTTGAAAATCGGGGAAAAAGCCGTCATCGATATAAACCGCGGGGATGCCCAAAAGTTTTAATCTGCTGATGTACCTTTGTGTAAGTGTTACACCCTGATTAAGCAAAATCCGTCCCTGGCTATCGTAAACGGGCCGGCCGATTTTTAATCCCGGAGCCAGCAAATTTACAGGAATTTTTCGCACCAATGAACACCCTCATCTTTTTCTATTTCAACTTTTTATTGGGCCGGTATTTCGACAAAAGGTGGCAACTTTCCTGCCTGGAGATCGGCTAACGCTCATTAAAATAAGGCAAACTTTGCCGTGATAAAATAGGGCGCGCAAAAACACGGGAAGGGGTGCTGGTTCCTCCCCTTCCCGCGGTGATTTTCCGGCGCTGACTGTCACCCTGCTTTCTAAAACAACCTCCGGGCAATGGTGATTTTTTCGGCTTCCTTGGCGCCTTCGTAAATCTCCAGGATTTTCGCGTCCCGGTAAAATCTCTGGACGTCGTATTCGTCAATGTAGCCATAGCCCCCGTGCAACTGCAAAGCTTTGTCGCATACCCAGACGGCCGTTTCCCCGGCAAAATATTTGGCCATGGCGTTGAGGGAAGGATCGATCTGGCCCTGATCGACCTTCCAGGCCGCCTTGTAGGTAATATTGCGGGCCAGCTCAATCCTGGTGGCCATTTCCGCCAGCTGGAATTGAATCCCCTGATAAGAAGCCAGGGGCTGGCCAAATGTTTTTCTTTCCTGGACGTATTTAACGGTTTTATCCAGGGCCCCCTGGGCCAACCCTACCCCCTGGGCAGCCACCATTGTTCTGGTCACGTCAAAAAAGTGCATTAACTGGTAAAACCCTTTGCCCTCTTCCCCGACCAGGTTGGCGCAGGGCACCCGCACGTCCTCGAAAATTATTTCCGCCGTGTCGCTGGCCCGGATCCCCATTTTTCCTTTAATCTTGTTTCTGGTAATCCCCGGGCGGTCTGCCTCGACCAGGATTAAACTGTGTCTCCGGTGCCTTTTTTCTTCCTTCGGATTGGTTACGCATAAAACCACCATAAAATCGCAAACAGTTCCGTTAGTAATAAACATTTTACTGCCGTTGATTACGTATTCGTCCCTGTCCCGGATGGCGGTAGTTTTCGTTCCGGCCACGTCGGTTCCGGCGTCCGGTTCCGTATAGGCGCCCGCGGAAATAGCCTGGCCGTTTACCAACAATGGGAGGTATTTTTTCTTTTGCTCTTCGGTTCCAAATAACAGGATGTTTTCGGAACCAAAAGTGGCCGCCATCACGACCAGACTTAAGCCCAGATCTACCCTGCACAATTGCTCGGTAATCAGCGCCACCTCTAAAAAACCAAACCCCGGCCCGCCATACTCTTCCGGAATAAAACATCCGACCAGACCTGTCGCGCAGGCCTTTTTCCACAGTTCGCGGGGATACTTTTCTTCCCGGTCACACTCCTTTGCCAGGGGTTCAAATTCCTTAAGCGCAAACTTGTAAGCCGTTTCCTGGAGCAATTTTTGTTCTTCGGTTAATTCAAAATCCATCTTCTTCCTCCTTTTTGCAAAAACTTTATCCGATCATACCCCGCCGTTAACTTTTTAGTCAAGAATAATCTACAAAGTAGACCCCCATGCCGCCAGCGGCACCAGCAAAATTATGAAAATAACGATTGTTTATTTTCGAGGCAAGAGCATCAAGGCACTAAGGCACAGAGGCACAAAGGGATATGTATAAAACGCCGGGAATATTTACTTTGTGCCTTTGTGCCTGGCAAACTTTGTGCCTA
>JBFMBG010000066.1:0-18035 GCA_040755215.1 Bacillota bacterium | reverse complement strand
CCTGCGGGAGAAGCTTCTTCTTTTAAACCTCTTTCCAGGGCAGCCAGAACATCCGGGCCCAGCTGGAAATTTGCCTCCTGGCACAACCGGGCGACTGCTTCGGTAACAATGGCGCAATCAATTGTCCTGATCGTAAGATTCCTCCCTTCTGAAGAGTTACTCCTGGCGAATTACCCCCGCATCACCTTTGATATTTTACTTAATTCAGCATTTCTCAGCCAAATCCTGCAGAAGGGAAATAAAAAATTTACCCGGACCATAACTTCCCTGGTATTTCCCCCAGATTACCAAATCCCTGTCATATTCGGCAAGAGAATTAAATATGCATAAAAAAGAAACTTGTCCCGAAAGGAGCCTTTCTTTGGAAACCTTTCACCAAAAAGTAATCCTGATCTTTTTTACCGCTCTAGGAATCATGCTCGGAGCCACCCTGGTTGGCTCCCTGGCTGCCGTCCTGGTGCGGGTGCCTCCGGCAGCGATTATCCTCAAACTGGCCCGGGATATGAAAATTTGGGCCATCGCGGCGGCTATCGGGGGTACTTTTTCCACTTTTGAGGTTTTTGAATCGGGCCTCTTTCAAGGCGAGGTGCGGGCGGTAATCAAACAATTATTATACATTTTCAGCGCGCTGGCCGGTACGCAGGTCGGCTATCAACTGCTCCTGGCGCTTTGCGGGGGAAAGGAATGAACGCACACCTCAAGCAACTGGCGGCAACTTTTTTGATCGGCCTGCTGGTAGGCGGGGCGGGAGTAAATTCCCTGGTCGGAAAACAAGTGGATCATCTTTCCCTGGTCAACGGAACATTGCGCGAGGAATTGGCGGTAAAGGAAAAGGAACTGGAACAGGTCAAGGAAAACCTCAAAAGCCGGCAAAAGCAGGTGGTCAGCGCTCTGGACGTGCATGTATCGCTGGCCGCCGGCAAACAGGCCAGCGGGTACGACCAGAAAAAAGTCCAGTTGTGCGTGGAAAACAAGGTGCGGGAGTGGCTGCAACCGGTTTTGGGCCAGGAGATCAGCGCCCTCAACCACCTCCTGATTCCCCGGGTAATTGATCTGCGCCAGGTGGAACTGGACGGCGTAAAATACACGCTGAAAGTAAAGCTGGTTGTGGTCGGCCAGCGCACCATAATTTATCTGGAAGCTGCTCCTGCGCCCGAAAATCCACTTCAATGAGGCTCTTTTTTAGGCTGCGGGCCTGTATTTTAAACCGCGCCTGGTTCTCACCCGCAGGTTTTTCCCGTCTGCAGACAAAATGACGGCACCGTGTTGATCGGTACGGTAAACAGCTGCACCCTGCTTTTTCAAACGTTCCAGCGTTTTATTCGCGGGCAGGTTAAAACGGTTATGTCTACCAACGGAAATCAGAGCCAGCGCAGGCTGGACGTTTTCCAGGAAAGCGGGTGAAGAAAAACGGCTGCCGTGGTGCGGCACTTTGAGGACATCGGCCCGGAAGTCGCAGCCGGAGCGGATAAGCCATTCCTGAGCCTCTACTTCAATATCCCCGGTCAAAAGAAAAGTTTGCCCGCCGTAACGCATCCACAAAACAACGGAAGCGTTATTTTCATCGGAACGGGTGCCTTTTAAAGGCGGAAAGGGCGGAGCCAGGACACGTATTTCCAGGTCGGGGTCGCATTTTATTTCGTCCCCGGCACAGACCGTACGCAGGGGGATTTGCTTGTTGATTAAATAGGTCAGGAGTTGCCGGTAGGGCGGGGGAAGCTCTGTGCCCTGGTTGAGCGGTTCTGAGAAAAAGTGCTGATTCCGGCCCGTGATTGGTTCGCTGAACCCGATGGGCGAGAGGAGGGCCAGCTCGACGGGAAATGCCTTTGCCACCGCCTTTGCGCCGCCGGCGTGATCTTCGTGGGGATGGGTGATGACGAGCACATCCAGGTGCTTTACGCCCAGCCTGCGCAGGTAAGGAACCACCACCCGGTCGCCGGCGCCCTCGCCGGACTCAAATTCACCACTCCACCCGCCGGCATCGACCAGAATGTTTTTGCCCGCCGGCGTCTGGATTAAAATGCTATCTCCCTGACCCACGTCGATGAGATGGAGAACCAGTTCTTTTTTCTCCGGATGACCGATGATCCAGGCCGCCGCGAGGAAAATAACTCCCGCAGCGGCCACCGCTATTATCCGGCGCCTCGGGAAGACAAAATTTTTTACTGCCGCCCAATTCTTTTCTTCGAACAGAACTACCGCCAGACCGAGCAAAGGGTACCAGGCCAGAACAGCCAAAGGCGACGGCGTGGGAACGTAAAGCACCGCACCGGGCAAAGTGCGCAACAGGGTAATCAGGGCAGTGAAAATATCCAGCGCAAAAGAAGTACTGGCGTTAATAAACCCGGCCAGGGGAACCCAAACGGCCCCGGCCAGGCCGGCTGCAAAACCCAGGGCCAGGACCAGGCCGGTTAACGGGGCGGCGACGATATTGGCCAGCAGCGACACCGGCGAAATGAGGTTATAATACCAGGCCACCAGGGGGAGGGTGGCTAGCTGGGCGGCCAGCGAAACCCAGACAACCGCCCTTAACCAGTCGGGCCGGGAAAGAAAGCGCCCCAGCAATTTATTCAGAACCGGTCCGAGATAAAGGATCCCCCAGGTGGCGGCAAAGGAAAGCTGAAATCCGATATCGTAAAGGGCGAGGGGATTCAAGAGCAGGCTCAACAGAGCAGCCACGGATAGGGTGGTCGGCCAGTCCTGATCGCGCCCCAGGTGGTGGGCCCAGAGAAATAAAAGACCCATGAAGGTGGCCCGTGTAACCGCCGGCCCCAGCCCGCAAATCGCTGCGTAAAGCACCAGGACGATGCTGGTCAAAGGCGCCAGCCAGCGCTGCGGCGCCCGCAAGATTTTGAAAAGAAACAGGATACCCGCCAGCACGAGGCCCACGTGCATACCCGAAACACTTAAAATGTGCACTATCCCGGTTTCGCTGAAGACCTGCCAGAGCTCCCGGGGAATTTCCCCCTGGGTCCCAAAAATAAGACCGTTGACCAGGGCCGCCTTGGCGGGCGGGAGGGTTTGCCTGCTGACGGCCAGCAATTTTTCCTTAAAAAGCAATAGCCGGCGGATTAAGGGGTTGCCTTCCACCCCCAACCTGGTTATACCCTGGCTGTTTTCGACTTCCAAAACCGCCCCGATGCCGCGTCTTTCCAGGTACGCCCGGTAGTTAAACGCGCCGGGGTTGCCCGGTTCATCCGGCCTTGCCAGAAGACCGGGGACCCTTACAAAGTCGCCGTAGCTGTACACCGGACACGGGGCAGGCACCTTTACCAGCACCCGCGCCTTAAGCGGGAATTTTTCTTTGCCCGCAGATATGGACCGTACATCCAGGTGGTAAGAAACCACCTCCGGGCGAACGTCTGCTTCGCGGGCCACGACACCTTCCGCCGTTACCCAGTGGCCGCAATATTTAAATAACGCAGGGTCAATTTGCAAAGAGGCCAGGCGCGCCAGGGTAAAACCGGCAGCCAGAAACAGCAGGGCGATAACCCAGCGGTTATTTCGCCAGTTCCTTGCATACCCGACCAGGGCAACGAAGAGAAGGAACCCGCAGGCGAGGATTGCCGCTTGCGGAGTTGCGGGCAGTGGTGAAGCCAGCAAAATACCGGCAATAAAAAAACAGGTCAGAACAACCAGCGGCCTGGGGTTCATCGGCCACCTCCAGGCTCTAAATGGTAATTTTATCTTTTAACTGCTCATAACGCTTTTCCCCTATTCCGGAGACATTCTTGATGTCCTCTATCGACATAAAATACCCGTGCTCTTCGCGGTACTGGATAATTCTTTCCGCAAGTGCCGGACCTATCCCGGGAAGGGATTCAAGTTCCGCTTTGCCGGCCGTATTGATGTTAATCAACCCGCCCGCGGACAACCCCGGGGAATTGCCTTTGCCCCCTTGCCCGCCGATCCGAAAACTCGCGCCGGCGGCAGACGAACCCGGCGCTTTGCCGCCCGGATCGCCTCCGTCCCCGGTCTTTTCACCGGTTAACACACCCTGCCGGAACGGAACCGGCACCTTCTGCCCATCGTTCAGCGGTGCAGCCAGGTTTAAAGCATGCAAATCCGCCTCCGGCAAGACCCCGGCCAGGTTTACGGCATCGTTGATCCGGGAGCCCCGGGGCAGGCGGTATATACCCGGTTTTTCCACGGCCCCGCTGACGTGAACGATAATCTCCTGACCAGTTTTATTCGCCGCTTCCGCCGGTTCAAATCTTTCCACCACGGGCTTTTCCGCATTTTGGGCGTTCCAGTGCGCGTATTTGTACCCGGCGCCAAAAAGAACCACGGCGACAATCGCCAGCACAATCAACTGCTGACGCCGTCCCATCTGGAACAAACCAGGGATCACCTTACTTTCTAAAATTAGCTCCGGAGGGCGCAGGAAAACCGCTTAAAAATAATCAAACCTGCGGCCGCGGGCTTCGCTACCCGTACAATTGATTAAGCTTCAGAATGATCTATTTTTCCGGTCGTAACAGGGCCGGTTTGGAGCTTCTGCAGCTTTACATTCTACCAAAATGAAGAAAATCCTCTTTCTACAATCTTTCTTCCTGTGTATTGATAAATAATTTCCCATCCGTACCTAAAACAGCCAGGAATACATCCCTGGGCTGTAAATTGAGTTCAGCCAGGCGTTCGTGCAGCCATTTTTGGTCCAGGCCCAAAAGCCGTAAATTTTCCCTGACAATCATCCCGTCCATGATCACAACGGTGGGCAAACCTTCGTAACCGGTTGTCAGACCAAGATCTCCAGGGGTAACCGGCCTTTTTTGTGATTTTGGAATTACGCTTAGCTTCCCTGATGTTTCGAGGATGCCGAACTCCACGTCGCAAACGTGTACGATCCCCTTTTCCCGCAATTGCGCGAGGAGATCGTTTAAGTTATACCGGGCTTTGCGCAGTTCCTTCTTCAAAATATGCCCGTTTCTGATGACCACCTGGGGCTGTCCGTCCAGAACTTTCCGCAAAAACGGGCTGTGCAGGGCCAGGTAGCTCAAGAAAACCTCCAGAACAGCCAGGGTGACCATGGGGAGGATGGCCTTCCACAAAGGGATGCCCGCAGCTTCCATGGGAATTGCCGCCAGTTCGGCGATGATAATGGCCACGACAAAATCAAAAGGGGAAAGCTGCCCGATTTCCCTTTTGCCCA
Organism: Bacillota bacterium; assembly: GCA_040755215.1. Taxonomy (GTDB): domain Bacteria; phylum Bacillota; class Desulfotomaculia; order Desulfotomaculales; family Nap2-2B; genus JAIMBK01. The sequence continues at coordinate 12,883 of JBFMBG010000066.1, read as the reverse complement.
TCAGACGGACAATTGCCAGGACGATAAAATAAATCAATACCGTGCGGTAAACAAGCTCAAACATTTATCCCGATCCCGCCATTTTGCAAAATCTTTAGTCTTTGCGCCGGGTACTTGCTATTTTTATATAATTTGCCGGATCGGGAGAAAAATATTTAGGAACCCACCCCCAAACGGCGCAACATTACTTGATTGGCCGTCTCCTCCAGGCGATCGTCCAGGGGATCTAAATGAAAAGGCAGCCCCCGCCTTTTGAGGGCCGTCGCGATCAGGTAATCGGTTAAGGGCGGGTTCTTGGGCAGGAGCGGGCCATGGAGGTAAGAGCAAAAAACATTTTTATACCGCGCCCCTTCCAGGCCGTCCTTGCCGTTGTTGCCGTAACCGGCCAGCACCCGGCCAAGAGGGGCCGCTTTCCCCAGATAGGTTCTCCCCGCGTGATTTTCAAAACCGGTAACTTTAAAGACCTTTCCGTTCAGCGCCAACTCGACGGCGATATTGCCAATCAGCCGGCGCGGGCCGGCTTCGGTATAAAAGTCCAGCAAGCCCAGGCCGGGGATGATTTGCCCTTCCCGCGTCCGGTAGTAGTGACCAAGCAACTGGTAGCCGCCGCAGATAGCCAAAACCACCAGACCGTCTTCGATGGCTTCCCGCAAGGCAGCGATCCGTTTGCTTAAATCCTTCGTCATTAAATTTTGCTCGCGATCGGAGCCGCCGCCTAAAAAAAGAAAATCCATCCTGGCAAGATTTACCTGTTCCCCCTGGTGGACGCGGTGGATGGTCACGGGAATCCCCCGCCAGCGGCAGCGGGCCGCAAAGGCCAGCACGTTTCCCCTGTCTCCATAAAGATTTAACAGATCAGGATACAGATGACATATGTGCAGCATAGGTCTGCTCCTTTTTACACCGCCTGGATAAGCACCTTTCCACCGGCCAGAGGGCTGTGTAGGTGGCCAACAGATACGCCTGGTGCCCGGGAGCGCACAATATGCGGTCGACGGCCGCTTCCAGATGGGGTTCCACAATAATTTTTTCCGTCGGCACGCCGGCGTACTTCAAGCGCACCCCCATTTCCTCGGCCCGGGTACCCGAACAAATAAAAAAATTGATCTGCCGGTGGTGGTTCTGAAACACTTCAAAATCCACATCCCAGAGCCAGGAAATGTCGCGTCCGTCGGCAGCGTTATCGTTAATGGCAATCAGAACGTCCACCCGGCCCCGCGGCCGAAGGAAAACCTTCAGACTTTCGTTAAAACCGGCGGGATTTTTGACTAAATTGAGCAAGATCGATTTCCCGAGGTAATTGTAGCGTTCCATGCGGCCCGTGGCCGGAGTGTAGCTCTGTAATAAGCTGGCAATTTCCCGCGCCTCGATTCCGATCAAAAGCCCCGCGGCAAGCGCAGCTAGAGCGTTATACAGGTTATAAAGACCGGAGACGGGTAAAACCAGGGTCGCCTGACCGGCCGGGGAAAGAACCAGGCAGGAATTAACGCCCTGGGTTTGAATTTGGACGGCCTCGATGCCCGGTTTCGGGCGGGCGAAACCGCAGTGAAAACAACTATATTTACCCAGTTGACCATACTGATAATATTCGTAATGCAAAGGGTGGCCGCATAAAGGGCAATAGCGGGCTTCTTTTACCCCTCGGGTCTCCTTTCCCTGCTGGCCGGCATTTTCGCCCAGGCCGTAAAAAATTGCCCTTTCCCCCCCGCTTGCTGTTTGCAATTGGGCAACCAGCGGGTCGTCGGCGTTGAGCACCAGCTTTACGCCCGGCAATTTTTCCAGGGCGCCCCGGATGTAGCGAATGGTATTATCCAGTTCTCCATAGCGGTCCAGCTGGTCCCTGAAAAAGTTGGTCACGACCACTACATCCGGCCGGATCTGTGCACAGACGACGGGAAAAGAAGCCTCGTCTATTTCCAGGCAGGCGTAATCGCAATTGATCCTGCCGGCTATGGTAGCGTTCTTAACAAAAGCAGTGGTAACGCCGGTAATTAAATTTGCCCCTTCCTGGTTCGCCACCACGGCGTACCCCGCCCCGGCGGCGATCCGGGCAAACATATTATTGGTAGTGGTTTTGCCGTTTGTTCCAGTTACCATAATAATGCCCCGCCGGACCTGACCGGCCAGGGCGGCGAGCACACCCGGATAGACTTTTAAAGCCAGCATTCCCGGCAGGGAAGAACCTTTTCCCCCGACCAGCAGCCGGCTCAACCAGAAGGTTGCCTTCGCCAGGAGAACAGCCCAAAAAATTAATATTTTAGCGCCTGTTTTTTTAAGCCAAAGCACGGTAATAAAACACCTTTTCGTGCTCGCGGGCAACAATTAACCCGCGCTCTTCCAGAACATCCAGGTGGGCCTGGATTTCCGACAGGCCAAGAAAAATATCAAAACCGTTCAAACCCGGATAAACCAGACGGCTAAGCTTAAAAACGGTCAATTCGCCATGTTTTCGGAGCATCGCCAGGAGGTACTCCAACCGGTTTTCGTGATGTGCGTAATAACTGGCGATCAATTTCCGGTGATCAGTAAAAACTTCCCCGTGACCCGGCCACACGTTTTTTATTTCCAGAGCATTTACCTTGTTTAGCCCCTCCAGGTAAATACTTAAGGTATGCATGCGCTTGCCGGGGCAGTCTGGCTCGAATTCCACCAGCGGGTTGGGAGTAATGTGGGGCAATAGAAAGTCGCCCGAAAAAAAGTTGCCTTCCCCGGGATCGTAAAGGCAGAGGTGCCCCGGCGCATGGCCCGGCAAGTGGTAAACCTGCAAAACCCCGTCCGTGAAAAACAGTTCCTCCCCGCCCTTGAGCTCTACCGCGCAATCCTCCGGGATGCCGGGCATTGGTAATTTATCCCGCATCTTGAGCATTTGCTCAACGATCGCTCGGGGGGAACCCGCTTCGTATAAAAAAGCGAGTCTTTCGGCAAAGAAATTGTGCGGCCTGATCAGCCTGTTCAGCTCAATGGGGTGAACGAATACCTGCGCACCGGACACGTCGTGCAACCACCCGGCAAGGCCGCTGTGATCGGAATGGGAATGAGTTAAAACCACCCTTTTCAGTTCGGTAAGCGACAAGCCCCGCTCCGCCAGCGCATCTTTTAACATTGCCCGCGCTTCGCTGGTGTCCGGCCCGGCATCCACCAAAGTGTACGGTGGGGATACAATCAGGTACACGTTGACTGGCCCGACCGGATAAGGGGTCGGCAAAGGGATGTGGTGAACAGGCAGCAAGCTGGGTCGTCCTCCTTGGTAACCAGATACTTTTCCTGGTTGTTTGGCTAAACCATCGATCAGAGTATATCACTCCTGCCCGAAAAAAACAACATTTTTGATTTAATAAATAGTTATTTTTTAACCCGCTATTTAAATACAGGAACACCGTTTTGCTTAATGGTTTTGATTATCTCGACTGCTTCAGCAATCGTTTTTGGCAACCGGGGCAAGTTTAATTCCGGAAGGCGGCGGAAAATTTCCACCACCACCGGGAAGCGTAAGTGGGCCGCCCTGACCAGATCCTCGTCGGTAAGCAGAGAGGGGTCCCCTTCGGCCAGGGTACGGCCATTTTTGATTACGATTACCCGATCGGCCCACTCGGCAGCCAGATCTACATCGTGAGTGGCAACGACGATGGTAATCTCCCGCTGGTGCAAATAGTTTAAAATACCCAGAAGATTTTCCTTGCCCTGCGGGTCCAGATAACCCATCGGCTCGTCGAGCACAATAATTTCCGGCTCCATAGCCAGCACGCCGGCGATGGCCACCCTTTTCTTCTGTCCGTAGCTTAAATGATAAGGGGCTTTATTTTTATACTCTTCCATTTGCACGGCCCGCAGTGCTTTTTCTGCCCTGGCCGCAACTTCCGCGGGCGGAAAATTCATGTTCAAAGGGCCAAAGGACACGTCCTCCCAAACGGACGAAGAGAATACCTGGTCGTCGGGGTCCTGGAAAACCAGGCCCACTTTACTTTTCACCCACTTTTCCGTTTTGGCCGTTACTTCTCTTCCCAGGATGCGCACTTGCCCGCGCTCAGGCAGGTAAATTCCGTTGAAATGGAGCAACAAAGTGGATTTACCGGCGCCGTTGGGCCCTAAAATGGCCACCCGCGAACCCTTTTGGATCGATAAAGAAAGGCCCCTGAGGGCCTCCGTTCCGTCCCGGTAACGAAAATGCAGATCTTCTACTTCAATAATGTTTGCCATAATATACCTCCCGGTTCTAACAAACGCAACACCAGGGCAAAGCTAATGATCCAGGCACCCCAACCTAAATCGCGGGTTGTCGGCAACCTCCCCTCGTTTCGCCCGGGCGGGTTGCCAAGCCCTCTGGAGAGCATGGCAAAATAAATCCGCTCCCCTCGTTCCGCCGAGCGCAGAAAAAGCACTCCTAACAATTGCCCCAAAGTAAGGAAGGTCCTTTTATGCAGCAGGCTTTTTCCTGCCCGGAAGGCCCGTGCCCGGCGGGCCAGGCTCATGCGCTGGATTTCGTCGGTGAGCACAAATATGTAGCGGACGGTAAATTCGATTAACTGCACGAAAATCAAGGGAACGTGCAGTTCCCGAAGAGCCCTCAGCAAACCGCGCAGACCGGTTGTAGCGGTGAGCAAATTTAAGGCCAAAACGGCGGCCAGCGCGCGCAAAACCAGGACCATGGCCTGGCCCAATCCTTCTTTGCTAAGGACTACAACAAATGTCCCCACCTTAAACCCGGCCAGGATTTCTCCCCGGACGGCGAAAGGAAGAACGGCGGCCAGCGCGCCCGCAAAAGGTAAAATCCATAACACCCGCCGCCAGAAGTAAAGGGGGCTCAACCCGGCCATTGCGCCCAGAACGATCGGAAACAAAGCTGCCAGGAGCAGCGCCGGCCAGGCAGATAGCGTTGAAACGAGGGCGACAAAACCTAAAATGCTCACCGTTTTAACCCGGGGGTCCAGACGGTGTAATGCTGAACCCGGAAAACCCGCGGGGGCGAAAAAGCGATCCAAAAAACCCACCCTCCCTTAACCGGCCAAAACAAAAAAGCCATAGGACCTGCCCCATAATCGTGATGAAGGTAAACAGGCCTCCATGACCTTAGCTCAAATCCTTCCCGTGGAATCTCCGTGATTCCTTGATCGCTGCCCGGATTTCGGCATAATTTAATTATAAGTCAGTAAAATTATATAAGTATTTTAGCTAAAAAGCAAGATCTCGCCGAGAAATATTTTTCCCCGTACCGCTGGCCAAACAATTTTACGCTATGCGCCTTTTTCTCCGGACTGCCTTAAATTTAAAGTTTGAACCTGGCGGCGACCTCCTCCAGTTCGGCGGCCAGTCTTTGCAGGCTTTCCGCGGAGGCGGATACCTCTTCCATGGCCGCCGTTTGTTCTTCGGCGGTCCCGGCCACGTTTTCCACGCCGCCGGCTATTTGCTGGGCGGTTGCCGCTACTTCCTGGATCTGGGTGCTTAACTCCCGGACCGTTTGAATGATGTCCGTAAAAAGTTCTCCCACCTCTTTGACAATAAAACTGCCGGCATGAACCTGCTGGGTGCTTTCCTCCATGCTGGAAATGGCTCCGGAAGCTTTTTCCTGGATTCGTTGAACCAGCTGGTAGATGTCTTTCGCGGCGTCACCCGATTGTTCGGCCAGTTTCCTTACCTCTTCGGCCACCACGGCAAAGCCGCGGCCCTGCTCGCCCGCCCTGGCTGCTTCGATGGCGGCATTAAGGGCCAAAAGATTCGTCTGCTCGGCTATATTGGTAATCATCTCGACAATCTGGGTAATTTCCCGGGAAGTTTCGCCCAGTTCGGTAATGGCCTTAGCTACCTGGTTGGCCGCTGCTTCGATGCTGCCCATCTGGGCAATTAATCTCTCCACCTTTACGTTCCCCTCCCCGGCCAGGCCGGCTGCTTTTTCGGCAGCCTGCGCCACCTGCCCGGCGTTGCTTGCCCCGTCTTCAACGGCGGCGGCAATTTCCGATATCGCCGAAGCTGTGGCGGTAGCTCCCTGGGTGGTCTGCTGGGCGCTTTCGGACAGCTGGCTGGCGGCGTAAAAAACCGAACGCGCCCCCTCGGCCACTTTCTGGACGATTTCCCGCAGGCTCCCTTTCATCTGGTTAAAAGAAAGTGCCAGCGAGCCAACTTCGTCCCGGGAAGCGCTCTTTATATCGGCCACCGCCAGATCGCCCCCCGCAATCCGGGAGACGCCCTTTTCCACCATCTGTAGGGGCTTCGCCACCAGGTTCCCCATATAAAAGGCGATGATTATGCCTAAAATGAATGCTACACCAACGGCTATATAATTCAACATTTCTATATTTTTAACCAGGGCGCGGTTATTTTCGACGGCGGCCTGGAGAGCATTCTCCTGTGCATTTACAAAATCCTGGCCCGCTTTAATGGCCGCCTCAATCACCCCTTGTTTTTCGGAAAGGTAGGAGGAAATTTCCCTTTGAAACGTATCGATTTGCCCAAGCAGTTCCATTCTTCTTTTCATGTTATCCTCAGGCACAGTTTTCAACTCAATCTCGAAACCGACGGCCTGGCTTTTCAGAGTCGTTAAGTAGCCGGCCACCGTGCGGTAATCTTCAAACTTGTGCTGGATCTCTTTGAGCAGTTCCTTCTCTTGGTCGGAATCGCCAAGATCCTTTAATTTTTGCAGTTGCAGTACTGCCTCCGCGCTCCGGTTACTGTAGTCTTTAAATTCGTTTTCATTCCCCGTCAACAGGTAACTCTGAAAAATAATTGGTAATCTTTCAAAAAGTAACAGGAACTTCTGGGCCTCAGCGGCTTTGAAAACCTCCCGCTGGATAATTCGCTCGTAATTTGTTCTGGCCTGGCGCATCTGATAAACCTGCACGCCGACGGCAGCGGCAAAGACAAAGAGCACTATTAAGTACCCTACCAGTATTTTTCCGCGGATTTTCATCAGACCACTCCTCGTTATTCATGGGTTAATACCTGCAAAAGGTACACTTCCTTTATAAAGCTATTCTTCGACAAAAAAACAAAAAAATTTACCGCCAGCCAGCTAAAAAGACGGTAAATTTTTAGAGACCGTCGAAAAAGTTCCTGACGGCGGTGGTTGTCCCTGCCATCGCTCCGATGCTGCGTGCCGACGAGACATCGGCTTGGTTCGGAGCAAACCAGGCAGCGCTGCTTGAATACCGCGTGGTTCATTAGTTTTCTAACAACATGATCCGATACAGGGTTACTTTTCCTATTTCAAGCGCACGGTCATCGGCGCGATTCGCGCTGCCGGTTTGCTTACCTCACCTGCGCCGTGTCTCGTAAACGGCGCCTTAAGCAAGTCGCTCCTGCAGGGACAACCACCGCCGTGATCATGTCATCATATTTAGGAGTTTTTTCGACAGCTTCTTTATAGGAACTTTTTATCCGTTCCTTAATCCATGACGCGCACCCCTTATTTCCTTCTATGCCCGGCCTGCCCGGAAACCGGCGTTTTTCTCCGCCTGGCCAGAATTACGCCAAAGGAATAAACAAATCCAAAAACCAGCAGGGTTCCGGTAAAGCCGGCCAGGGAGGTGGCCAAAGGTTCGCTGGCGATGCCGGGGAAAACATAGTCCGGCATCCACGCTTTAATCAATTCCACCCCTTCCGCCAGGTGTAAAAACCCTTTGTCTTCGGCCACCTTTTCCAAACCATCGGGGTTGGGAGAAGCAAACGGCGATAAAAGCGCCGCAATTGCCAGGGCAATCAAAAGACCCGCCACCAGGCGTTTTTTATTCACCAAAACTCACCCCCTGCGGCAGGGACCAGTGTTGCCTGACAAACGCCACCACCACCGTGGTAATCAACCCTTCGCCAATGCCGATTAAAGCGTGCCAGCCGGCCATGGCGGGCAGGGCCACCTGCCAGGGTACGCTTCCGGACAAAGCAATCTCGACAGTACAGGCCAGCGCCGCCGCCATTACGGAAGACCAGGAAGCGAAAAAAATGGCCGCCGACCGGATGGCTTTGTTTCCCTCCGTTCCTTTAAATAACCTGGCCATAACGTAAGCCACCCAGGGAGCGATCACCGCCATATTCAACACATTGGCGCCCAAAGCCGTCAATCCCCCGTCAGAAAAGAAAAGACACTGGATGGTCAGGACTGTCGTCATCACCAAAAAGGCGTTCCACGGTCCCAACAAAATCGCCGCGAGGGCGCCGCCCAAAAGGTGGCCGGAAGTTCCGCCGGCGACCGGAAAATTAATCATCTGCGCGGCAAAGATAAACGCCGCCGCCACCCCCAGGGTTGGCACCTGCCTGTCCTGGAGGGTTTCTCTGGTTTTTGCCACCGCTCCGGCCAGCGCGCCGGCGCTTAATACACTCGCCCCGGCCCAAACTCCCGGAGTAAGAAACCCATCAGGAATATGCATTGAAAAAACACCCCCTAAAGTTTTTTTGGCAAGAAAATAAAAAAACCATGAAGCGCCCCGCCCTTGCCGGAGCAAGACCTCCATGGTCAATTCCGCCAGCAACCCTTCCACAGCAACCTTTTTTCGGGTACTTTAGAAAAATACTTTTTACGGGTACCTCCAGGGTACCGCCCTTACTATACATATCTTATAACATAAATTTGGGAACTGATCAAGTTAAAAATTTTTTCCGGCTGAGATTTTTTTACGCACCCGCCAGGTTACCTTTCCCCGGGCGTTTTCGGCCGTTCCTCCTTTTGTACCATTTTTAACAGCGGCATAACCAGATCCACGGGCAGCGGAAAGATAATGGTGCTTGCTTTATCCGTGGTAATTTCCCGGATCGTCTGCAGGTAGCGCAACTGCAGCGCAGCGGGGACCTGGGTAATGATCCTGGCCGCTTCTGCCAGTCTCTCAGCAGCCTGGTACTCGCCATCGGCGTGGATGATCTTCGCCCGCCGTTCCCGCTCAGCTTCCGCCTGGGCAGCCATGGCCCGCTGCATGGAGGACGGCAATTCCAGATCCCGAATTTCCACCAGGCTTACTTTAATTCCCCAGGGCTCCGTGCCTTCGTCAATGGCCTTTTGCAGGCGCTGGTTGATTTCTTCCCGCTTGGCCAGGATCTCATCCAGCTGGGACTGGCCCACAATACTGCGCAAGGTAGTTTGCGAAAGCTGGGACGTTGCCCGGATGTAATCCAGCACGTTCACAACCGCCTGGACAGGGTTGATTACCTGGAAATAAACGATGGCGTTTACTTTGATGGTCACGTTGTCATTGGTGATCGTTTCCTGGGCCGGAACGTCCATGGTAATGACCCGTAAGTCAACTTTTTGCATGCGTTCAATGATCGGGATGAGCAAAATCAACCCCGGCCCGCGGGCTCCGACAACGCGGCCCAGGCGAAAGATCACGCCGCGCTCGTATTCCTGAACAATGCGGATCGAGGAAGATATTAAGATTATAATAATCAACACAAGAATTGATAAGGTAAAAAATTCCAAGTTAGACAGCCTCCTCTTTAAATTAATTGCTTTTTAACGGCCAGGCTCCCGTCACCACAATCTTGTGCCTATTTCACCTTGCTCCTTTTATCCCGGTGACTTGGTGATTGTTGTTTTTTAAGGTCTTCGCACAAAAAGTTCACGTGCCCCAATGACCTGGCGCCTCTCTTCCCTGACGCCCTCTTTTTCCTAATTTACCCCTCTTTTTTCTTTTTAACCCGCAATTTTAAACCTTCAACTCCCGTGATCACCACTTCCTCCCCTTCCCCCACCTGCCCTTCTTCCGAAATGGCGCTCCATAAACTTCCGGCGCAAAAAACGGTTCCTTTCGGATTTAAAGGGGTGCGCGCCACCGCCACCTGACCGATTAATCCTTCCTGCCCGGTAATTACTTTGCGCGTTTGGCCGCGAACAATTGCGTAAACCAGCAGGGCCAGCAAAGCAGCAAAAAAGGTGGTAAACAGGGCAATTAACCAGGGGTTGATCGCGATACCAGGTCCGCTGCCCGTAAAAAGGAGGAGGGAACCCAGCACAAAGGCAACCAGGCCGCCCGTTCCCAGCAGGCCGTGGCTAACCACAAAGGCTTCGGCAATAAACAGGCCGAAAGCCAGGATAAGGAGCAAAATACCTCCCCAGTAAGCGTCCAGGTTGCCCAAACCGTAAAGTCCGAGCAAAAAACAAAGCCCGCCGAGAACGCCGGGGAAAATCGCGCCGGGGTTATAAATTTCCGCGACAATCCCGATCATCCCTAAAGTAAAGAGCAGGTAGGCTACCTCCGGGTTGCTCAAAGTAGCCAAGATTTTTTCCCGCAAATTCATATCCAACCTGCGGTGGGGAGCATTTTGCGTGTTGAGAACGACCTTCCGGCCATCCTGCAAGACAATTTCTTTGCCTTGCAACTTTTCCAGAAGTTCATTTAGATCCCGCGCCTGGGCATCAATAAGTTTTTTCGCCAACGCTTCCTGGTCGGAATAAGACTTACTTTCCCGTACGGCCAGCTCCGCGGCTTCCGCATTTCTACTGCGGAGTTGAGCTAAAGAGCGAATCCAGGCGGCGGCGTCCTCGGTAATTTTTTCGCCGGGAACGTTCGGTTTCTCATCCGTACCGGGACCAATCGAAACGGGGTGGGCCGCTCCGATCCTGCTGCCCGGAGCCATCGCCGCATAGTGGGCGGCCACGGTGATAAAAGTGCCCGCCGAGCCGGCCCAGCCCCCCTGCGGAGAAACATAAACAACCACCGGCACTCGGGCATTTAAAATCCGGCCGACAATTTCCTGGGTGGATTTGTACAGTCCGCCGGGCGTATTCAGGCAAATAACGCAGGCGGCCGCTTTCTCCTGTTCCGCAAGGTTAATTCCCCGCCCAAGATAACTGGCCACTACCGGCACGATGGGCCCGTCGACGGTAAGAATTACTACTTCCTCTTCAGGCAAAGAAGAACAGTTAACTTCAGTAGGACCCAAAACAAGAACCCCTGTAGTAATAATGAAAAAAAGGATGAAAAAAAGAATTACGTACTTAAATTTTTTCATTTGGTAGCAACCTCTTCAGAGGTTTAATGAACAATAATCGTTTCCTATCTCCATTATAGCAAAAAAGAAAACCAATTACTATAGATATTTCAAGCTTTACCTGATAAATTGCGACAACCCATCATTTTTTGTTGTTTTCCACTATATATCTTTTGGAAAATATCTATTAATCTGCCTCTGTTAATGTTATAATTGATCTGCTTACTGATATTCAGTCTCAAACATACTTTAAAGGGTTTAAAAACGACAGGGAGAGTAAGATGCGCACCGGGATTGCCAATTTACCCCTGCACGGGGGGAAGTGCCCGCCCTGGTTATTTGAGCGGATGGTCAAAATGACCAGGGCTTTTCTGGAAGTGATGATTGCCAACGCGGGGACCGAAGGGGTGCTCGCCAGGGTATCCGATCCCTTCTGGTTTCAGGCCTTTGGGTGCGTTTTAGGGTTTGACTGGCATTCCTCCGGTCTGACGACGACCGTCTGCGGCGCGCTCAAAGAAGCCCTGCGCGACCGGGCCGGCCAACTGGGCCTGTTCGCCGCCGGCGGAAAAGGTAAAACCAGCCGGCAAACGCCGCACGAAATCCAGTTAATTGCGGAGCGCTACCCCCTGGCCGGGGATCCCGGGGAGCTGGTTTTTGCCAGCCGGATGGCGGCCAAGGTGGACAACAGCGCCGTTCAGGACGGTTACCAGATTTACCACCATACTTTTCTCTTCAATGACCGCGGCCAGTGGACGGTGGTCCAGCAGGGAATGAACGAGCAGAACGGATGGGCGCGCCGCTACCACTGGTTAAGCACCACCCTCAAGGATTTTGTTTGCGAGCCCCACCAGGCGGTCTGCTGCGATCACCGCGGGGAGGCTCTCAACCTGGTGGCTCTGGAAAGCGATCCGGCCAGAAAGGTGGTCACGGAGCTGTCCCGCGAACAGCCGGAAAAGATCGTTAAGGAATTAAACCGGTTGCAGGAAAAAGCCGTCCTCCAGCTGCCTGCGCGGCACCGGGTGGCGCTTTCCGACCTTAATCCCCGGAAAATCGGGAGCGTACTTTTAAAAAGTTACGCCCGCCAGCCGGAAAATTTCCGGGCCCTTTTGGCCACCGAAGGAATCGGTCCCAAGGCGCTGCGTGCGCTGAGCCTGCTCTCCGAACTGGTCTACGGCACCCCGCCCAGCTACCGCGACCCCGCCCGCTATAGCTACGCTCACGGGGGCAAAGACGGCCACCCCTACCCCGTGGACCGCACCCTGTACGATCAATCAATCGCTTTTCTCCAAAAGGCCCTGACGGAAAGCCGCCTGGGCCGGACGGAAAAGATCGAAGCCTTCCGGCGCCTGGCCCGCTGGGAACGGGAACAAGAAAAAGCCCGGCAACATTGAGTAGGGATTAAGAGCTGGGAATCTTTTGGCATTAAAGAGACCCCCAAAACTCCTTTTCAGTTATCTTCAGCTGTTTTTTGAGAGTCCTCTGCCGCAACTGCTTCGGAATTTCTTTGTGTGCCGCCCGGCTCACCTTCGTCCGGAGCACGCATAGTACGTATATTCTACAAAAAATTATTTATGTTACCAGGGTTATTGTAAAGATTTTTATGTCAGGGTACTGATTCCTGATTCTTCTTCCCTGAGCCCTGCTCTTCTTTCCGCCGCCTTTTCGCAGCCAGGAGCGCGGCGGCGGTATCTTCCCCGGCTTTGCCATCCGGGCGGCCCGGAAGTCTGTTTTCCGGGGAAACTGGCCCGCGGCTGCCGGGATCGGAAAAGAGATCTTTTTTGCCTGCCTCTTCCCGGACCGCCGGGGATGCTCCCGTACCTTTTCCAGTGCCTTTGGCCGGAACGGGTCCGGCTGCTTCGACCGGCCCGGGTCCGGCTCCCCCGACTAAGCTGCCGGAAGCCGCACCTCCCCGGCCCTTTTTTTGGATCCGCAGATTCTCCACCCTGGCCAGGGCGTGAGCGGCCCAGGAGGGGGA
>JBFMBG010000065.1:0-18318 GCA_040755215.1 Bacillota bacterium | reverse complement strand
GCCTAAACCCACCTGCCGGGGAAAGAACCGGGTTGCCGGGATCGATATCAACAATCCGCGCCTGCGGGTGGTAATTGAAGCCTTGATGTCTTTAGCGCTTAAACCCGACGGTTTTTCTGTTTCCGACCTGGCGGCGAAAGCCCAGGAGATGACTGGTTGGAATTACGGAACCCGCCAGGCCACCTACGACCTCAGAAAAATCAAGGGCAAGGGTTTTGTGGAGAAACAAAAAAGTTCTCGCCGTTACCTTGTTTCTGCACAAGATTTCAAACAATGTGCGCCTTAATAATCCTGCAGGAAAAAGTGCTCAAGCCGGTCATTGCTTCGATAGGAAAATCCCGGCGGGGTCCGAAACCCAAAAAGACATGTGCTCTCGATATTCATTACGAAAACCTCCAGAACGAACTCCGGAAAACTTTAGTAACACTTGGTATCGCTGCGTGACAAGGTGTCGTTTTGGACAACATGTTGTCGTTCGTGGCGCCGTAAGCGCCTAAACGATACTCGGCGTTGGGGAAGTAATCCTCAGAGGTATCCTGTCCTGAAAAATTGTCCTCCCGCCAAAGAGACGCTCACAATTTCATCTCCTGGCTAGAGACTTCTTAAGGGAGTTGAAAAGTTTTAAATTCTTCAAGCATACCTTCGCGAAGCAACTGGGAAAAAAGTTGTCTTGCGCAGCGGGTAGTATATTCACCGCTTAAAAACCGCCGGTTACGCATAACCAATAAATGAAAGGGAATATTTGTAACCAGACCTTCCACGTAAAATTCACTTAAAGCGCATTCCATCCGGGAAATAGCTTCTTTTCTATTTTTTCCCCAGGTAATAATTTTACCCAACAGGGAATCATAAACCCAGGGGACTTCATAGTCGGGATATATATGTGAGTCTACCCTCACCCACGGACCAGATGGACTGTGAAATCTGTGAATTTTTCCCGGACACGGCAAAAAAGTAACCGGATCTTCGGCGTTAATTCTGCATTCAATCGCCCAACCAACAAGTTTAATATTGTTTTGAGAATACCTCAACTGTTCTCCACAGGCCAGCCGGATTTGCTCCTCCACCAAATCGATGCCGGAAACCATTTCTGTAACCGGATGTTCCACTTGCAGACGGGTATTCATCTCAATAAAGAAGAAATTTCCTAATAAATCTACCAAAAATTCAACCGTACCCAAACCTGTATAACCAAATTCTTTAGCGATGCTAACCGCTGCTTTACTCATTTCTCTGCGTTGCCAAAAATTCAATTTAGGGGAGGGGGTTTCTTCAATTAACTTTTGATTTTTCCTTTGGATAGAACAATCCCTTTCTCCCAGATGAACCACATTACCATAACTATCAGCTAAAACCTGGAATTCTATATGGCTGCAGTTAGGGATTAGTTGCTCTAAATAAACGCGGTCATCTTTAAAAAATTTTTTTGCCATAACAGCTACATTCTCTATTGCAGAAGGTAACTCATCGGGTTCTCTTACCAGCGCAATACCTTTTCCGCCTCCCCCGGCGGATGCTTTCACCAGCAGGGGGTAACCTATCTGTTGAGCTATTTTATACAAATCCTGTTTATTATTAAAATCTACTATAGCTCCCGGGAGAATAGGGAATCCCAGTTTAGCCACCGCATTTCTTGCCCTGATCTTATCTCCTAAAATGCCAATCACCTCTGGAAAGGGACCAATAAAAATTAAACCTGCTTTCCGACAGGCCTGAGAAAAAGCGGCATTTTCAGAAAGAAAACCGTAACCAGGGTGAATAGCTTCTACATTATTTTCCAAGGCTATGGAAACAATTTTTTCCGCATCCAAATAAGCCCACTCTTCTCCGATGCAATAAGCTTCATCGGCTAGCAGCACATGCAGAGAAGCGGCATCAATTTCCGAATAAACAGCAACCGTTTTAATACCTAGTTTTTTACACGTCCTGATTATTCTAACTGCTATTTCTCCTCTGTTGGCAATTAATATTTTGGTGAGCATTGTTTTTCCCTCAAAGAATGAACCCGCAATAGGAAAATCTTTCTTATACCAAAGAAAACGTAACCGCCACACCTTCACCGGCGCTATATCTAACCGACAGGATCACTTTATGCCCTACTTTTACTTTTTTTCCGATTAAATCCATGGAAGCCTGGTCAACTTCTACCCCCTCCAGGTTGCCCAGGAGCCACGGACCTTCTTCCATTTCGGCCATCGCCACAATGTAAGGGGCTTCAAACCCCTCCGGGGCCACCCGGATGACGGTGAAGGTTTTTATTTCCCCGCGGCCGCTCAACTCAACTACCTCTAAATCGGCGCCGGCGCACTGGTCGCAGCATATTTTGGGAGGGGCCGTGTAAGCGCCGCAGGAACGGCATTTTAAACCAAAGAGCTTTCCTTCTTTTAGTCCTTCGTAAAACTGTTTATAGGTCAACGGGTAGTTCATAACCTTTTTCCTCCTTTAAATCCCGTAGATGATGTTTACGACGGTCGCCAGATCTCCGCCCAGCGTATCGGTCATGCCTATTTTGGCCCCTTCTACCTGCCGCTCTCCACATTCGCCCCTTAGTTGTTTGACTATTTCGTAAGCCTGGGCGGCCCCGGTCGCGCCGATCGGGTGGCCTTTTGCTTTTAAGCCGCCGGAGGGATTGATGGGGATCCGGCCGCCGATCTGTGTTTCACCCTTTTCTACAGCCTCGCTTCCTTTGCCAAAATCAAAGAAACCCAAACCTTCACTGGCCACGATCTCGGCAATGGTAAAGCAGTCGTGCAATTCGCAGACATCAATGTCTTTCGGGGTCAGCCCGGCCATTTTGTAGGCCTGTTGCGCAGCCTCTTCCCTTGCCCTGATCCTGGTCACATCCTTTTGCCGGCATAAGGGGCCGTTTGAACCCTGTCCAACGCCCAGGATGTAGACCGGCTTTTCCACCAGCTTTTTGGCTATCTCCTCGGTGGTTAGCACCAGCGCGGCGGCGCCGTCCGAAAACGGGCAGCAATCGAACAGTTGCAGGGGATCGGCAACCATTGTGCTGTTCAGCACTGTTTCCACGGTGATCTCTTTACGGAACTGCGCTAAAGGATTTTTTACCCCGTTTTTATGGTTTTTCACGGCCACCAGGGCCATTCTTTCCTTAAGCTTCTCTAAAGGTATGCCGTATTTAACGGAATACAAACGGGCCACCATGGCAAAAGCGCCGGGGAAGGTAATGCCGGCAAACTCTTCGTAGCGGCTATCGGTGCCCATGGCAAAAGTTCTGGTGGCCAGCGGCGTCCCCATCGCCATCGCCCTTTCGGTGCCCCCGACCAGGACAATGTCGTAAAAGCCGGAAGCAACCCAGATAAAGGCTTCTCTAATGGCCACGCTGGCGGACGCACAGGCTCCCTCTACGCGGGTGGCGGGCACCGCGGGTCCAAGGCCTATTTCCGCCGCGCAAAAAGGCGCGATATTCATTTGTCCCTCTTCAAAATCCCCCAGGACGTTGCCCACAAAAAGCGCCTGGATATCTTTGGGCTTTAGACTGGATGTAATTATTGCTTCCATCGCCGCTTCGGCGAACATCTCCACCTGGCTTTTTTCGGAAACGCCAAACTTGGTCATGCCCACCCCTGCTACGGCAACTTTGCGCATGTTTTAAAACCTCCTGTCTCTTAAATAGTTACCTCGTTAGACATGTAAAGGTCGTTTCCTCAAATAATTGCGGGGTAACAGCCCCACGCCTAAGTTCCCGATGTGAAGACGGATAGACTCTAATAAAAGTTATTTACTGCCCGATTTCCGCTTTTTCAGAAACTCCAGCCCCACTTCCGGGAAAAGGGCAACGGTAATCACGTCTTCTTCCTGCTCCAGGTAAGGCTCCGCCAGCTTTCGGGCTTCTCCTAAACCCGGGGGCAGCATGTCCGCAGGCCGGCAGGTGATCGGTTCTTCATCGCCGATAATCATTTTTCTGGCTTCCTCGTTTATTGGGGCCGGCGGCTTTCCGTAGTAACCGCGGACGTAATTGATGATTTCGTTGCTGTTGATTACCCAGCGCCCGAACAATACGTTAAAGACGGCCTGGATGCCGACGATCTGGCTGGTGGGGGTAACCAACGGCGGATAGCCGAGATCTGCCCGCGTCCGCGGCAGTTCTTCCAAAACTTCCGGCAGCCTATCCAGGGCGCCCTGTTCTTTCAGTTGCGACATGAAGTTGGACATCATGCCGCCAGGGATCTGGTAAATCAGTACGTTGACATCAACGCTTTTCGGGGAAAGGTCAAATTCAGCATAATGTTCCTTGCGAATCTCCGTGAAGTAGTCAGCTATTTCGGAAAGCAACTTGAGATCGAAGCCCGGGTCGGAAGGCGTGTCCTTTAAGGCTCCCACCATGGCCTCTACGGCCGGCTGGGAAGTCTGCAGGGCCATGGAAGAAATGGCGCAGTCGATGATGTCTACGCCGGCGTCAACGGCCCGCAGGTAGCACATCGAGGCCATCCCGCTGGTATAGTGACAGTGTAACTGAACGGGTATTTTCAGGTTCTCCTTCCAGGCTTTGATAATTTCGTACGCCGGCTGCGGCGCCAGGATGCCGGCCATATCTTTTAAGCAGATGGAATCCGCCCCCATGTTTTCCAGCGTCTTGGCCAGGTTTACGTAATACTCAACGTTATGCACCGGGCTGATGGTATAGCAGGCCACGGCCTGGACGTGGGCGCCTTCCCTTTTCGCCACTTCCATGGCCTTCTGCATGTTCCGCACGTCGTTTAAAGCGTCAAAAATCCGGAAAATGTCCAGCCCGTTAGCAACCGTCTTCTTGACAAACTCGGTGAGGACGTCATCCGGGTAGTTCTTGTAGCCGACGATGTTCTGCCCCCTTAAAAGCATCTGGAGAGGAGTTTTGCAGTGTTTTCTGATGGTGCGCAGCCTTTCCCACGGATCCTCGTTTAAAAAGCGGATGCAGGAATCAAAAGTTGCTCCTCCCCACACTTCCAGCGAATGATAGCCAACCCTATCTATTTTTTCTAAAATGGGGAGCATGTGCTCTAATTTCATGCGGGTGGCCAGCAGCGATTGGTGGCTGTCTCTTAAAGTGGTGTCGGTAATTTTAACGGGTCGTTTGGTATCAGGCATATCTATCCCCTCCCTGAAAACTTGTTTATTCAGGCTTCTTAAGCCAGCAGCGCCATTACCTTGCGGACGGATTGAATTGATTTGTCCAGGGCAGCGCGCTCCTCCGGGGTCAAATCAATCTCAATGATCTTTTCTACCCCGTTGCCGCCTATGATGGCGGGAACACCCAGGTAGATGTCTTTTTCCCCGTATTCTCCCTGCAGGTAGGCGGCGACGGGCAAAATTCGCTTCTTGTCTTTTAAAATCGCTTCGATCATTTGCACCACCGAAGCACCCGGCGCATAGAAAGCGCTGCCGGTTTTTAAGTAGTTGACAATTTCCGCCCCGCCCTTACGTGTGCGTTCTACGAGAGCATCGATCCTTTCCCGGGGAATCAGTTTCTCGATGGGGATTCCTCCCGCGTAGGTGTAGCGCACCAGCGGCACCATGTCGTCGCCGTGGCCGCCCAGAACGAAAGTGGTCACGTCTTCAAAGGAAACGCCCAGCTCCAGCGCAACAAAGGTTCTAAACCGGGCGGAATCCAAAATGCCGGACATGCCGAAAACCCGGTTGGGCGGAAAACCGCTGGCTTTGAAAGCAACGTAGGTCATCACGTCCAGGGGGTTCGTGACCACGATAATAAAGGCATCAGGGGAATTTTTGACCACCTGCTCGGTAACCGACTTGACAATTTTACTGTTGGTGGCCAGCAGATCGTCCCTGCTCATCCCCGGTTTGCGCGCAATGCCGGCGGTGATGACGACGACAGCGGAGCCGGCGGTGTCAGCGTAATCGTTCGTACCGGTAATAATCGCGTCGAACCCTTCGATGGGCGCCGCCTCCATGAGATCGAGCGCCTTGCCCTGCGGGATGCCTTCCACCACGTCAATCAGCACGATGTCGGCCAGTTCCTTGGCGGCCGCCCAATGGGCGCAGGTGGCGCCGACGTTTCCCGCCCCAACAATGGTGATCTTGCTCCTTTTCATGTTCATTTCCCTGAAGTAATATTCAGGAATTCCTCCTTCCCGATCGTTTTTTGAAAACCATCTCTAAAACTCCTCTCCTGACCCTCTTTTCTCTCCTCCCCTCACCAAACAGATCCTGCCGGCCGGTTCGTTTCCGCTCACTGGCGATACGCGCGAAAACGAACGGCCGGCCGGTAATTTTTATTTTCATAGAGGAAAACGTGTCCCTCTGAAAAAATAGCTCCTCCCCCGTTATACCGGAAAGTTCCCGTGCTTCTTGGCCGGCCTGGTTTCCCTTTTTCCGGCCAGCGCTTGCAAGGCTTCAATTATCTTTTTCCTCGTATCCGCGGGATCAATGACGTCGTCTACATATCCCCGGGCGCAGGAAATGTAAGGGTTGGCAAACTTCGCGCGGTATTCCGCAATCAGCTTTTGCCGGGTTTCCTCGGGGTTTTGGGCTTTGGCAATTTCGTTCCGGTAGATTATGTTAACCGCTCCTTCGGGCCCCATCACGGCAACCTCGGCGGTGGGCCAGGCGTAGGAAACATCCGCCCGCAGGGAACTGCCGCACATGGCTATATAGGCGCCTCCGTAAGCCTTCCGGAGAATAATGGTGACCTTCGGGACGGTCGCCTCGGAGTAGGCGTAAAGTATTTTTGCGCCGTGGCGGATAATCCCCCCGTATTCCTGTTCCGTTCCCGGGAGATAACCGGGCACGTCGGTAAAAGTAACCAGGGGAATATTAAAACAATCACAGAAGCGGACGAAACGGGCAATTTTATCGGAAGCGTTGATATCCAGACAACCGGCTAAATAATTGGGCTGGTTGGCGATAATCCCGACGGCCTGCCCGGCGAAACGGGCAAAACCGACCACCGCGTTGACGGCGTAAAGGGGCTGCACTTCGAAGAAATCCCCGCCGTCGACGACGAGCCGGATGACGTCCTTTACGTCGTAGGACAAAAATGATTCCGGGGGCACAATCTTGCGCAGTTCCTGCGGGTCGCCGGGCGGCTCCTGAGGCTCAAATACAGGAGGTTTCTCCTGATTATTGGAAGGCAGGTACGAGAGAAGCTTTTTAATCATGGCCACGCACTCCTCTTCGTTCCCGGCGATAAAATGGGCCACCCCGCTGCGCTGGTTGTGCGTGTACGCCCCGCCCAATTCCTCCATGCTTACCTCTTCGCCGGTGACGGCTTTAATCACCTGCGGGCCGGTGATGAACATCTGGCTGATTCCGTCGACCATAAAAATGAAGTCCGTCAAGGCGGGAGAGTAGACGGCTCCGCCCGCGCACGGACCCATAATGACCGAGATCTGCGGGATTACGCCGGAGGCCAGGGTGTTCCGGAAGAAAATATTTCCGTAGCCGTCCAGGGCGTCCACGCCTTCCTGGATGCGGGCGCCGCCTGAGTCGTTCAGGCCGATTACCGGCGCGCCGTTTTTCATGGCCAGATCCAACACTTTACAGATCTTTTCGGCGTGGATTTTTCCCAAAGAGCCGCCGGCCACGGTGAAGTCCTGGGCAAAAACGTACACCAGGCGGCCGTTGATGGTGCCGTAGCCGGTGACCACCCCTTCGCCGGGATACTGCAGGTTTCCGAGATCCGGACTGCCGGCAAAAGTATTTACTTCAACGAAGGAATCCGGATCAAAGAGCAGGGCGATGCGCTCTCTGGCTGTCTTTTTTCCGGCCTCGTGCTGTTTCTCGATCCTTTTCGGGCCGCCGCCGGCCAGTATTTTATCCCGGTATTGGGCGAGTTGCGCCAGCTTATCCTCCACGGACAAAAACCTCCTTGTAAAAACAGGGAATAGGGGTTAGGGGTTCCGTTCGCAAAGCTCAATCAATGTTCCGTAGGTAGCTTTCGGGTGCAAAAAGGCGATCCTGGCCCCGCCTGCCCCGTAGCGCGGTTTTTCGTCGATTAAGCGAATGCCCTTGTTTTTCAGTTCCGCCAGCCTTTCTTCCAGATTATCCACCCGGAAGGCGATATGCTGAATTCCCTCCCCGTTTTTTTCAATAAATTTAGCGATGGGACCGTCCGGGGAAGTGGATTCCAGCAACTCTACTTCGCTGTCCCCCGTCGGCAAAAAGGCCACCCGCACTTTTTGCTCCTCGACCACTTCCGTCCCGGCAGCGGTAAGGCCCAGCACTTCTTCGTAAAATTTAATTGCCGCCGCCAGGTCTTTTACGGCAATACCGATGTGATCGATCTTTTTAACCATGAAATTTCACCTGCTTTCACTTGGTATTCTGCATGAACAAACCTATTTCCTTTGCGCCACTTTTTCTTTGATAAAATCTATCACCGTCGCGGTAAGCGTCCCCGGGCCGAAAATTTCGGCAATGCCGGCCTCTTTTAAAACCGGGATGTCTTCGTCGGGGATGATGCCTCCCCCCAGAACCAAAATATCGGTCGCCCCCTCCCGGCGCAAACCCTCCACCACCGCCGGGAAAAGGTGCAAATGGGCCCCCGAAAGGCTGCTTAAGGCGACCACCCGCACGTCTTCCTGCAGGGCGGCCTGCACGATCTGTTCGGGAGTCTGCCGCAGCCCGGTATAAATTACTTCCATCCCCGCATCGCGCAGGGCCTGGGCGATCACCTTCGCTCCCCGGTCGTGGCCGTCGAGGCCGGGTTTGGCCACCAGAACGCGAATCGGCCTTTCGCTTTGTTCACTCATTACCTCCCACCTCCTCACAAAATTCAGGCACTGGATTAAAAAACAATGTTTTGCCTGTACTCGCCAAAAACTTCCCGCAGCACGTCGCAAATTTCCCCCAGGGTGGCGTATTCCCTGACGGCCGCGATGAAAAGGGGCATTAAATTTTCATCTGCAGCAGCGGCCCGCCGCAGCTCCGCCAGAATTTTTTCCACCCGGGTGTTGTCCCTTTCACTCTTGAGCCTGTTCAGTTTGACGATTTGCCGCTCGGCCACGGCGGGGTCGACCTTCAACAGGCCTGCGGGGCGCTGCTCGGGCATCTGGAATTTGTTAACCCCGATGACCACTTTTTTTCCGCTTTCGATTTCCTTCTGGTAAGTGTAGGCGCTGTTCTGGATCTCTTTTTGCATGTACTCGATTGCTTCGGGGGCTCCGCCCAGCTCGTCAATTTTTTCTATGTAGGCCATCGCCCTTTGTTCAATTTCACCGGTCAGTTTTTCGATAAAATAAGAGCCGCCCAGGGGATCGACGGTATCGGCCACCCCTATTTCGTACCCGATGACTTGCTGGGTGCGCAGGGCGAGCAGAACGGATTGCTCGCTGGGCAAGGCCAGCGCTTCGTCCCAGGAATTGGTGTGCAATGATTGCGTACCGCCTAAAACCGCGCTTAAAGCCTGGAAGGCCACCCGCACGATATTCACCTGGGGCTGCTGGGCCGTCAAAGTGCACCCGGCCGTCTGGGTATGGAAACGCAGCATCTGCGAACGGGGATTTTTGGCACCGAACCGCTCCTTCATGATTTTTGCCCACAGGCGGCGCGCGGCACGGAACTTGGCGATTTCTTCAAAAAAGTTCAGGTGGGCGTTAAAGAAAAAGGACAGCCGGGGGGCGAATTCGTCCACGTCGAGCCCGGCGTTGATGGCCGCCTGGACGTAGGCGATCCCGTCGGCCAGCGTAAAAGCCACCTCCTGCACGGCGGTGGAGCCGGCTTCCCGGATGTGGTAGCCGCTGATGCTGATCGTGTTCCAGTTGGGCACGTTTTTGGAGCAGTAAGCAAAAATATCCGTGATTAACCGCATGGAGGGGCCGGGCGGAAAGATATAAGTGCCCCTGGCCACGTATTCTTTAAGAATATCGTTCTGGATGGTGCCGTTTAACTTTTCCTGCGGCACCCCTTGTTTTTCGGCCAGGACAATGTACATCGCCAGCAATATCGCCGCCGGGGCGTTGATGGTCATGGAGGTGCTCACTTTATCGAGGGGAATGCCCGCAAATAAGGTTTCCATATCCAGCAAAGAATCAATGGCCACCCCAACTTTGCCCACTTCTCCTTTAGCCAGCGGATGGTCGGAATTGTAACCAATTTGCGTGGGTAGATCAAACGCTACGCTCAGCCCCGTTTGTCCCTGCTCCAGCAGATAGCGGAAACGCTCATTGGTTTCCTCCGCGCTGCCGAAGCCGGCGTACTGGCGCATGGTCCACAGCCGGCCGCGGTACATATTGTTTTGAACGCCCCGGATAAAGGGGTAATCCCCCGGAAAGCCCAGGTCGCGCTGGTAATCGAAATCGCTTAAATCGCAGGGCGTATAAAGGGGTTTAATCGCGATGCCCGAGTCGGTAACAAACTGCTCCTGCCTTTCCGGACGTTTTTTGGTATGGGCGGCCAGTTTTTCTTCGTACTCTTTAGTTTGCTTTTGGAGTTCAGCCTGATCAAACATCCCGGATACCTCCTCTCTTCATGAAAAGATTTTTCTCACTGTTGATTATCCGTGATGAGAAGGGATTGGTGCCATGCTCCACTCGCAAATAAGAAAATTATCTTCCCTCCTGGCGTTCGCATAAACTTTTTTACGGAAGGGCTTTTTTAATTAAGCCCGGCACTTCAAAAGGCAGCGCGGCTACTG
The DNA here is from genome assembly GCA_040755215.1 of Bacillota bacterium. Lineage (GTDB taxonomy): Bacteria > Bacillota > Desulfotomaculia > Desulfotomaculales > Nap2-2B > JAIMBK01. The sequence goes on along the minus strand of JBFMBG010000065.1, from coordinate 7,724 downwards.
CGGCGCCGGCCTCGGTTAACGCCTGCACTTTTCCCGCGAAGGTGCCTTTGCCCCTTTCAATTATGGCGCCCGCGTGCCCCATGCGTTTGCCGGGGGGCGCGCTCTTACCGGCAATATAGGCGACCACCGGCTTTTTCATTTCGCGGATGAAGCGCGCGGCGTCTTCTTCGGCGTTTCCGCCAATCTCGCCGACCAGCACCACCGCACTGGTTTCCGGGTCCTTTTCGAATTTTTCCAGGACATCGACAAAGGAAAGGCCCACTACCCTGTCCCCGCCCAGACCTACGACCGTGGACTGGCCGAGGCCGTCGGCCGTCAGGTTGGCCACTATTTCGTAGGTTAAAGTGCCGCTGCGGGCGACCACGCCCACGTGTCCGGGAACAAAAAATTGATTTGGGGGGATGCCGATTTTGCACCTGCCTGCCGAAACAATTCCGAAAGTGTTCGGTCCGATGACGGTGGTGCCGCGCCGGCGGGCCAGCGCCATAATCTCCAGCTCGTCGTGCACGGGTATGTGTTCGGTAATGATCACGAGCACCTTAATGCCGGCGTCGATGGCCTCAAAGGCGGCGTCTTTGGCAAAGGCGGCGGGGATAAAAAGCACCGAAGCGTCCACGCGGTGCTCTTCTAAGGCCGCGTTCACGCTGTCGTAAACGGGCACGCCTGCCGCCTCTTGGCCGCCCTTGCCCGGAGACACGCCGGCAACGATTTTGGTACCATAGGCGAGCATCTGCCTGGTGTGAAAAAGACCCTGGTTGCCGGTGATGCCCTGCACCAGAACGTGGGTATTTTCATCGATAATTATGGCCATTATTCCCAACTCCTCAAGTTATTGTCTTCCAAATAAATATCATCAGGTGGCCTGGTTCAGCGTCGCTCCGGTGTTCCGTTACGCGCTCCTGGCAAGTTCTACCGCTTTGGCGGCTGCTTCCTCCATTTTCCGGTAGGCTTCAAAACCGTTTTCCTTTAGGATGCGTACTCCTTCTTCTTCATTTGTGCCTACCAGCCGGATGACCACGGGTACGGAAATTCCCTTTTCTTTTTTCACCTTCGCCAGGGCGTTGGCCACATCGTCGCACCGGGTAATGCCGCCAAATATGTTGATCAAAATAACTTTCGGGTTGGTTGCCAAAAGGATCTCCAGCGCTTTGGCGGTCGCTTCCATGCCGGTGCCTCCCCCGGCGTCTAAAAAATTGGCCGGGGCGCCCCCGTAATGTTGAATTATATCTAAAGTTCCCATGGTGATCCCTGCTCCGTTGGCCATCACCGCAATATCGCCTTCCAGTTGCACGTAAGAAAGTCCGATTTCGTGGGCCATTTTCTCGACCGGCGTACGCTCTTCCACGCGCGGCAGCTCTTTTTGCCGGTAGAGCGCTTCGTCGTCGATGGTTACCTTGGCGTCGGCGGCGATGAGCTGTTCACCGCTGACCACCAACGGGTTGATTTCCACCAGTTCGGCGTCCTTCTCTCTAAAGATTCTATACAACAACGGTAAAAGACGCTGCATCTCTTTGGCGAGCGGGCCGCTTAAGCCCAGCCGGCGGGTAATCTCCCGGGCGAGGTAGGGCTGAATACCCAGATAAAGGTCAATATAGACTTTTACGATTAAATCTTCAGGAACCTCTTCGATGTCCATTCCGCCCTGAGCGGAGGCAATCAAAACGGGTTTTTTCGCCGAGCCGTCAATGGTAATGGCGGCGTACAATTCTTGATCTATCTGCAACTGTTCCTCGACCAGCACCATTTCCACCTTGTGCCCCTGGACGACCATCTCCAGGACGGAAGCGGTCAAATCGGCCGCTTCCTCCGGGCGGGAGGCAAACCTGATCCCCCCGCCTTTGCCGCGTTTGCCGGCTAAAATCTGGGCTTTAATGACCACCGGGGCGCCGATTTCAGCGGCGGCCTGCGCCGCCTCTGCGGGCGTGGCGGCCATTTTCCCCCGGGGCACTTTAATCCCGTACTGCGCAAAAAGTTCCTTGCCCATATATTCAAACAGCTTCATTTGAACTTTCACCACCTTAGTTTGATTCCAAGTTCCTTTTTTTGCGTGTCTTTATCCCCGTTTAACTGATTTTGCCGCGGTAATCGGGCAATAAAATGGGCGCCACTTTTTGACCGAGGCCTTCTTTTTTCAGTTCTTCGTGGAAACGCCTGACGTGGTCTAAAGTTAATCTGCCCAGTTTAACGCTTTTTGCCCTCTCGGCCGCGTTTTTCCCGGCGCGCCGCCCAAACACGATAATGTCCAAAAGGGAATTGCCCATCAGGCGGTTGCGGCCGTGCACCCCACCGGAGGCCTCGCCGGCCACGTAAAGGTTAGGGATGCCCGTCTCGGCGCGGTCGTTAATTAAAATACCGCCGTTTTGATAGTGCAGGGTCGGATAAACCAGAATGGGCTGCTCCGCCATGTTAATGTCAAAGCGCCTGTACTGGCGGAACATGGCCGGCAACTCCTTTTCGATCGTTCCCTTGCCGTGAATTATTTCGATCATCGGGGAGTCCAGCCATACGCCGCACATGCCGCTGGGCGTGTTAATGCCCCTCTTGCGTTCCCGGCATTCCCGGATAATGGCCGAGGAAACCGCATCCCTGGTTTCCAGCGGATAAATAAACTGTTCGCCTTCGACGTTGACCAGTTGGGCGCCCAGGCCGCGCACCTTTTCGGTCACCAGCTGACCGACGATCTGTTCCGGAAAAGCCACGCCCGTGGGGTGAAACTGGGTGGCGTCCAGGAAAATCAGTTTCGCCCCCGCCCGGTAAGCCATGACCAGCCCGTCCGCGGTAGCTCCGTAATGGTTCGTGGTGGGCGAACCGGCAATGTGCAGGCGGCCGGAACCCCCGGTGGCGATAATCACCGTCTTGGACCGCACCACCAGGTATTGCTCCGTTTCCAAATTATACAGCACTGCTCCGGCACACTGGCCGTGCTCGTCCAGAATTAATTCCACTGCGGGGGAAAATTCGATGACCCTGATCCCCCTGTTCCTTGCTTCGTCCCGGAGCGTGCGCATGATCTCCGCCCCGGAATAATCGTGGGCGAAGTGCATCCGCTTGCGGGAGGTTCCCCCGCCGTGGATGGTATTCATCGTCCCGTCGGGGAACTTGCTGAACATGCAGCCCAGGCTCTCCAGCCACTGGATGCAGATCGGGGCGTCTTTGACCAGGGCGGCGACCAGTTCCGGAATGTTATGAAAGCCCCCGCCCCCCATTACGTCCAGGTAATGAATGGCCGGCGAGTCGTTTTCCTTATCGGCCGCCTGGATTCCCCCTTCGGCCATCATGGTGTTGGCGTCGCCGTGGCGCAGTTTCGTGGCCAGCAGCACGTCGGCCCCCGCTTCCTGAGCCAGCAGGGCCGCCGAGGTGCCGGCCCCGCCCCCGCCGATGACCAGCACGTCTACATCAAAAGCGATATTTTCCAGGGAAAAGGTATCCGGATCCAGCATGCTCCGGCTCTCCAGGAGATCGACGTGCTCGTGGGGCATTTTATCCCCTTTATTCGGCCCGACTTTCACCGGGCGCATGGCGCCGGGCATGTAGTCCGGATGAAAGGAACGCAAAAGCTGGTCTTTTTCTTCCGGTTTTAAACGGGGAAAGGTTTCCTTTAAACGTCTTTCCCTGGTTTTTTCTACTATTTTAATGGCTTCCCGCATATCTTGCGTATACATTTTTCCACCTTCCTTAATCTATTAAGGTTCAATATCGCGGGCATCGTATAATTTTTGCAGCTCGGCCTTGCTCATTTGCATCAACCGGTTAATCTCTGCATCGAATTTCCCCGCCTTAATTTCTTCCACGCGTTTGGCCAGATGCCCGGCGCGCAACGCAATGTGCCGCCCGTAAAGCCGGCGCCCCAGAATGGCCACGTTGTACTGGACGATTTCCGCCGGACACCGGGAAGCGCACAGCCCGCACATAATGCAATCAAAGGACATGTTGGCCAGCTTCTCAATATCCCCGCGCTGGGCGGCGGCAATATAATGCATGACCTCCAGTTCCTGCGGGCAAATCCTGGTGCAGGCGTTGCAGCCGAGGCAACGCGTGGTTTCCGGATAGTGCTGCAGCAGGGTTCCCAGCGTGGGGGTGACTTCTTCCAGGTTATAGGTCGCCTTATTGGCGGGGTAAAAAGGGATCTGCGTGAGGTGCATGCCGTCTTCAACCACAGTCTGGCAGGCCAGCCCCACCTTCAACCGGAAATCGCCGGGCTTCCGGTAAACCGTGCCGCAGGCTCCGCAAAAACCGCCCCGGCAGCCGCAGCCGCGGATAAAACGGTAGCCGGCGTATTCCATGGCTTTCATGATCGTCAGGCCGTAGGGAACTTGATAATGTTTGCCCATAATGTATATGTTGACCATTTCCTTTTCTTCCGCCATAATCTTTCCTCCTTTAGGGCAATTTGGGTCCTGAATAAATATTTATGAACAACCACCCGATAACAAAGGGCGTGGGTCCACGTAGTGCTGATCGAGGCCGAGGTTGTCGGCAGGCAACTCTAAAGCTGCCCCCAGCAGTTGGGTGAAATACAACACCGGTATTTTCGAAAAACCGTTCGTTTTCGGAACGAATTTTTCCTGCACCCAATCCAGATTAAACTGGCAAAGTGGACAGCTGGTGACAATTGCCTGCGCACCCCTGGCCGCGGCGGCGGAAAGGATATCCCGGACTCTTTCCACAACCAGATCAGAAGCGTTTAGCAACTGGTATGAACCGCAGCATTTCGTTTTCCAGGAAAAATCTACCGGCTCACCACCCAGCGCATCAACCATTTCCTCCATGATGGTGGGATTATCCGGGTCGCCGAAGGCCAGTTCCGCTGCCGGTCTGACCAGCATGCAGCCGTAGTAGCAGGCGGCTTTTAAGCCTCTGAGTTTTCCGCCCGCTTTGCTTTGCAAACTTGCAAACCCAATCTCGTCCCTGATTAATTCTAAAGGATGAACAATTCTGGTTTCCCCTGCGTAACTTTCTTCTAAATAATTATTTAACTTGTCTTTTGCTTCCTGATTATTCTTGACGGCATAATTGACCCGTTTCAAGACGTGGTAGCAAAAGGAGCATACTGTTACCAGCCGGCCGTCCCCCGCTTTGGCAGCGTTAGCCAGGATGCGGGCCGCCGCCACCATGCCGATGTAGTTGTCCTGCGCCAGTGGAAAAACCGTGCCGCAGCAGGTCCACTGGGGCAGTTCGGCAAGCTCGATGCCCAGCGCGGCCAGCGCAGCCCGGGTTGAATTATCCAGACCCCTGGCCCTGGCGTACAACGTACACCCCGGAAAATACGGTATCCGCATCTTTTTCCCCCCTTTTCAGGCGCTTAGTTTGCGAAATCCGCTGGTCAAGGCCATCTGCGGAATTTCTTTGATTAAATCCAGAGAGATTTTTTCCAATACCAAAATCTCGTTTCCTTTACGCAGATTAATTGTGCGCAAGGCCTCCATTAAGCGGGCGATGTCAATACCCCGGGGGCAGCGGGCGGTGCAGGTCAGACAGGCGGTGCAGACCCAGATGGAGCGGCACTGCAAAACGCCGGGGTCCCCCAGCTGAATCTTGCGGATGACCTGCCTGGGGAGAAAATCCATCTTCCCTATGCCAGTGCAGCTTGCGCTGCAAGTGCCGCACTGGATGCAGAGATACGGGTTTTGCCCGCTGATCTCGCGAATCCTTCCGGATATTTCTTTGCTCATTTGAAAAGAAAGATTGGTGGCCATCACATCTGACTCCTTTGCAAAGATTAGAAAACCTAAAGCTCCCCTGAAAATAGCGCCTTCCATCATTTCCCATCAGGATGGAATTGTCCGGCTCGCTCCCGGCACTCACAGAGACCATATATCTTCACCGTGCGCAATTCCTCCATATGGTCTGAGATATTAACAAAGCACCCTGCGTCCCGGTGAGTGCCGGGGTCGACCAGACATCGGCTTGCCGCGGAGCGAACCAGGCAATTGAGAGGTGAGAGGCGGGAAGTGAGAAGTGAGATTTTAAAATTCCCACTTCCAACTTCTTACATCTCACTTCTCAATTGTGCTGCCGATTCGCTTGCCGCAGCTGCCCGGCACTCACTGGTAGTCTGTGTTTTGGTTGAGTCTGCTGTTCCAAGTGGCCCTGGTTAGCATCGAAGCAACTTGATTGCCGGTGAGTGCCGGGTGTCTGGTTACTGGCCCTTTAACCCGGCACTCAGCTTTTCCGTGATGTTATTCTATGCTTTCCATGCCGGTTTTAGATTGGACTCCAATCAACATAAAACAAAAAGCTAATTTAAGCTGAGTACCGGGTCGCTCACCCGGACAAATTCCAGCCCTCTAGTTTCACGAGATTAAATCGCGTACTTCTTCCTGCCTTCTATATAGAGGTCGCCGCCCCATACGTCGTTAACCACGATCGCCGGGAAATCTTCCACTACCAGCTCATAGACAGCTTCGGCGCCGAGTTCAGGATAGGCTACCACCCGCGCCTGCTTTATTCTCCTGGCAATTAAGGCCCCCGCTCCGCCGACCGCGGCCAGGTAAACCGCCTTATATTTTTTCATGGCTTCTTTCACTTCCTCCGAACGCATGCCTTTGCCGATCATCCCTTTTAAGCCGGCGGCGAGCAGCCGGGGGGTATAAGCATCCATCCGCCCGCTGGTCGTGGGCCCGGCGGAACCAATGACCTGGCCCGGCCTGGCGGGGGTAGGGCCCACGTAATAAATGATCTGGCCTTTCAAATTCACCGGCAGCTCTTTGCCCTGATCAAGCAACTCAACCATTCTCTTATGCGCGGCATCACGGCCGGTATAGATTTTTCCGCTAATCAAAACTTGCTGACCGATCTTTAACCGCTCAACATCCTCATCGCTTAACGGGGGAAATATCTTGGTAACCTCCGCGGACATTCCTTCACCTTCTTTAAAGGATGGTGGACTTATGCCTGGCGGCGTGGCAGTTAATGTTCACCGCCACAGGCAAACTGGCCATGTGTACTGCATACACTTCAATGTGCACGGCCAGGGCGGTAACCCGGCCGCCCAGCCCCTGGGGCCCGATCCCCAGCTTATTTATTTCGGTTAGCAACTCTTCTTCTAATTGGGCTATGTCCGGCAAGGTGCTTTTTTGGCCTACGGGCCGCAGCAACGCTTCTTTCGCCAAAAGGGCCGCCTTTTCAAAAGTTCCCCCGATGCCCACCCCGACGATCACGGGAGGGCAGGGGTTAGAGCCGGCCATCGAAACCTGCTCGATAACGAATTTTTTCACGCCCGCCACTCCTTCGGCGGGTTTGAGCATTTTCAAGCCGCTCATATTTTCGCTGCCGCCACCCTTAGGTGCGACGGTAATTTTCAGCCGATCACCGGGCACTACGCGGCAGTGGATTACCGCCGGAGTGTTATCACCCGTATTCTTTCGCTCAAAGGGGTGACCCAAAATCGATTTGCGCAAATACCCTTCCTGGTAGCCTTTTCTTACCCCTTCATTAATCGTCGCGTAAAGATCGCCACCAGTTATACGCACATCTTGCCCGAGTTCCATAAAGACGACGGTAAAGCCGGTATCCTGACACATGGGCACGGAGTTTTCGCGGGCAATCCGGGCGTTTTCGATGAGCTGGCGGAGGATGTCCTTGCCTGCGGGAGAAGTTTCTTCTTTTAAACCTCTTTCCAGGGCAGCCAGAACATCCGGGCCCAGCTGGAAATTTGCCTCCTGGCACAACCGGGCGACTGCTTCGGTAACAATGGCGCAATCAATTGTCCTGATCGTAAGATT
>JBFMBG010000064.1:14084-18693 GCA_040755215.1 Bacillota bacterium | reverse complement strand
GAGGCCGTCACCAGCACCACCAAATACGGCAACCCGGAGCGGGACTTCGACCTCTGCCGCCTGGTGGACGCCGCCGGGGCCAACTACGTGGCCCGGGGCACGGTCTACCACGTCCCCCAGCTGGACCACTTAATCCGCGACGGCATCACCAAAAAAGGCTTCTCCTTCATCGAGGTGCTCAGCCCCTGCCCCACCCACTTCGGGCGGCGCAACAAGCTGGGCTCGGCGGTGGAAATGATGAAGGCGCTGAAAACCCGGGCGGTCAACGTAAACTCTCCGGCGGCCAAAACAGGTGAGCTCCCGGCAGGCGCTTTTCTCATCGGCAAACTGGCCGAGCGCAACGACCCGGACTTCACCGCCCGCTACGCAGTGGTCCGCCAGAAGGCGCAGGCGAAAGGGGGGTTATCGTCGTGAAAGAAACCTGGCAGGTGGTGCTGGCCGGTGAAGGCGGCCAGGGTTTGATTGTGGCCGGGATCCTGCTGGCCGAAGCGGCCTCCCTCTGCGAAGGAAAAAACGCCGCCCAGACCCAGTCCTACGGCATCGCCACCCGGGGCGGGTTCACCAAATCGGAAGTGGTCATCAGCACAGAAGAAATCGTCTACCCGGGCGTAGAAGAACCAGACCTGGTCCTGGCCTTGACGCCGGAAGCCTACGCGCTCTACGTCCGCTCCCTGCCCCCGGAAACCGTGCTGGTTTACGACACCAGCTTAATTGACGCCGCCGAAATGCCCGCCAGCACTGCGCGCGCCTTCGGCTTCCCCTTTACCGACACGGCCCGCGAACTGGGCCGGGTGGGGGCTGCCAACCTGGTCTCCTTAGGCGCCATCGTGGCCTTGACCGGCCTCGTCAAAGCGGAATCCCTGGAAAAAACCATCCGGCGCCGCTTCTCCGGCGGCGCGGCGGAGATAAACCTCCAGGCTTACCGCCGGGGGCTTGCGCTGGCGGGGAAGGAGTGAAGCTGCGGAAAGTAGCAATTAATTAGAATAAAGGTTGGCCCGAGGCCCCGTCCCCTCAATCTTAAGCTTTAGGTTGACGGGTGACGGGGCCTCATTTTTGTTCCGGAAGCACCGGTTAACTGTAATCACTTTTTCATCCAGTCTGCTTTTTATCCGGACAATCTGTTATGGCTGGGGGGCCGCGAGGCTACTGCCCGGAAACGTTGGGAAGCACAAGCGGGACACTTTGAGCGTACAACACGTCGGGGTCAAGATCCGCTTCGTTGGGCCAAACGATTGTGCCCGCCTCTGGATTTACTTTTACCAGTTTGAAAAATTTGCGATCCTTTAAGGGTTCGAATATGGGCCCCTTTAAAAACGGGCGCAAATCGGCAACTCTGTACTCTCCCTCGTCAAATTCTAAAATTAGATGGTAATCGTAGATCGGGTAAACGCTCTTTATTTCGTGCAAAACGCTTTTTACGTTTTTATCAAACATAATAAACCTCCTATTCGATCTTCCTACTCTAACGGCTTAATTTTCTGGAGTTTTTCACCCTTTTGTGCTTTTTGCCAGTTATTCATCAATTCTTCTTTATACAGCACAATCCATTTTTTGATTTTTCCTTTAATTTCTTTGGGGAAACTCCCAGCGATCATATTTCCTTGCGAAATCTCCAGAAGAGCTGAAAAATTACTGTAGCGTGCATGAATATGGGGTGGATTATGGTCCTGAAAATACATGTAAATTTTTATCCCGGAAAATTCACTGATCAACGGCATTACATTTACGCTCTTGCTCCCCCCTTGCTTCCATTATATTGTAATCTATATCTATATTCAATAGCCGGGAAAAATCAATTGACGAAAGGATTTTGGGGTATTTTAGCGAATTTTATTATAAGAATATTACCCGGTCTTCCAATAGCTAAATTCGCGCAGGTGATTACTTTATGAAATTAACCTTGACTTCTATTCAAGAATTTGTGCAAGAAGTGGTGCACGCTATAGCAAGCGTAATAGGGGTTGAGGTAATGGTCTTTGACGCCTCCCGGAACATTGTGGCCGGGACCGGCGAAACATACGTCGAAGTGGGCAACCGCTACAACGAGGGAAGCCTGACCGGGCGCCTCCTGGCCACCGGACGGCCGTTGATCGCCCGCCGGAGCGGCCAGTGCGCGGAGTGCGCTCCCTGCACACGTTACGGAAGCTGTCCTCACTACGCCGTGGTGGCTTACCCAATCAAAGTCGAAGGTCAAATCCTGGGTAGTTTTTGCCTCGTGGCCATCGACGAAAATCAGCGCCAAAAGGTACTGGAAAGCGAAGAAAGATTAATGCATTTCCTCGAACACATGTGCCTTTTAATCGGGAGCGCCTTAAGCGAACGCAATATCCGTGACGAGCTGAACGTTTTGTTGAAACGGTACGACAACGTGGTGAACTCTATCCACGAAGGAATCATCGCCACGGATGAAGCGGGGCGCATTACCCATTTCAATTATTCAGCGGCGAATTTGCTGGGAATCAAGTCCCCCCACGTCCTCGGCAAATTTTTAACTGAGTTGTTTCCCGATCTGCCGATTGCTGAACTCATTTCCCAGAAAAAGGGGTTGGAAACCGAAGTTTGTTACCAGCAAAAACGCCAGAAACGCTACTTTCTGGCTACCGTCTCCCCGGTGCTGACTTCCGAAAGGCAGGAGGTGCGCGGGGTAACTGTTTCCTTCCGGAGTCTGAGCGAGGTGCAATCTTACAGCGCGAAGTTGATTGGAGAAACTTTGCATTATACTTTCGACGACATCCAGACCCGGAACGAGCCGCTGCTGGAAATTAAGTCCAGATTAAGCCGCGCCGCTTTAACTGATTCCACGATTCTGATTTGCGGGGAGAGCGGCACCGGCAAAGAATTGTTTGCCCAAGCCATTCATAACGCCAGTTACCGGGCCGGCGGCCCTTTTGTGGCGATTAATTGCAGCGCCATCCCGGAGTCGCTTTTGGAAAGCGAACTTTTTGGCTACGAGGAGGGGGCTTTTACCGGGGCCAGAAAAGGCGGTAAACCGGGCAAGTTCGAGCTGGCCAGGGGAGGGACCTTATTTCTTGACGAGATCGGAGATATGCCCTTGCATTTGCAAAGCAAATTGTTGAGAGTGTTGGAAAACCGGTGCATCGAGCGGGTGGGCGGGACAAAATCCATCCCCATTGACGTTCGGATTGTCGCCGCCACCAACCGGAATCTGGAGGAGATGGTGGAAAGGCGCGAGTTTAGAGGGGATCTGTTTTATCGGCTCAACGTTATCCCCGTTTTGATTCCCCCTTTAAGGGAACGAAGGGAGGATATACCTTTATTAATTGACCACTTCCTTACCAAGTATAGTTTGAAGATGAATCGCAGCCGCCAGGAATTGGCCGGGGAAGCTTTAGAGCTGCTGACCGCGCATCACTGGCCCGGCAATGTGCGTGAACTTCAAAATGCCATTGAATACGCCATCAACATGAGCGAACCGGGGCAAAAAATAGGCGTAGAGCACCTTCCCAGGCGCATTTTTGCTGCTTCAGCAGAAACTGAAACCATAGAGAATACCAACGGGGGCGAAAAAAAGAATCCGGACAAAGAAAGCCAGCCACCCAAAACGGGTAAAAGTAAACTGAAGGAGATGGAAGTAAAGGCCATCCGGGAAGCTTTGGACCGTTTCGGCAACTCCACCGAGGGCAAAGAAAAGGCCGCCCGTTACCTGGGAATTAGCCGGGCCACTTTGTACCGCAGACTCAAGGAAATCGGCGAAGAACATTAAAACCCGTTCTGGTCCGGCCCTTTTCTTTTCCTCATTTTTTCTTTTTCCCCGGAATGTTTTCATCCTTAACATAGCTACACATCAATCCCTTTGATCGTTTTTCTCCGTATCTCCTCTTTTTTCTCATAGCTTACCTTTATCTGCGTAATCCCCATAACCATGCATAATTCCGCAGAGTTACCCGCGTTAGTCTAACAAACCGAAGTGATAATTCTCACTGTGATAATTTAAGAATTTATCAGATTGAGAATTTTTTCTTTCTCGGAAAGGGCTGAAAGTGTTTGTTTTTTTAAGGAAGCTCGCTCCGTTGTAAATGGCACAATTTTTGCAAGATAAATAAATCAGATTTCGGCCGGAATTCAAGATAGCGAACAATTAACTATAAGGAAATCAATTTCCAGATAAAGAAAGAACCGGAGCACTTGTTTTGGAGGAGGTCGTCGTTTTTCAATGCCGGATTTAAGTGTAGAGGTCTGCGGAAAAAGATTTAAAAACCCTATTGTCGTCGCTTCCGCCACACCGACTAAAGACGCCGCCTACATGAAAAAATGCGTCGACGCCGGGGCCGGGGGGATTGTGGCGAAAACGGTTACTTGCGAACCAAAGCTGCAAAAATACGTTTCCCCCCGGTTTACCGTTCTGCATAAACGCGGCTGGCCGCATATTTTTTCCAATTATTCGTGTGAGTTTCTGGCTACCCATCCTCCTGAAGAATGGGCAGAGCAATTGAAAGCAGCGGTGAAATACTGCCACGAACACGATACCGTCATTGTGGGCAGCATTTCCGGGAGCACGTTGGAGACCTGGGCTTCGCTGGCGCAGCAGGTAGAGGCTACCGGTGTGGACATGCTGGAGCTTAACTTCGGCTGCCCGCATCCCCGGGAT
>JBFMBG010000064.1:0-14074 GCA_040755215.1 Bacillota bacterium | reverse complement strand
CAGGAGTTAGGGAGCGATCCCGATGCCGCCGCGCAGGTGACGAAAACGGTGTTTGAAGCGGTCAAAATCCCCGTTTTTGTAAAACTTACGGCCGAAGCGGTGGATCCCGTCAAAGTGGCCCGCAAAGTGCAGGAAGCCGGCGCCAGCGGAGTTACCGCCATTAACCGTTTTCCCGCGCTGGAAATCGACCTGGAGACCGGACGCCCCCTCCTCCACTCCACTTTCGCCGGCGTAAACGGCCCCTGGATGCGGCCGATCATGTTGAAGTGGGTGGCCAAAATCGCCCGGGAAATCGATATCCCTATTTCGGCCACCAACGGCATCTGGAACTGGCCGGATGTAGCGAAGGCGATTATGGTGGGTGCTTCTACCGTCCAGACCTGCACTGCCCTTATGTACAGTCCGCGGGGATACAAGAAGATCGGGGACTTTCTCAAAGGGCTGGAAGGTTTTATGGAAAGGATGGGCTACCAGAGCATCCAGGAGATGCGGGGAATCACCCTCCGGCAGATCCTTACCTGGGACAAAGTTGACCGGGAAAGCCGGGCCGTTTCTATTGTTGATCAGAGTAAGTGCACGGGCTGCCTGGAGTGTCAGCACTGGTGTTTCTACAACGCGATCGCCTATCATGATGACGGGGATAAAAAGAAAGCGGAAGTCGATCCCGGCAAATGCGATGGCTGCGGGTTGTGCGCCTCCCTCTGTCCGCACGACGCCGTTCACATGGAAGGGCCGGTTCCCATTTTCCTGGGTGATTTTAACTAAAGGAAAGAAACCTTTTCTTGCGGAAAATATTTTTTAGATTGTGGTTTGCGAAGGGTTGCATTTTTAGCAAAGGAGAGCCCGCCCGATGAAAATTGCCCTTATCCAACTGGCCATCAACGACGAGGAAACAAAACAAGACCGGATCTCCCGGGTAGAGGGCTTGCTGGCTCAGGTGCGGGGCGCGGAGTTGATTTTGTTGCCGGAGATCTGGAACGTTGGTTACTTTTCCTTTGATCGTTACGGAGAGGAAAGTGAAACGCTGGCCGGGGAAACGGTTTCCCGCCTTTCCGCCAGGGCCAGGGAACTGCAGGCATACATTTTCGGGGGAAGTATTGTCGAACGGGACGGCGATAAATTATACAATACCGCCGTTTTGATCGGTCCCGCGGGGGATATCCTTGGCGCCTACCGCAAAATCCACCTTTTCGGCTACGGATCGGAGGAACGGAAAGTGCTTTCCCCCGGAAAAGAGGTTGTTGCCGTCGAAACTCCGTTTGGCAAAGTGGGCTTGAGCATTTGTTACGACCTCCGTTTCCCGGAGCTTTTCCGGCGCCTGGTCGAGCGGGGGGCGGAAATCATCTTGAACTGCGCTGCCTGGCCTTACCCCCGGGTGGAGCACTGGCTGCTCCTCAACCGGGTGCGGGCAATCGAGAACCAGTGTTATTTCCTTTCCTGCTGCTGCGCCGGAACCAGCCGCGGGAAAGCCTTCATCGGCCGCAGCCAGGTGATCGACCCCTGGGGCACCGTCGTGGCCAGCGCCGCCGAACGGGAAACCATCCTGCAGGCCGAGATCTACCCCGAAACCGTGGCCAGGGCAAGGGAAGAGTTTACGGCTTTAAAAGATCGCGTTCTCAATGTTTAGTTTGTTTAAACAAGAGGTAGTTATTTTTTACCAGTGATTTCAAAAACCTTGTTCTAAAACCTGGTACCGTTTATGCGGGAATAATCTACAGGCGGAAGGAGGTACGATGTGGCGCAACAAACTCTGGAATTGTTTATCGACGGCCGTTTCGACCGGAGGATTGAATTTACTGTTGCGAAAATCATTAACGCCGGTTACGCCGGGCGCAACCAGGAGGAAGTGCGCAAACATATTGAGGAATTAAAGGCGCTGGGAGTACCGGCTCCGGACAAGACGCCCACCTTTTTCCCAAAACCGGCAAATCTGATTACTACCGGCGATTACATGGAGGTGGCCGACATCGACAACACCGGGGAGGCGGAGTACGTCCTGCTGGTGGGAGAAAACGACGAGATTTTCGTGGCCGCGGGGAGCGACCACACCGACCGCAAACTGGAAACCACCAGCATCTTAAAGGCCAAGCAGATGTACCCAAACTTCATTTCCCGGGCCGTCTGGCGCCTGAAGGACGTGGAGGATCACTGGGACGATATCATTTTGCGTGCCTGGATAGACGGGCGCCGGGAAAATGTCTATCAGGAAGCCAGGCTCGCCGCCCTTTTAGCCCCGCAGGACCTTTTAGTCATGGTCCGCCCGCTGGTGGGGGGGCAACTGGCCGGGACGGTCATTTATTCTGGCACGGTCGCCACCAGAGGCGAAATTGCCTTCAGTCCTCGTTTTGAAGTGGAACTGGTGGACGAAATTCGCGGTGAAAAGCTCTATTGCGGTTATTCCCTACACTTAATTGACTGGTTCAAAGAAAATGGTTGATTAGTTAAAATATGGTTTCAAAAAGCATGGTTCTCTTATCTTTCCCAGGGTTTTTATAGCAATGATTTCCTGTCTTTAGGTTGAAACAAAAATCCGAGTTGGGAGGCAAAGTGATTATGGCGAAACCTGAACTGGAATTCTTTGATCCCGATTTGAACATTGGCTGGCGGCATGTGGAAGGAGCGCAAGCAGGTATTATCGAGAAGATTTTAAGCCATGATCCTGAGACCGGGTCCTATACCAGACTGCTTAAGTTTCCGCCCGGAATGACCACTAACGAAGTCTTGGTTCACGACTTTTGGGAAGAGGTCTACATTTTAAAGGGCAGCCTGATCGATCTCAATAAAAAGGAAACCTACACCGAAGGGATGTACGCCTGCCGCCCGCCGGGAATGAAGCACGGTCCGTATAACATTCCGTTTGGGTGCATGACGCTGGAGATACGCTATTATGTGAAATAGAATTTTTGTTATCCTGGTCGAAAAGTTTTTGGGGGTAAATGAAATGGAGTGGATCAAAACCGACGTTTTGGTTATCGGCGGAGGTTTAGCTGCGGTTTGCGCAGCTATCGAAAGTCGTAAATACGGTGTTGATGTTGTGCTAGTGGATAAAGGACGTATTGGTAGTAGCGGTTCTAGCCCAACATCAGGTGGAAGCCCACAAGTTCTTCTCCCTCCTGAAATGGGTGGTCATCCTGAAGATAGTAGAGAGGTTTATTTTTCCGACATTGTTAAAGGTGCCGAATTTTTAAGCGCTCAAGAAATGGTCGCATTACTTGTAGACGAAGCACCACAACGAACCATTGAAGAGGAACGATGGGGAGTGCCGTTCCGAAAAAAACCAGATGGTAAATTTGAAACATACATAACTTTTGGGATGTCCTATCCCAGGGTAGGACCAGTCGAACGTGATGGTGCGGGCATGATGCAGGCGTTACGTAAAGAAGCCCTCCATCGTGGCGTTCGACCAGTGGAAAATATAATGATTACCAAGCTAATTTGGAATGGGCAGAGAGTAAAAGGGGCCATCGGTGTGCATGTCAGTTCAGGTAATTCTTATATATTCCAGGCAAAATGTGTCGTTCTTGCAGCCGGGAGCGCCCTTGCCATGTATCCATATAGTAGCGCGAACTTCCGGACCACAGGTGATGCTTATGCCCTGGCCTGGGATTTAAACTTGCCCTTCATGAATATGGAGTTTGTCGAGTTTACTGTAATTCCTGCTCCTAACGGGATACCCTTTCCTACTGGTGGGATTAAGCCTACGACGGGAAGGGGAGCCAAATTTTATAATCGTTTAGGGGAAAGGTTCTTAGCAAAATATGATCCGGAAAGATTGGAGCTTACCAGCAGAGGAAAGATTGTCCAGGCTATTTATGCTGAACTTAAAGCTGGAAACGGTCCATGCTATCTCGACACATCCGAACTTACCGAACCCACTATGCCACTGAAAAAATTAGAGCAGGCCTTTGGGATTGACTGGCGAAAAGAAAGAATTCCCTGGGTGCCGGCTGTGCATTCATTTTTGGGCGGCGTGGTGATTAACCAAAAGTGCGCCACCGGTGTATCAGGCTTATATGCTGCTGGTGAAGCGGCAGGGCACGGTGGAATTTTTGGGGCGGATCGAGTTGCCGGGGCGATCGCCGCCTGTCAAGTCCTCGGTCACCGAGCCGGAAAATATGCTGCTTTTGAAGCGTTAGAAACGAATGTACACGATATTTCAACTAATAAATATGTAGAGCAGGAAGAAAAAAGATGGCATTCAATTAATAACTTAGCAGGATTAAACCCGCACGAAATCTATAAAAAGTTACAACAGGTTTGTTGGAAACACGTGGGTATTCTTCGCAATGAAAAAGATCTTGCTACTGGATTGAACCTGATCGAAGAAATCGATCAAACGCCGGTGCGGATAAATGGGGTAAGGGAATTGATTGCCGCTATGGAAGTCAAGAACCTTGCCCTGACGGCAAAACTGGTAATTACCGCTGCCCTTGAACGAAAAGAAAGTAGAGGTGAACACCAGAGGGTAGATTATCCTGAAAAGAATAACCGTGAATGGTTAAAATGGGTTTTATTGCAGAAGCAAGGGGATACGATATCCATAAGTAAAAAAAGTATTCCATTTGAGTGCTACCCTATTCAACCACATTAAAAACAGACGTTAGACGCTTGAATAAAAAATAATTAAAAAGGGTGAAGAAAGTGCCACCTAAAATAGAGCGCACAAAATGTGAAGGTTGCGGGACTTGTATTTTTGTCTGTGGCAAATATGTTTTTTCTTTCCGCCCAGGTGATCATAGTGTTATTGCTCCAAGGGCAAAAGATTGTGTTAACTGTTTTATCTGTCAGGAAAGTTGCCGCGTGGGAGCAATAGAAATAAAAGTAGCGCCTAGTTTGAACACTTAAAGAAAGATCAAAATATTTGCTTTACCACCCGCTTGGGAGTGACAATAATATGTGGGTTGCTGGATTTTTGGCGGCATTAAGTGGCGGTAATATCCTTTGGCTTTTTTTGGGAACATTTTTTGGGCTCATTATCGGTGTCCTTCCGGCCCTGGGAGCAAATTTTGGGGTTGCTTTGATGTTGCCGTTTACCTTTGGGTTGGATACTGCGGCGGCCCTGATCTTTCTTTGTGCCATACATGCTGCATGCAATTACGGTGATTCGATTGCTTCGATACTATTAAATGTTCCGGGGGGACCAGGGACTGTTGCGACTTGTTGGGATGGTTACCCTATGGCGCAACAGGGCATGGGAGGGCGCGCCCTAGGTATTGCTACCTTGAGTTCATTTATCGGCGGAACAATTGCCTGGCTCTCCCTTGCAGGTTTGGCAATACCGATTGGAAATCTCGCCATGAAGATAGGAGGCCCGGAATATTTTGTCCTGGGGCTTATGGCGCTTAGTTTGGTTTCCGTAGCGTCTAAGGGGGAAACCATAAAAGGTTTGATTATGGCCTGCTTAGGGTTATTACTATCTACCATCGGGCAGGACCCCGTTACTGGTCTTACATACAGGTTTTCTTTTGGGATACCTTGGCTAGAAGCAGGCATTCCCATTGTAGTGTCAACACTCGGTATTTTCGCCATCGCCCAGATTATAACTCTGCTTGAAGAGGGTAAGATTATCGCAAAAACAATTGATGTGCATGATAGCATTTTTTCAGGATTCTGGGAAGTAATTCGCCGCCCATTAACAGTATTGCGGGCAGGTATTGTCGGTTGGTTTGTTGGAATTTTGCCAGCGCTTGGTGTTGCCTTGGCCGGGGTTACCTCGTATCTTGTGGAAAAAAACTATTCCCCGGAGCGCGAACGGTTTGGTAAAGGTGCGCCTGGAGGAGTAGTGGCGGCGGAAGTAGGTAAAGGTGCCTGCGTAATTGGGGATTTAATTCCTACGTTTACACTTGGCATACCAGGGTCCGTGACAGGAGCCATTTTAATGGGGGCACTTATTATTCACGGTGTTGATCCCGGTCCCCGGTTCCTTCTTTCCGGAAAATTACCCTACATAGTTTTTGCCGGATTGCTTCTCGGGCAATTTGCTTATTTAATTTTTGGTCCTTTTGTTTGCAAGATTCTAGCCAAGGTAATTTTTCTTCCCACTGCTCTTCTTGCCCCAGTAATTACTGTTCTTGCTTTTCTTGGGGCTTTTACCGAACGGAACTACACTTTTGATATTTTAATTATGGTAGCGTTCGGTATTGTGGCCTACGCCTTTGGAAAAATTGGTTACCCGGTAGTTTGTATGGTGCTGGGATTAATCCTTGGGCCGATAATAGAGACAAATTTTAGTCGCTCCCTAGGTATTGATTATGGATCATACGCTATATTTTTACAAAGACCAATTGCCCTAACACTCCTAATCATCACGTTGCTTTTCTTGACCTGGCCATATTTTAAAGATCGTCTGGGTATCTTTAAAAAAGTCAATATAATAGACAATGAGGCCAGAGCTACGCAAGAGACAAAGGTTAATAATGGGGAAATCCTTACCTTAATTTTTATTGGTGTAATAAATATTATCTTTACCTATGAAGCGGTGAGATATCAAGAGAACGTGCGTCTTTTCCCAATGGTAATTATTATCGCGAGCTTGGTGTTAATTGTTCCTCGTCTGTTAATTCTAATTAAGTTAGCTCTTAAGCATAAATATTTAAAAAAAGATTTTATCCGGTCGCCCAAAGAGAAGGAACAATGCTGCGTTTTACCCTGGCCAATCTCAATGATTTTATTTTTAGCTTATGCCGCAATGGTATACCTAACGGGATTTGCAATTGCCAGTACCATCTTTGTCATAGCTACCGCTTTTTGTGCTGGATATCGAAAATGGCTGATCTTACTCAGTATAGGAGTTGGTGTGGGTATATTTACTTTAGTGTTTGGAAATATCCTGCATATTCTTTTGCCACAGGGGGTGATTTTAAAAGCAATTTTGTACTAAGTTGATTATTTAATTAAATTAGTTTAAACACCGGAAAGAAAATTTTTTGAGGAGGTAGTTAACGTGCTTAAATCCAGGAAAAGATTATTTAGGTTTTTGATTTTTATTGTTCTTGGCATAGTGCTTGCTGGTTGTTCTGGGAAACAGACCCAACAGAGAGAAACGGGACAGATACAGCAGGCAAAATGGCCGGAAAAGGATATTGTTATTATTGTCCCATATAAAGCAGGTGGAGGATACGATATTAAGGCCCGTGCGGTCGCGCCTTTAATTGAGAAGTATCTTCCAAACAAGGTTAATGTCATCGTTAAAAATGTTCCCGGCGCCGAGGCTAAAGTGGGGACACTGGAAATGGCGAATAGTAAACCGGATGGCTATACCTTAGCTCTCGTAGACCCGATCCAATTAGGTACGATGCAAAAGCAAGGCGGGTTTGAATCTCTAGACCCAAAAACCTTTACCTATTTAGGTCAGCTCGATGCGGCTCCTAGCTTAATGGTAATCCGAACCAAAGGGCGCTTTGAGGGATTCGATGATATGAGGGGGCAAAACGTAAGTTTCGGTATGTTGGGTACAAATACGCTAGTAAATATAGCGGTGGCCAACGCCTTAGGGGCAAAACCTACATTAATTCCCTACGATAGTACTCCCGAGGGCTGTTTAGCAGTAGCCCGTGGTGATCTCGACGTTTGGATTGCAACTGCCTATACGGTTTATAAACAGGTTCAAACCTTAGAAGGAAAGCTTAAACCACTCCTGCTTATTGGTGGTCGTACCCCGCAATTTCCCGATACGCTCAAAACGGCCAAGGAAGCCGGACTAGAATTAGACGAAACGACTGGTTTATGTAGGGTAATTATTGCTGGTCCGCCTAATCTTGATCAACAGGCAAAAAAAGTCTTATCTGAGGCCATTGACAAGGCGACACATGATCCAGAATTTGCCGAGCAATTGAAAAAAGCAGGTTATATCGCAGCACCTTTAACGGGCACGGAACTACAAAAGGCAGTTGATCAGGTCTTTACGTTAGTAGATAAATATCAACAGTGGATTCCCAAAAAGAAATGAAGTTTTTACGTGTAAAAGTACAAGTTTCACCTCCTATCCCTATCATAGGTCCAGATTAAGGATGCGTCCAATTCCGAAAAATAATTATGGCTATGCCGTTAGCTCAGCAAAGGTTGCCGGCTTGGCAGATACGCAGGCGTTAAGGAGCCGGTTGAAAAGTTCAGGCTCCCAAAAACGACGGTTAAACCGGCAGCAAAATTCGCCCATGTAGGCCTGGAGGTGGCGGCGGTCTTGGTTCTTGGTTGGCCATAGTTCTCCCTCCGCCTTAATTTTGCTTAATTTATACCACTTTTTGGTGGGGGGAGGAAGAATTTTCTGAGCTAAAGCAATAGCCATATAAATAATTTAAATTGTAGTTTAGAGCAGCATAGGAAGCAAACCTTTACAGGACTAGGGTGGAAGCAATTAAATAAAATTAGCTTCCACCCTTAGAGTAAATGAGAATAAAGGCATTTTGTTAAGTTGTTAAACTCCTCGCACAGAAAAAATGTCTTTGTGAATTAATTATGGGAAAGATAGAGAGAAGGTCATCAACAAGTTTTGAAGTAACTTAGAAGCTCTACTTATAATTCTGAGTTCAGTAGGTGCGATATAAATAATGACCTCATACGCACTTTGTGGCGTATTATTTTTAGGCTTTTATTTAGCAATATGCGGATACATTAGCTATAAATCACTTAAAAAGGTAAAAGCTGAAGAAGATTTTTTTGTGGGAGGTGGAAGGGTAGGATTAGCTTCAACTGCAATAGGGTACTCGTCAACATTAATGTCAAAGGTAATGGTAAGCGCACAAACGGCATACACAGTTGGTTTTTCTGGAATTTGGTATACGGTATTATTTTCATTAAATAGCTTGATGATAATATTAATAATTGCTGGTCCGTTTAAAAAAACTGGTTATCTTACTATAACAGAATATATTTGTAAACGTTATTCTTTTGTAGCATCTCTTTTGGGGGGAACATGTATTGTTATTCAGTTGGTTTTAGCAAGTATAATTCCCTCACTAACAACAATGGGAGGGATTTTTAGTGTTCTAACAAGCTTTAAATTGTTCTGGGGAGTTTGTTTTGCAGCAACAATTTCTTTAATGTATGTGTTATTTAGTGGATGGTTGAGTACAGTATATACTAATATTTTACACTTTATCATAGGATGTACCGTTATGATTTCTGCATTAGTTCAAGTTATAATAAAGTTTCATGGAATTCCTGAAACTATATCTTGCACCTCTTTGGGGATTTGGAATCCATTTGCAATAGGGATAAACACGATCGTTACCACAGCAATTATATATATCATAAATTCATTTTCAGCTGCGATAGCCATACAAACGATTGCTTCTTCAAGAAAAACAAGAGAAGCAAAATTAGCTTTTTTAATCGGTGGCGTCGGATTAGTTATTATAATGGGAGTTTTGGGAACGCTAATGGGTGTAACTGCTCGCATCATATGCAATGAAAACATAGCAATTATTGGGATAATAAAATCTTTATTTATAACATCTGATTATCTTGGCGTAATTTTAAGCATGGGACTGTTTATTTCTTTATTGCCTTCAATAACATCTGCACTGATATCAACAAATACAATCATAGTTAGAGACATTTATGCAAATATAAAAAAATACGTTGTTGATAGACAGATATTGCTGATGTCTCGTGTTATGATGATACCAATCATGATATTAGCAGTTATAGGAACATTGATTTGGCATGAACAGCTGATGGAAATTGGGCTCTTAGCCTTTACCTTAAGAAATACAACACTTTTACCACTCATCTTATTTGGTATGTTTTGGCCTAAAGGAAATAATATAGGTGCTGTACTATCTATAATTAGTACAATGTGTATAGTTATATTTTGGTATTTATTTAGAAATCCTTTTAATATTCATCCCTTATACCCGGGATTGTTTGTTTCTATAGTAGTTTATATTATAGCTTCACTTTTCAAAGGCAAAGAAAGTAAGAATTTATTTCTATAAGGTTCTTTAAGATATAAAGCTTAATTTTAAACATCAGCACGGTGAAGTAATTTCCCAAATAACATTTACTATTTTTCTTAATCTTTGGAGATAGGTAAGACAAGCTTATCATAAACAGGAGGTGGTGCAAATGCAGAAAGAATACTCAACTATAGGAAAGAATGTTCCTTTTGTCGACGCCCGGGAAAAGGTTACCGGGCGCGCCAAATACCTGGACGATCTGTCCTTTCCCGGCATGCTCTACGGAAAAATTTTGCGTTCACCCTACCCGCACGCCCGGATCGTCAACGTCGACCCGGGCCGGGCGCTTTCGCTGCCGGGAGTCAAAGCGGTGATCACGGCGGCGGATTGTCCGGCGACCCGCTTTGGCCTGGAGATTCCCGACGTCAGCATCCTGGCTGGAGACAAGGTTCGTTACGTGGGCGACGAAGTGGCCGCCGTGTCGGCGGTAAGCGAAGAAATTGCGGAAGAGGCTTTATCGTTGATTAAAGTAGAATATGCGCCCCTGCCTTCCGTTGACGATCTTGAAGCGGCATTGGCTCCCGGCGCTCCCCTGGTCCACGACGATAAACCGGGTAATATTGGCAAAGCGTACAAAATAGAGCGGGGGGATGTTGATGCCGATTTTGCCGGGTGCGATTACGTTTTCGAGGAGGAGTTTGCCACCTCGCGGGTCTTGCCGTGTTATCTGGAGCCTTTCGGGGTCATCGCCAGCTGGGAAAACGACGGATGGCTCACCATCTGGACCGGTATCCAGGCGGCCTTTCACGCCCGCTTCGAGCTCGCCCGGGCTTTAAACATGCAGCCAAGCGATATTTCCGTTAAAGTTCCGTACATTGGCGGCGGTTTCGGCGGCAAGATCTGGATCAGGAATTTTCATCCGATCGCGGCCTTGCTTGCGAAAAAAACCGGTCGCCCCGTGAAAATCGTTCTTTCCCGGGAAGAAGAGTTTCTTGCCTCACGCCCCCGGGTGGCCGCTAGGATAAAAGTAAAGCTGGGGTTAATGCGCGATGGCACGCTGGTTTGCAAAGAAATGAAGATAACCGCCGACAACGGGGCTTACAGCTGGGCGGCGCCTAAAATTTTGCTGAACATGGCCATGCGGACCGATTGTTTGTATCGTTTCCGTTCCACCCGTACCGAGGCGGTGCTGGTGTACACGAATAAAACGCCCACCAGCGGTTTTCGCGGTTACGGAAACGCCCAATCCCATTTTGCCCTGGAATCCATGGTGGATCTTTGCGCCCGGAAATTGGGACTGGACCCGGTGGAGGTAAGGTTGAAAAACGCCGTCCGCCGGGGGGATACCACCCTTCACGGGTGGAAAATCCGCAGCTGCGGACTGGGTGAATGTATTGAAAAAGTATCTGCCGCCATTCAGCTCAACCGGCTCCCGAAAGAAAAGCAGGGCGGCAAAATCAGGCGCGGTGTGGGCGTTGCCTGCGTTACCCACGTTTCCGGCAACCGCGCCGGAAATAACTTTGACGGTTCGTGCGCGCTGGTGCGTTTCCAGGAGGATGGTAAGCTTCTCGTCTACTCCGGGGAAAGCGATATGGGGCAGGGTGCCCGGACGGTATTTGCCCAGATTGCCGCGGAAATCCTGGGGATCCCGCTGGAAAGTGTCAAAGTAATGCCGCTGGATACCGACATCAGCCCTTTTGGTTACGGCACTTACTCCAGCCGGGTCACTACCGTGGGCGGGAAAGCGGTGCTCCTGGCCGCGCAGCAGGTGCGGGAACAGTTATTGACCCTGGCCGGCAAGATCCTCAACGAAGACCCTTCCGGATTAGACGTCAAGGACGGCCAGATCTTTGTCCGGCTGGATCCCGGCAGGCACATCCCGGTGGCGGAAGTCTGCCGGGCCGGGATCCGCACCAGGGAAGCCGCCGCCCTGACTGCTTACGTTTCCTACGACCCGCCCACCGAAGGAGCGGATGGAAACTTTTACGGCGATTACTCCAGCGCTTACAACTACGGGGCCCACGCCGTGGAGGTGGAAGTGGATACGGAAACGGGGCAGGTCCGGGTACTGCGGGTCGCAGCGGCTCACGACGTGGGTTACCCCATCAATCCCAACGGGGTGCGCGGCCAGATCTACGGCGGAGTTACCCAGGGCGTCGGGTGGGCCCTGTATGAGAATCTGGTTTACAAGGGCGGCGTTTTGCAAAACCCCAGCCTGAGCAGCTACATTTTGCTGACGATCAAGGACATGCCGGAAGTAGAGCCGTTCATCGTAAAGACCAACGATCCGGTGGGCCCGTACGGCGCCAAGGGGGTCGGCGAACCGGCCTTGATTCCCACGCCGCCGGCGATCGCCAACGCTTTAGAGGACGCCCTGGGGGTCAGGTTTTATGATTTGCCCATAACGCCGGAAAAAGTTTTTCTGGCTCTCTACGCCAGGCCAGAGGAGGCGGAAAAATGAGCGTGCAGCATTATGTGTTCCCAGAAACTATCGCGGAATGCCTCCAGGAAATGAACCGTTTTCATGGCCAGGGCCGCTTGATTGCCGGCGGCACCGACCTGATGATCTGGCTGCGGAAGAAAAAGGTTGCCCCGGTAGCGTTAATTGACGTTACCAGGATTGCGGAATTAAATCAGCTGGAAATAAAGGACGGAAACCTGCTGATTGGCGCCGCGGTAACCCACGCGCAGGTTGCCGCCCACGCCGGCATGAGGGCTCTTTTGCATGTTTTGGCGGAAGCCTGCAACTCCGTGGGCTCGCCGCAGATCCGCAATATTGCGACCGTCGTGGGAAACGTGGTCAGCGCACAGCCGGCGGGTGACGCGGCTGTCGCCCTGGTTGCCCTGAATGCCCGGGCCCGGATTGTTTCCGCGGAAGGCAGCCGGGTGGAACCGGTGGAAGAGCTTTACGCCGGGGTGGGCAGAAGCAAAATCGACAGCACCCGGGAACTGGTTACCCTGGTCGAGGTTCTGCTGCCCGGACCGGGGAGCGGGAGCGCTTTTCTGCGCATCGCGCCGCGAAATGCGCTGGCCCTGCCGGTGGTTAACGTGGCGGCGGTGGTTACCGTGGCCGATGGAAAAATTTCAGCGGCCCGCCTTGCCGCGGGACCGATGGGGGAAAAACCCTTCCGCCCGCGCCGGGCTGAAGAATTTTTAGTTGGCACAGACGTTCGGGAACAGACCGCCTGGGAGGAGGCCGGGGCGCTTGCCGCCCGGGAAGCCAACCCGCGGGACAGCCTTTTAAGAGGCTCTTCCCTGTACCGCAAACATTTACTGCAGGTACTTACCCGTCGGGCTTTGCAGAGCGCCGTCGCCCGGGCGCTTGAGCGGCAGGAATAATCTTTTGGGAAGGGAGGCCATGCCGTTGTCAGATACCCATCTTTTAAAGTTTGTGCTCAATGGGGAAGAGGTAGAAGTAATGGTTGCTCCGGCCGAGACGCTTCTTGATGTGCTCCGGAAAAAGCTGCTGTTGACCGGCACCAAAAAGGGGTGTGCGGAAGGTGAATGCGGCGCCTGTACCGTTTTGTTAGAGGGGAAGCCGGTCAATTCCTGTTTGGTGCTGGCCATGAAGGCACACGGAAAAACGGTGATGACCATTGAAGGCCTGAGCGCGACCGGTGAATTACACCCGATCCAGGAGGCTTTTCTGGAAGCGGGGGCGGTGCAGTGCGGATTCTGCACCCCCGGGGTGATTTTGTCGGCAAAGGCCCTGCTGGACAGGGAGCCGGCGCCTTCAGACGAAGAGATTAAAAACGAACTTGCGGGTCACCTGTGCCGCTGCACCGGATACATCCAGTTTCTCGAGGCGGTCAAACGGGCGGCGGTTAAATTGGGAAAATTTAATTTTTAAATTAAGGTTAGGCATAGTGGCGCTATCATTTGAACCACTGGTCATATGTGGTAGAAAAGAAAGGTTTACCGGGCAAAAAATCGACGAATTCACTTAGTTTGTAGCTAGGTTGCAAAAGTAAAAACGGTTTCCTTTAGAACATAGATGGGTCTTAAAACTTTCGGGAGGTAATCTCATGACCCAAATCACCATCAACCCCGTCCGCTGCAAACACTGCGGCATCTGCATCGCCTTTTGCCCGAAAGAGGTCTTCGGCGCCGACTACCGGGGCGCCCCCGTAGTCGAGCGCGCAGAGCGGTGCACGGCCTGCGGCCTGTGCGTCATGCGG
>JBFMBG010000063.1:0-19233 GCA_040755215.1 Bacillota bacterium | reverse complement strand
CGCCGGCTGGCCGGCGAGGAGGATTTAACTCCCCTGGCCGAAACAGACCTTGCCGATTATGCAGAAAAAATGGCCCGGGCGGAGAGAGGTGAACTGTAATGCCCGGGGAAATACCGCGCCCGGGAGATATCTACCGGGTTAGCCTGGAAGGCACGGGCCATGTCCTGCGCGGACCCCATTATGCGGTAGTTGTTTCCGACGAACCCTTTAACTACCTTTCCACGGTGGTTGTGGTTCCCCTCTCTTCAGGCGCCAGGCCCGCTTCCTTCCGCCCGGAAATGCTCCTGCACGGAAAGATAACCCGTGCTCTCCCCGATCAGATCCGCGCCATTGATCAGGGCCGGTTGAAAGAGTTTCAGGAAAATGTAGCCGGTACGTCTTTTTTCCTGGCCCTCAAGATTGCCCTGGGCGAGTTGCTGGCGTTATCAGAACCTCAAACAGATCAATAAATTCCCGACCTTGCCGCTGCCTTGAGACCCTCCCGGAAGGCCCGGTGGCGCTGGCAGCCTGGCCGGACGCCGGGCGGGCGGCGCGGCCAGGTAGACGGCGCGCAAGTAACATAACCGCGCCTCTTCCAGGTCGGTGGCAGCATTTCGGCCGGGTCCGGGTGTCCCGGCAGATTCCTGCCCGGAAAAAAGGTGCCCATTGCCAATTCCTTTGATTTTCTTTACCCGGAATCGTCTTGACAAAAGAAGGTAAGATTTATATATTTACGGTAAAATACTCGCATGTTAAGGGGGCGATTAACGAGTAGGGCCAGATAACCGTAATGGTAACTGTGCTCCGCCTGCTTAACCTGCAACCAGGAGAAAGAAGTCGGGAAGGAACTATGGATATTAAAGAACGACCAAATCATAAGACATACATTCAAGTGTTTCGTCAAATGTCGCCTGAAAAAAGGTTACTTAAAGCATTTGGGTTATCTGAATTTAATCCCGACGACAACTGACATCAAGAAGAAGATGGAAAAATTAAGGATCGCCCTCGCTCAAATCCAGGTTAAAACCGGCCGCCCGCGGGAAAATATTGAAAAAATCGCCGCCTTCACCCGGCGGGCGGCCAAAGAAGGGGCCGCAATGATCTGTTTCCCGGAACTGTGCGTGCACGGCTACAACCGGGAAAGGGCCCACCTGAACGCCGAGGAAATTCCCGGGGAAAGCTCGCTGGCCATCAGCGCCCTGGCCCGGGAAACCGGCCTGGTCATCCTGGCCGGCCTGGCCGAAAAATCCGGCTCTCCCCGGCCGTTCATCACCCAGCTGGCGGCCTTTCCGGACGGCCGGCTGGAAAAATACCGGAAAACCCACCTGGGGAACAG
The DNA here is from genome assembly GCA_040755215.1 of Bacillota bacterium. Classification (GTDB taxonomy): domain Bacteria; phylum Bacillota; class Desulfotomaculia; order Desulfotomaculales; family Nap2-2B; genus JAIMBK01. The sequence continues at coordinate 17,918 of JBFMBG010000063.1, read as the reverse complement.
CGAACTTCCCTACTTTACGCTGGGGGACGCCTTTCCCGTCTTTTCCACGGAAAAGGCCCGCTTCGGCATAGCCATCTGCTGGGACCTGCACTTTCCCGAGGTAACCGCCATTTATTCCCTGAAGGGAGCCGAGATCATCTTCGCCCCCCACGCCTCGCCCGCCTACGTGGGCGACCGCAAAGATGTCTGGCTCAAGTACCTGCCCGCCCGGGCCTACGACAACTCGGTCTATATCGCCGCCTGCAACCTTACCGGCGAAGACGGCGGGCAAACTTTTTGCGGCGGAGCAATCGTTATCGACCCGAAAGGCAACGTGGCGGCAGAAGCCTTCCCCGGCCGGGAGGACCTGCTGATTGCGGATCTTGACCCCGCCCTCATCAACACGATCAGGGGAAGAGAATCCGCCTCCATGCGGCACAGCTTTTTCCTGGCGGGGAGAAGGCCGGAGCTGTACGGGGAGTTAGTAAAAAGAAAGGGTTAAACTTCTTCAGTAAAACTTTTCGGAAGGATTGCCGATCAGGACTTAATATGATGAAAATTAACCACCTGTTGTTTTTCCAAAAAATTGAGACAGGAAGAATCTCAATCTCTGCCCCGGCGTTTTCGACGAACGTTCCAAAAACTAACCGCTCCAAATTCTTCTATCCCAAAAAGTTCACCGGCTTCCTTACCGGTCTGCCAGCCGGCGGCCGCGCCACCTGGCTACGGGGTCTTCTTCTTTCGGCCGGGGTTTTTGCCGTGATGGATCCCCGCCGTCGACAAAAAGCAGTTCCCAAAGCCGGCGCGTACTTTCCGGCAACGTCTGCAACCCGTAGTAATCGTCCAAAAAAACTTCCCGCACCTTCTCCGCCCCGTAGTATTCAAACAGCCACATGATTTGCTCCCAGGTTCCCCGGGCGAGAACGGTTTTAATTACAAAGCCGGCGTGCCGGTCCGCATCGATGGTGTCAAAAACATAATTGTGAAAAAGGGAGGCAAAAGAAGACGGCAGCTTCAACGGCGAACACCTCCCGGGAAATCCGGCGGCCGGGCGGGGGTGGAATTTGTTTTTTGCTTCAGGTACCGGCGAACCTGAGCCTTTAAGAAATCTTCTATTTCCCTGGGGCTCACCTGCTCCTCCAGAATTAAATTTACGGCTATCTCTTTATCTTCAATATCTTTGGTATAAACCAGTTGTTCTAAAAACAACCGGGCGGAAAAAACCCGCTCCCCGCCCACAGTAAATTTTTCGGCCGCCAGGCGAGTAATCTCATCAAGGGTGACCAGGCCTTTTTTCAGCAGAAAATACAAATCCACGTAGTCTCGAAAAGTAGCCCTCCGTCCGATTGTATACGCCTTCATCAGGGCTATTTCCCGAGGAGCGGCCAGAAAGATTCCTTTTAAACCGGGCGAGAGAAAACTTCCGTCGACAAGGCGATCAACAAGCGGAAACGGGTAAGCCAGAAAAGTTACTTTTACACCTTGAATTTCCCAGGCTGCCTGGTCGGTTTGCCGCAATTCAAGTTTTGCGTCCTTTTCACCGAAACTACGCTTAATTTCACTGCCTATTTTCCGAAAAGGAACTTCTTCTTTTTCTCCTTTTTGAAAAAAATCCAGATCAAGGGAGCGGCGGTGCCTGATTTGCAGCGCCAAACCGGTGCCCCCGGCGAGGTAAAATGCCTTCCCTAAACCGGTGCCGGCCAGTTTAGTGCATATGTTTTGAGTGTTTTTATCCAGAATTTTATCCAGGGAGTGATTAATCATATCAAATCCCACTTCTATTATAACCCGCCGGTAACCCAACTGTAAAGATATGGCAACAAATTCGTAGAACCGCCAATCTGTCTATGCATCAAATGTCCCGAATCTGGACTTTATCCGCCAGGCCGAGGTCGTCCAGGATCTGCCGGAGCTCACGCACAAGGCTGCCGGCAGAGCTGCTGTCGATAGTCAAGGAGAATTCTACGCCAACCTTCAGGTCAGAGCCCTGCTTGAGCTTAGGGATAATCTTCGTCCCCAGACGGTTCCAGACCTCAGGCGGGATAGTCCCCGCGAGACGAATGGCCCTTGTCCGGTCGCCAGGCGCAGGCTCCGGCTGGGGTTCGGGTTCGTCGGGACGGGACTCCGGCCCCAGGCCTGGTTCGAAACCTGATCCGGGGCCTGGTTTGAGCCCTGATTCAGGACGTGATTCAGGTCCTGCCGGGGGCCCGGGCACCTGCTCTACTCCTGCTTTCAACGCCTGAGCCCTGGCCCTCGTGAGCAAGAATACACCGGCCTCGAAGGCGACCTCCTCCGGTGGGACAGGTTCCTGGAACCAGATGCGCTCATAAGTCCCGTCAGTTCTCTGACCGGAGGCGAGTCCGAAGTCTCCTTTGCCAACGAACTCGACGATCTTAGTCCGCAGGACGGCGTCGGGGTCCAAAAGACGCGTCAGCGATCCGTTCAGGAAGCTCTGGCGTAAACCGGCCAGCGGCCACGCCCCGGACGCTTTAAGCGCCGGCGGCCAGTTCCGTTCAAGATACCCGGCGCCCACAGATTCATTCAAAAGGGCGTGGGACTTTAAAGCCGTGATCACCCGCCCGCAGAGGGTCTCGCTGCTGCTCGAATGCCCCGCCCCCAGGTCAATCACCTTAAGGCCGTCCGGTTCGTGGTGATCCGCAATGACCGCGTACCGGTAACCGCCCCATACCTCGTCTTTGGCCGCTTCCCGGGCGTCCGCAACTTTCGTCTGGAGGCCGGCGCTCTCCGACCGGTCAAATTCGCCGCCCAGCGTTCCATCCGCGATTTCCCTCGCCACCCGCTTCCAGGCAAGCCACAGCTCGACCTTCTCGCGGAGGTCTCTCCCCGGCTTTTTCACGCACCAGACCAGGGAACCGGGGTACAGCCGCGGGGATTTCCCGCGCTGTTTCGTCCATTCCGCAATTTGCTCCCGGAGGGGGCCGCCGCCCGCCCACTCGTTTTCGGGATCGACGACCACCAGGGTTAATTTGGGCGTGTCCTGGACCTCCGTCCCATCGCGGGGGAACGATACAACGGGAATGCCGGCCCCGCGGCGGAACTCGTCCTCCACGAGCCTCCGAACGGCCGGTTTGATTTCGGTTTCCTCGTCCAGCGACGCCCGCCGGTCGTTCACAACCTTCTTGATCGTAAACTGGTGGCTGATCCGGAAGCCATCCGAGCCCACTTTCCGGATGAAATAAGACTTGTGCTCCAGGGCGAACGCCGCATTGTCGATGGAGGTCGTATCCACCTCCGGTTCGCCGAGGGCGAAGCGCAGCTCCGGCAGGTGGGCGACCTTTTCGGTTTGCCCTCCCGAACACTCGAAGAGGATCGCCGTGCCCACCCGGCGGTGGATGTCGCGGAGCGGCCCCTTTGTGTCGGCATCCAGAGCCCGCGCGTGAGCCTGCTCGCCGGCAATATCCGCATCGATGGCGGCCACCAGGCGGGACTCGCCAAGCTGCCCGAGGACCACGCTCCGGAACCAGGGATCGTAAAGCGGCGCCGACCCCAGGGTAATCAGCGGCTCCGTCCGCGCTTTCTTGAAGCTTTCGGCAGCGGCGATGGAGATCCACTGGGCCAGCATCGCCAGCGTGCCGCGGGTCTGCTGGTACTGGGGAAGCGCCTGCCACTTGCGCTGGAAGACGGACAGCGTCGCCGGGTGAAACGGATAACAGGCCTCGAACCGGCTGCGGAGGAATTCCCTGGCTTTCGCTTCGGTGGCGGCCGCGTCTACAGCCGTCCATTCCGGCGGGAGCTGCGCCCTGCGTTCGAAGCACCAGTCGGCAAAGGTCCTGGCCACGTTCTTCCTGATCCGCTCGCTCCCCAGGTCTTCGAAGAGCCGCCGGCGGACGACTTCGCTGATTTCGGTCTCGTCGTTGGCAATCAGGTCCCTGGCCACGCGCCGCACCACTTTGGTAATCCTCTCCTGCCACTGAAGGTCCCAGTCGGTCATCTCCACCTGGCTGCGCGGCAGGCTGATAACCGCCGCGCCATGCGTGGTGCCGGTCGCGGCAACGGTCAGATTTTGGATGAACGCATGGAATTGCTCGGCCATCCCCCGGTGCCGGTTAACAAAATTAAGGACCTCATCGAAAAGGATTAATACGGGCGCTTCCGCGGCCTGGAAAACGCGCGCGATGGCCTCCGTCCCCGGCGGGGCGGTCATTGCGGCTTTCCCCAGCGCCTCGACCCCTCTGTCGCCCGCCAGTTGACTGGCGATGTCGATCCACGGTGTTTCCCGCCCTTCCCGCGGGTCCCACGCATTGCCCACGAACACCGCCACCCGGGCCCGGGGAACGGATGGAAGACCGGCATCCTTCAAAAGGCCGGAGACCCCGGCGTAACCCGCTGCTTTCTTCCCGCTGTTCGCCAGGTGGTAAAGGGCCGTCAGCGTGTGCGTTTTGCCGCCGCCGAACTGCGTGATCAACGTAAGGACCGGGGAGGTGTTTTCCGTTTTCCCCGCCAGCCTGCGGAGAACCATCCCCGCATGTTCGCGCAGCGCCCGGGTGAAGCAGGTGCGGGAAAAGAACTGAGCCGGATCGCAGTAATCCGGCGGGGCAGTCCCGGCCACGACCTGCTCAAGCGCAATGGCAAACTCGTCCGGGTTGAACGACCGGCCCTCGCGAACCTCCCGGCGGGGAGTGACGACTTTATACCAGGGTTCCATAAGCAACCCCTCCCTATGGTCTTTTCAGGCGATTGAAAATTTCCGCTGCGGATTTCTTTAAGTGAACGAGATTAGCATACGCCACAGGTTTGTAGTCTTTCTGACAGGTGTAAATTCGGTAACGGATGCCGTCGGTCACAACCAAGTCCCGCTGAATCCCAAGAGTTTCAACGTACTCCTTGGCCTGCTCCAAAGCCCCTTCAACGCCAGCGCCCAGTCGTTTCGCCTCAATCACGAACTGACAGTTCGCGGGAGTTCTCGGCAGAACACGAAAAACCGCTACATCGATGGAACGCCACTTTACTGCGATTTGCTCCGGCGGCCATCCCAGTGCACGAAAAAACGGCACGACAAAATGAGTGATGATTTCGTCTTCGCTCGGATGGGCACCAAAACGTTCACGGTCCCAGAGCAGGGGATGAAGATCCTGTGCCTCACCAACGATACCGCGCAGCCGTTCCGGAACCTCGTCCAGGGGCGGTTCTTCCGCTGGTAGTGGCGGCAGTTCTACCGACTGCCAGTGCGTGGGTGGTGAATTGATGTACCGGTGAACGTAATCTAGGACTCGCTCGTCTTGCACCCCTGAAAATCTGGGTGGGTTTGCACCAAAAACCGGCCCCCCGAAGTCGTATTCCGCGGGCAGCTCGCTCCAGCGCACACGCCGTGCATGTTGTAGGTCCCAGCCATTAACGTCGTCGAACTGGTTCAGGTACATATACTCACTGGCCACAATTCCTAGCGCGCGGATTGTAGAAATACCTGTACGCAACAGGAAGATGTCCCCAACCTTGACCTCACTGGCAAAGCGCCGTACGAAGCTTCCTTCGAACTCGCTATCGTCACGTTCTGGTTTCCAGGGACCTGCATCTCCAGGGCCAATCAGACCTACGCCATACTTCAAGAAAATGTCCGCATACGAACGGGAGACTGGTCCGCCAGCCAATTGCCAAATCGCTTGAGAGGTTATTTTCATACCCATTCTTTCTACCACGCCACCATGGTAATGAATTAACAGTACACGGTCCTTACATGCTGATTCATACAGAAACTTCAGTCTTGAAAATGCCCCTAATAACAGTCCTTACAGCCTCTCATTTTCATGAATGATCACCTCGGCACTGCCAGTAACATCGCATCGATCAACCGTTTCTCCTCGCTGCCCCTCGGGTAGAGGGCGGAGAGCGCATTGGCCAGGCGCAGAAAGTCGGGGCCTCGTTCCTGTTCAGCTTTTAATAATGCCCGCAACGCATTGGTCTGGCCGCCGGCTTGCAAAAGCATGGCCATGTGGACCCGGTCCAGCGTAGTGGCTTCCGGTTGAACCTCAAGCGCCTCCTCAGAGATCCCGCTGCCAACCTTCTTCCTGCGGCTCTTCGCCCCGGGCGAAGCGCCAGCTTCGGACTCCTCAAAAAATCTCAGCTGCAAATATCCGCCTGCACCGCTCCTTTCCAGGCGTTCGGCCGCGACCCGCGCCCCGTCTTTTCCGAAGAGCTGCCTGGCCCGCTCAGCTACGGTAAGCAGGCGGACGACACCCTTCTTTGTTTCGATGATCCGTCCTTCCCATCTGGGCAAATTGATTCCCAAAGGCTGCGCGAAGCGGCGCACGACATCAAAGACCAGGCTGTACCCCCTTGGTCTGCCGGGCGGTGCCGCCTCTTCCTCATCGTCCTCGTCAAGGATGTCTTCCTCATCGTTCTCATCGCCGGCGTCTTTAGCTGAATCGCCGTTCGTGCTTTGCAACGTCCAGAGAAAGAGGGCCGTAAGACGTGCGTCTTCTTCCAGGGCGCCGGCGGCGCCGTTGCAGGCCCGGGCCTCCGCCGTGCCCAGGACCTGCTCCAGAGCGGTACGGCCAACGACTTCCCACACCTTCTCCAGGTATTCCGCCAGCTTTACCTCGCGGCCATCGGCAGTTTCGACCCGGCTGTAGCGGCTGAATATCTCCAGTGCCGGACCGATGCAGGCAAAGACCAGGTCCGCGCCGCGAATGCCCTCGCCCTGAAGCCGCTCCATCCAGTCGCCGACGCGCCGGGGCAGTTCACGGAGAACGTCCGCCCAATCGCCAACGGGCGCATCCACGGGCCGGGGGCGACAGACGAGGTGAACGCTGGTAGCCAGGGCAGCGGAATCGCGCGCAATCATTCTCTGAGGTTTCTCGGTAGCAATAGGCCAGGCAGCTATAACCGTCCATCCACCTTGAATAATACCAGAAAGGAGAGCCTCCCAGCCTTCAGTTGTCTTGTGCGCAAAAACGACAGAACCTATGCCATCAGCACATAGGATTCGACGACCCTCACAGAAAGCTTTTGCCATCCCGTCCTCGTAAAATCGGCGGTCCTTCGGCTTATCACGGGTAATTCTATGGGGATCCTGTATTGCCTCACGTTCCTTGGGCGTCAATGGATTCGTCGGATCAAATGGATCGCGCAGGAGTGAATTTCTTGGCAGTGCCCGTTTAAGCCAAACAAAAAAGAAATCTGAAAGATCTGCATATGCAACCGCATCGTAATAAGGGGGGTCAGTGAACCAAATTGAACATGTTTCATCTGGTAACGGGGATGCACACGCATCCGCTACTTCAACTTGACCTTCATGACGAAAAATAGGCTGCATATTCGCTGAGGCATTAGCAATCCAGTCGATTGCTACTTCAAAAGCACCCGATGCCTGGAATATTGGTACCACTTCACCCCAATCCCAAAGGATAGGCAAAGCTTGCCGTCCAAAGGTTGCGACGCTTTTCTCCATATGATTTGCCCAGCGTGAGAGACTAGAGTTGAAATCAGCTTGCTTACTTATGGCAAACCCGAGTAATGGACTTATTAGTGTATCGCACATAGAGATCAATTTGCACAACGTTATAAGTGCTACCTTTTGGCGTGCCGTGAAGAGATCACCAAAGGTTTGCATACCATAAAGCAACACTCTAAACCCAGAGCTGCCTTTTTGCCTTTCTAATGGCAGCGGCTCATCCGGTACAGGGCAAAGACTCTTCTTACCGCTGCGCTCCCAGTCGTCAAGGATCGCTTGGAGTCTTTTTTGCATTTTCCAGACCACTTCATAATCGCGTTCAACAGGCAGGCGGTAGAAGCGCCCCTGTTCGCCGGGTTTTAACGTTACCACGGCCAGCAGACGCGCTCCGCCGATCCGCTGCCCATGCTCATCAAACACCACATCTGCACCGCCGCGTTGCCCGGCCAGTTGCGCCCGCACCCGATCGGGTGGCAAAACTGCTCCGCAGACCAAACACGTAGCTTTGGCGCGTGTGACCGTGCCATTGGGAACTTCCTTCTCGGCCTTCGGCTCGAAGATTTCGAACTCCACGTCTTGCACCCCGTCCTTGGGTCGCACAACCTTGTAACGCAGCGCCCGCTTGCGGTTGGCTTTCTTGCAAAGCCAGAACGATCGAACGAGCGGGATCTCCGCGCCACAGTTGGGCGACTCGCACCGCACCGTCCGCGCCCAGAGGTAGGCGATGGGCGTCGCGCCGTCGGGGTCCTTCGGGTAGAACTCCGCCAGTTCCTTCTCAGCCCGCTGCTTGATCTCTGCCCCCACGCGCCGCAACTCTTCGGCCAGTTCCGGACCATGCCGCGGGATATCCTCCAGCATGACCTTCAGGATCAGGCAGGCCACGGGGTTGAGGTCGCTGGCAAAGGCGTCGCAGCCTAGCCGAAGCGCCTCCAACGGAATTGATCCGCCCCCCGCAAACGGATCCACAACGAGCGGCGGCTCCTCACCGTAAGCTGCCTTTACGAGTTCGCGGCTGACTTCCAGGTAGTTGGGATTGGTGGACAGGTCCCAGTTGGCGAAGTCGCCGATGAATTTCAAGAGGGCTTTCCGCAGGTCCTTATTGGTAGGGCCGACCTTTCCCTGAACGGACGGCAGGAGCTGTAGCGCCTTTTGCTTGAATCCCTCCGGGCAGTGCGGATCACATGGGTCCGGCCATAGCAGTCCAAGGAGCATTGCCCGGCACGAGGCCAACGGCCGCCGCGCCCACCATATATGCAACGTCGAAGGATGCCCTTGCCGGATGGACTTCTCCCGCACCGCGTGCCTGGATACGATGGCGATGGGGAAATCGACTTCGGCCAGCCGCTTGCATTCCTTGGGGATCATCAATCAGGTCTCCTCTTTTCTCCCGTAGAGTACTTCTTCCTCCCGCACCCGCATGGGCCGGGTCAGCGCGTCTACCGACAAATAGTAGTGGGCCACTTTAGTCACCTCATGCCACGGAAACCGGGCCGGGTCCTTGATTGGCTCCTGGAGCTGCGGCGCGGTGCTGCAGTTGGTGACGATGTAGAGCCAGTAGCAATCGCGCCGGTCCTCGGCCACGCGGCGTTCGTTGGGGGTGAGCAGGATGGTGCCGGTCGCCCCGCTTAAGCCCTTGACCTCGATGAGACGCAGTTCGCCGGAGTTCAGGTCCAGGCTGGTGACGTCGTAACCCAGGTTTTTCTCGTGGACGTCGTAGACCTGCCGGCCCTGGGAACGCTCGTACTCCATGACCACCCGCATGGCGGTAGCCTCGGTTTCGAAATCGGGCTGCAGGCGCCGGACTTCAGGCGTTTCGCGCTCCGGATGGGGCAGCACGAGGATGCTGGTGATTCGTTCCACGGCCTGAAGGGAGAGCGCCCGTTCCTGGTCGAGTTCCTTTCGCCGCCGTTCCCGGCGGTCGAACAGCTCGGCGTGGCGATTCTCGGCCTGGGCCAGCCGGCCTTCGGCACCGGGGACTTTCTGCTCGACCTCGGCCGCCGCCCGACCGATTTCTTCGTCCGCCCGCTGGATGAGCTCCGTCAGCGAGAGCTCCACGTGCTTTGCAATGCGCTCCACCTCCGCCAGGCGCTCCTGGCGGGTCTCTTCCAAAAAAGGGATCAACGCGTGCTCATGGAGCCAGGCGCTCGCCTCGGGAAACGTCGCCACAGACGGCAGGTCGTCCGGGGCTTCCGCCGGAGTGAAGTTTCCGAGAACGCCGGGCTCCTGGAGCCGGGGCGGCCCGCTTTCCGAAATTTCCACGGCAAACAGCCGCTCGTGGATCACTCGGCCCAGGCCGTCGACTACCCGGGCCTGGTAAAAATCGATGCGCGCGGGTTTCTCGTGCCAGAGCGAATAGAAGGCGGCCCCTTTCCCGAAGACGTCCAGGGCCTGCGCATAGGTGTGCCGCCGGATGACCTCGAACAGGGGGTGGCCCGGGGTAACCCACTCCAGGTTGTTGTCTTGCGCCGTTTCACGATCGGTGGAACAGCGCGGATACCTGGCTGCCAGCGCCGGGAGCTTCCAGTCCGGGTCTTTTTCGTAACGCCGCAGAACCGGCGGCGTTTTTCCCGGCTCGAACGTGTGCGGAAGGCGCGCAAAGGTTTTCAGTTCAAACGGGACGAACCCGGCCGCTTCCCGGATGAACCGGGCGATGGTCTCGGGAACGACGCGCCGCTCCTGCGCGCGGGCGCGCCGCTCGATCAGCATCTCCAGGTTGAGTTTTTTGGCGGCCAGCCCTTCGAGGGCGTTCTGGCAGATGGCGCGAAACTCCTTCTCGTCCACGTTCCTGAGCAGCCGTTCCTCCAGGTCGGCGTCCCCCAGCCTTCCGGCGTAGTAATCGCGCAGCACCCGCTCGATGTGGGCCGCGGGAAGAATCTCGCCGACCACGTTAAAGACCGCATCGTCATCCAGAGCATCGCGGATCTCCTGGAGTTTGTCCAGCAGCCGCTGGAGCACACGCCCCTCAATTGTGTTCGTGGCCACGAAGTTGAAAATAAGGCAGTTCTTCCGCTGTCCGTAGCGGTGGATGCGGCCCATCCGCTGCTCGAGACGGTTCGGATTCCAGGGAATATCGTAGTTGAAGAGGATGTTACAGACCTGGAGGTTGATGCCTTCGCCGGCCGCTTCGGTAGCGACCAGAATCTGGAACGTTCCTTCCCGGAACTGCTGCTCGGCAAAGAGACGAGTCCCCGGCTCGTCGCGCGAGCCAGGTTTCATCCCGCCGTGAATGCAACCCACGCCCAAACCCCAGGACTTGAGCCGGTCCACCAGATAGTCCAGCGTGTCCTTGAACTCGGTGAAGATGAGCAGGCGCTTTTCGGGATGGTCGAAGAACCCTTCCGCGTGGAGGAGTTCCTTCAGCCTGGAGAGTTTCGCCTCCGTGCCCGAGTTTTCGACGACCCGGGCCTGGCCGGCCAATCGCCGGAGTTCCTCAATTTCTTCCCGCACCTGCTGAGCGTTGCCGGCGAGTGTGACGGCCTCCAAAATCTCTTCCAGGCGTTCGCGCTCACTTTCCTCCATTTCTTCCAGGTCTTCCGGATCGGGAAGATCGGGAGGCGCCTGCCGGGCGAGCTCCTGGGCCCGCTTTAATCCCTCTTCCAGGCGCTTTGCCCGGTTCTCGAGGGAGTGCCGGATCGCGTAAGTGCTTGAGGCCAGCCGGCGCTGGTAGAGGGACATCAAAAAACCGACGGCGCGGGCGCGCGGGTCGTCCCCTTGCGCCGCCGCTTTCGTGCTCTGCTGCTTCACAAACCGTGTGATCTCCCGGTAGAGAGCAAACTCCGCCCCGTCGATCTGGAAGTCCACCGTATGGGGGATTCGTTTGGTGAAGATTTTCTCGGCAACCCAGGCGCCGTCCGGCCGGCGCTCGGGAAAGTAAACCATCGCTTCCTTGGTGCGGCGCAGGTAAAAAGGCGCCCGCCGCCGGTCCATCGCTTCCCGGATGGACCGTACGTCCGCATAGGCGTCCGCGTCGAGGAGCTGCAGAAAGAGGCTGAAATTCAACGGATCACCCTTATGAGGCGTGGCGGTGAGCAGGAGGAGGTGATCCGCCGTATCCCGCAGGAGCTCGCCCAACTTATAGCGCAGGCTTTTGTGGGTCTCGTCCGCCGCGGACAGGCGGTGCGCTTCGTCGACGATGACGAGGTCCCAGTGGACCTGCCGCAACCCGGGCAGAATCTCCTTCCGCTTGGCGAGGTCCAGGGAGGTGATGATCCGGTTATGCTCCAGCCACTGATTCAGCCCAAACTGATCGCGGATGTCATACCCCTTGAGCACGAAGAACTTCTCGTCGAACTTCTCCTTCAGCTCGCGCTGCCACTGGAAGGAGAGGTTGGCGGGGCAGACAATCAGGATCCTTTCGGCGAGCCCGCGCAGTTCAAGCTCGCGGATGAGCAGGCCGGCCATAATTGTTTTGCCGGCCCCGGCGTCGTCAGCCAGAAGAAACCGCACCCGCGGCAGTTTCAGCAAGTAGTCGTAGACCGCCTCGAGCTGGTGCGGCAGCGGGTCCACTTTGGAAACGGAGAGACCGAAGTAGGGGTCGAACTCGTAGGCGATGCCGAGGGAATAGGCCTGCAGCCCCAGCCGGAGAAGGTTCCCGTCACCTTTGTAGGTGTGCCTTGTCTCCAGGATTGTAAGACTATCGAGATCGCGGAAGGTCAGCGTAACTTTGCGGAAGCGCTCCGACCGGATTCCCACCAGGCCGGCAACCCACGTATCAGGACCACTGGCGTACACAGTCTCTACCCGCATGGGCTCGTTAAAGAGAGGGCCGGTAAGGATCTGCCCTTCGCAAATCGGCTGTGCCTTGCTCATAGTGAAGACTTCCTTTTACTGGACTTCTTGTCACACACGTCCATTTCCTCTTCCATTTCCAGGAGTCATCGAACCAGAAACGGCTGGGGAGTGCGCTTGCTATTTAAACGGAGGTATATCAACTGGTAAACCAACTCTCCTAAAGAACCGCGCAAAGGACTGGGATAAGTGTTCCCTGTATGGGGACAACAAGCGCAATCGCTTCCCCTTTTTTTGAACTAACTGAAAAAGAAAAGTAAAAGGGATGCCATAAACAGAACGAAAATCAACTACCAAATAGTTTGCTGAAATCCTTCGATTTCACCTTTGTTTATATAGATGATATCCTGGAACATTACCCTGCCTCAATGCCTCTTAACCTCGCTTGCTTTTAAAGAAATCGCTTCTATTTTCGAATTCACTTAAGGGCCACACAGGACAGACAAGCACCAGGTCTATTTTGCCTTGAACAAGAGCGCACGATTGGCTCATCACAACAACATTATAATTAACAATGCTTACCTCATATTTCATCACCAACAGAAAATTCTGACGGGGGGATTAGCACGGGGCATTCATGGATAAAATCCCCTTGCAAAATAGTTTCGGCACCGTCTACTAAGGAATACCAGGGATAATCTTTCTCCATGACTAAAACTCCTCTGGCTCGATAACCCGGGGGACAGCCCTTTCTATACTCTTTACTTTCACTCTGATAGTACCTTCACTTACCGGCGGTACCCGAATTACTATGTCCCCTTCCAAAGCTTCTGCCAAGAAAATCTCTTTTATTTCATCTCCAAAAGAAGTCCTGCTCACAGGCTCAAATTGGGGAAGTACCGAAGACGAATCAGCTTCAAATGGCGATGGCAAGCTTCGGTAATGAGAAATCCTTTGGAGGAATCCTAATTTTGCTAAAATAGCAGTTTATAGTGAGGATCAATTTTGATCCCTGGGACGGGTTCTTGAAGCTCCCATCGCAGTTCGAAAATTGCCTCTACCAAAGGTTTATTTTTTAAAATTTTTCTCACCTTTTCCTTGCCTGCTCTAAAATGCGATAGTTGCAAGCAGGATGGCCTGTTTTATTTTTTAGGTTCCATGCTATTTTACGTGGGTGGTTTCCAACTTATTTCTTAGCTGCATCTTCTGGCAAAAAACCCCCGCACCCGTGCTTCTTCCGGAAAGCCGGAACAGCACAATTGCTTCGTTTATTTTCCCCACACTTCTTCTTCGAAATTATTAAACAAAGTCTGGAGGTCCAGCATATGCCGCTCTGTAAAGCAAATCTCCACATCAGCACATTGTTAACTTCCTGACGGCTCTGCAATTTCCGAAAGATCAGCCCTGCCTTAATTCCAGGATTCTCTTTCCCGCCAAGGAATGGGTCTTTAATGATTAATTATATAATAACAACCTGTCAAATTAATGGCAATACCGGTCAATTTTTCATTTTGTGCGGCTGCGATAGAGCCGATAGCCGATAAAAAGTTGCTGACAAATGCGTTCTGAAATAATAAAATGTAAAGAATAAAACGAAAATAGGCCGGAGCGGGTAATTACCCCGAAACATTAAGCAAAAGGCGAAGGCGGATTCTGAGAATGAAAACAAAGCAAGGTTATTCCCGGGGGAAAATATGGATCGGCACGTCCGGGTGGACTTACGGGCACTGGCAGCAGTTGTTTTACCCCGCCGGCCTGCCGGCAAAAGAAAGGCTCCCGTATTACGTCCGGCATTTTTTGACCACCGAAGTAAACTACTCATTTTACCATTTGCCGCGCCCGTCAACGTACTGCAAATGGTACAGCGAAACGCCGGCCGGGTTCGTTTTTGCCGTCAAAGCCTCACGGTTTATCACGCACGTCAAAAAGCTGCAAGGGGTTCAGGAGGCATGGGCAAAGTTTATCGAGTCCGCCCGGCATCTCCAGGAAAAACTTGGGCCAGTTTTGTTTCAATTTCCGCCAGGCTTTCCGGCAAAGGATGGAGAGGTGCAAATCCTCCGGGAATTTCTGGAGCTGATCACTGCCGGGCCGGGCCGTGAGTCCGAGGCGGGCGGCAAATTCGGACCGGGCCGCGAACTTCGCTTCGCTTTTGAGTTCCGGCACCAAAGCTGGTGCTGCCGGGAAGTGTACGAACTTTTGCGGGAATATAACGCCGCCTGGGTGATTGCCGATTCCGCCCGCTACCCCAAGGCCAAAGCCGTGACCGCTGATTTTGTTTACGTAAGAATGCACGGCCCGCAGGCCATGTTCGGCTCTGCTTACTCAAAAGAAGAAATAAATGAGCTGGCCCGGGAAGTTAAAGAATGGTCGGCAGCGGGCCTGGACGTGTACGTGTACTTTAATAACGACTTCCACGGCTACGCTGTTGCCAACGCCCGGAATCTGATGCGGAAATTGCCAGGTGATTAATGTGGAGCCTGGCGAGGGTGGCGAACCCTCTTAAAAGGGTTTCTTCAGCAACCGGCAGGCCATTTGCGCGGAGTACCGCAGGCAACGCGGTTTTTAAAGAAATCGAAAACGGCTACTTTGCTGAACTTATTCTTTTTTCCCCGTTCAGAAATAATGCCGTCTATTTCTTCGGCAATATTCTCCCGATTCCGCCCCCGCCAGCAAGAACCCTGCCCGTAGAAAGGATAATATAGCATAAAGGTACACCTCCCGTTTTTGAAGAAAACCAAAGATTTTCTGATCGGCCTTCCACTGATACACCAGGTGGACGCCCAGAACCGCCGGACCGAAGGCAGCCACTTTCCGCAATTGCTTCGTAGGAGAGCCCGTCCAGGTACCCCTCCACGATCTCTGCCGCATACCCCTGCCGGCGCAACACGGCGGCCGTATAGCCGGTAAGCAAGCATGAGGACAGGGGCGTATTGGCCACGTCGTTGCACCGCTCGGGGTAGATCTCCCGCGGGTGCTCCAGCAAAAGAATTTTCACTTTCCCGCCTCACTTCCGGTCACCTTTGCGCTAATTCTTCAGTTAACCCGCCAGCGGGCCACAGTGATTGGTTTCAACTGAATATTTACCCTTTGCGTCACTCCAAAAGCACCAGGGCAAAATACTTGACGAAGTCACCCGGGCCAGGCAAAGTCCGCAGCGAAAGCCCCGCCCGCCGGACGGATGCAAATACGTCGATCCCCGCCCCCTCCATCGAGGGCCCGGACTGCCGCGGGTTGCCGCATACGCCTCCCGGCGCGCAAGGTGTGCAGAGGGCGCAGGGACCCGCCCAGAAGGCAAAAGCCTTGTAAAAACCCGCCGCAAAGGCCTCTTTTTCCGCCCGCAGGACACGCCGCTGGAAGGCTCCGGCAGGAGGCTCTCCTTCCAAAAGCAAAGCCGTCGTACAGTTCTTGAGGAGGTCCCTCGTCTTCCGGGGAGAAGGGCTGTCCGGCGGGCAGGCGGGTTTCCCGTAAAGTGCACACCCGAACCGGCAGCGCAGATCCGCCCAATCCGGGACGTGGACAACCTCCGCAGGAATGAGGCAGACCCGGCGAAATCCCAGTGCCCGGACCCGGGAAATTAAACGGGTTTTTGGGTCCAGGTTTAAGCCCGCCAGGTTTTGTTCATTTTTTGTGCCGATGACAAGGGCAGTATCCGTTTGCAGAGGAATGAGCCCGGTAACGGAGAGTCCCCGCCCCCTTAGCCTTTCCCGGACCCACTCCCCCGCCAAAACCCTCCCGTTGTATGTATTGATCAGCATATTCAGGTCAAAGAGAGCTGCCTTTTCCTCTTCGTTAAAAATAAAAGCCCACAGCTAACTTGCATAGCCGTGGACTTTACCATCATCCAGCGGGTGGCCGCAACAGGCAGGTCTCCTGGCTCGCAGATCACTGCGTTTGTTTGCGCCTTCCCAGAGCGGCACCCGGTTTCGCCAGGATTGCTTTGAGCCCGGTCCTGCCTTCAACCGGCAGCAGACCTGCTCATCCCTTGCGGGCTGTACCGGGTATTGCCCCAGGGTTTAAAAATTAAACAAACGCTCCCCACTTACAGTGGCGGGTCCGCTCAGGTCTTGCATATATATTGAAAGAACTCGTCCAGCAGTTCACCCTTTTTGGCCAGCAGGCCGTCTAACCGGGCCTGCGGCAGACTCCTCAGCACATCAGGATCTTCTTCATCGGCGGCGCTAAACATTACTCTTTTGATTTTCCCCATTTCGACGGCCACCGTGAGGATAATATTGTGTTCTCCGTTAAAACCGGTGCGGAATTCAAACTCATCGAATTCCTCGGAGGGATCCGGCAAATAGGTGCAACTTACCCCGAAAGCATTTAAGCGATCCGCATTTTTTACATTCTCCAGATCAATTTCCTTACCCATATATTTGCGAAACCGTTCCAAATTTAAGACCTCCTCTTAAAAAACCATTCCTCCGGCCGCCTTTTTCTTTATTCGGCGACGGGCACTTTTTCTCCTTTCCGGAGGACAATTTTTCTGCCGGCAGGATAATAAATAAAAATGTCGAACAAGCTTTATAAAGAAAAGAGCCGGCACTCCGTAAACACACCCCCTTTGCCCCGTTCTTGAGGTGCTTTTGGAAAGCAGGGTGATTTTTCCATGCACGTTGCCGTGCTGATCAAACAGGTGCCCGGCACTACCAGCGCGCGCCTGAACCCCGAAACCGGGACCATGATTCGCGAGGCATCTGATACGGTAATGAACCCCTTAGACGAACACGCGCTCTACGCGGCGGTGCAAATCAAGAAAACGCGCCCCGGGACGAAGGTTACCGCCCTGTCAATGGGACCCGGCTCAGCGCAAAAAGTTCTCCAGGAGGCGGCCGCCCGCGGCGCCGACCAGGGGGTTTTACTCTCCCACCGCGCCTTTGCAGGCTCCGACACCATCGCCACCGCGCGCGTTTTAGCCGCCGCGCTGCGTAAGCTGGGCCCCGTTGATCTCATCCTGGCCGGGGAAAAATCAACCGACGGGGAAACCGGGCAAACAGGGCCGATGACGGCCACCCTGCTCAATTTCCCGGTGATCACCTTCGTCCGCCGGCTGTCCGTCGGGGACGGCTTTGTGCGCGCAGAGCGGCTGGTGGAAAACGGCGTCGAGGAAGTTGAGCTGGGACTGCCCGCCCTGGTTACGGTGGTCAGGGACATCAACAACCCCCCGCCGCTCTCAATGCGGGAGATCATCCGGGCCAAAAAGCTTATCTTCCCGGTTTGGGGCCCCGCCGACCTGGAAATCGAGGAAGGAAGCGTCGGCCTGAAGGGCTCGGCAACGCGGGTGGTCAAGGTGTTCAGCCCTAAATTTGCCCGCAACACCACCTTCTACCGGGCCGAAGACGGTGACAAAGCGATCGGCGCCGTTCTGGACGTCCTCCAAAAGCGCAACCTGATTTAACTTTTCAACCACAAGGAGATTAACAGCGGGAACCGGAAGTTTCCGGGAGTTCCCTTTTGGAACGTTTGTTTACTCCATAAAGAGATGAAAATTACCGTTTTTCAGATAAACCTTGCTCCCTATAATTATGTCTTTGCGTTCTTTGCGTCTTTGCGGTTAACCTATTTTCGAGGGAGTTCCCCATGAGAACATTCGTTCTCTCCATTAATAATGAAAATGAGGCCTAAGGCAGGCATATTTCCCTTTGTGCCTTTGTGCCTGTTGCCTCTGTGCCTCTATTTTCTGAGGAGTTGCCCATGACGAACATTCGTTCTCCCCATTAATCATGAAAATAGGGCGAAACTTATGCTATACTACCGTTAAGAGAACTGCCGCGACAAGAAGGGCCGGTTTTCCACTGGA